>DASYDR010000342.1:0-21611 GCA_036499545.1 Roseomonas sp. | reverse complement strand
TACGGCGCCCTGATCGGCGCCGGGCGGGTGCGGGTGCTGGAGGATGCCGCGGGCATCGCCGGCATCCTGGTGCTGATCCCGGAAGCGGATGCCCTGCTGCTCGACAATATCGCGCTCGCCGATCGCGCGCGGGGCCGGGGCTTCGGCCGGCTGCTGGTCGCGCGGGCGGAAGCCGAGGCGCGGGCGGCGGGGCTGCCGCGCCTGCGCCTCTATACCCATGCGCTGATGACCGAGAACCACGCCCTCTACGCCCATCTCGGCTTCCGCGAGACGCACCGCGCGACCGAGAAGGGTTTTGATCGCGTCTTCATGGAGAAGATGCTGGCCGGTTGACCGGGCGCCGCCCGCGCGGAAGCATGGCGGCCGCAACGCAAGGACCCGCTCCATGACCGCATTCTGGCGCCTGCCCGCGACCGAGATCGCCGCCCTGGTGCGTGCGAAGGACGCATCCGCGACCGAGGTGGCGCGGGACGCGCTGGCCCGGCTGGAGGCGGTGAACCCGGCGATCAACGCGGTGGCGGAGCATCGGCCGGAAGACGTGCTGGCCCAGGCGGCGGCGGTCGATGCCGCGCTCGCCCGGGGCGAGGATGCCGGGCCGATGGCCGGGGTCCCGGTCACCATCAAGGTCAATGCCGACCAGGCAGGCTATGCCACCACCAACGGGCTGCGGCTGCAGAAGGGCCTGATCGCGCAGCAGGACAACCCGGTGGTCGCCAATCTGCGCAAGGCGGGCGCGGTGCTGCTCGGCCGCACCAATACCCCGGCCTTCTCGCTGCGCTGGTTCACCCGCAATTCCCTGCACGGCCACACGAAGAATCCGCGCGACGCCGGTATCACGCCGGGCGGTTCCTCCGGCGGCGCGGCGGCGGGTGTGGCTGCCGGCATCGGCGCGGTCGGCCATGGCACCGATATCGGCGGGTCGATCCGCTACCCGGCCTATGCCTGCGGCGTGCACGGGCTGCGCCCGACATTGGGCCGCATCCCCGCCTGGAACTCGAGCGGTGCCGAGCGTCATGTCGGTGGCCAGCTCATGGCGGTCTCGGGCCCGATCGCGCGGACCATCGGCGACGTGGCATTGGCCTATGACGCGATGCGCGCGCGCGACATCCGCGATCCCTGGTGGGTGGATGCGCCGCATCATGGCCCCGCCGCGCCGAAGCGGGCCGCGCTTTGCCTGGCGCCGGACGGCATGGCGGTCCAGCCCGCGGTGCGGGCCGCGCTGCGCGACGCCGCCCACCGGCTGGAGAAGGCCGGCTGGACCATCGAGGAGACCGATACCCCGCCGCTGCGCCGCCCGGCCGAACTGCAGGCCATGCTCTGGCTGGCGGAATCGCGCCGTGGCCTGAATCGCGCCCTGCATGAGGAAGGCGATCCCGACGCGATCTTCGTCTTCGCGCAGATGGAGGCGCTCTGCCCTGAACCCGACCTGAATTCCTTCATGGACGCGCTGCAGGCGCGGGCGGGCTTCGTGCGGCAATGGATGGATTTCTTCGAACGCTTCCCGGTCGCCATCACGCCGGTTTCCGGTGAGCTGCCCTTCCGCGACCAGGAGGATGTCGAGAGCCCGCAGGCCTTCCGCCGCATCATCGAGGCGCAGCTGACCCAGGTTGGCCTGCCGCTGATGGGGCTGCCGGGGCTGACGGTCACAACCGGCCTGGTCGGCACGATCCCGGTCGGCGTGCAGCTGCTGGCCGGCCGCTACCGGGAGGATCTGCTGCTCGATGCCGGCCGCGTGATCGAAGCCGCTGGACAGCCGGAATCGCCGGTCGACCCCCGCTGATGTCGTTGCCCCGGCCGGGATGGACCGTTACGCTTCCCGGCATGGATGCGCTGCTCGCATGAGGCCGCGGCGCCGGCAGAAAAGGATCGCCGCATGAGCCGCCTGAATCGTCGCAGCCTGTTCGCAGCCCTCGCCATGACGGGCGGCGCCGCGCTGGCAGGCTGCGTGGCGCAGCCCCAGACGGTCTATGTGCCGCAGCAGGTGGTGGTGCCGCAGGTGTCGCCCGGTTGCGACACGCGCTTCCAGGTCGTGAACCAGTCCGGCCGCACGGTGCGGGAATTCTACTTCAGCCACTCCTCGCTGAGCAGCTTCGGCGCCGACCAGCTCGGCCAGCGCGTGCTGGAACCGGGCCAGGCGATGACCTTCGTCGCCAATAATCCCGGCAACTACGATTTCCGCGCCGTGTGGATGAATGGCCGCCGCGAGGACCTCTACCGCATCAATATCTGCGCTGCGAGCCGCATCACCATCACCAACCGCGGCCTGGTGGCACAGTAGTTTTTGGGCTCGAACGCCGGCGCGCGCATTCGCGCGCCCGGCTTTCGCCCTGTCAGGTGCGCTGGCGGCGGTCACTGATGCCGGCGGCCAGCTTTGATATTCGGACTGCACTCCCCGCGGCCACAGGCCGCCACCAGTTTCAGCGGCGGCGAGGCGTCAGCCGATGCCCCGAGGCCGCGAATGCGGCCCGTGCGGAGTCGCGCGGAAGCCAAACCGTCGCATGCCGGCGCCGGCGATTGAGGCCAGAAACTACGCTGCCTTGTCGCGGCTTTGCGGCAGCACGGCGCGCAGGGCGGTGACCAGCTCGGCGATCATCGCATCCGTGTGCAGCGGCGTGGCGCAGAGGCGCAGGCGCTCGGCGCCGCGCGGCACGGTCGGGTAGTTGATCGGCGTCGCGTAGATCGCGTGCTCGGTCAGCAGCCGATGCGCCACCTGGCGGCAAAGCGCCGCCTCCCCGATCCAGAGCGGCACGATATGGCTCTCGCTCGGCATGCGCGGCAGCCCGGCAAGGTCGAGTGCGGCCTTCAGCGCCGCGGTCCGCTCCGCCAGCGCGGCGCGGCGGGAGCCGTCATGGCGCAGGTGCCGGATGGCGGCCAGCGTCGCGGCGGCGATCACCGGCGGCAGCGCGGTGGTGAAGATCAGCCCGCCGGCCAGGCTGCGGATATAGTCGACCAGCGTGGCATCGCCCGCGACATAGCCGCCATGCACGCCGAAACCCTTGGCCAGCGTGCCTTCGATGACGTCGACCCGGTGCGCGACGCCATCGCGTTCCGCGATGCCGCCGCCCTGCGGGCCGTAGAGCCCGACCGCGTGCACTTCGTCCAGATAGGTCATGGCGCCGTGGCGGTCGGCCAGGTCGCAGATGGCGGCGATATCGGCGATGTCGCCATCCATCGAATAGACGCTCTCGAAGGCGATCAGCTTCGGCGCGTCGGCCGGCGCCGCGCGCAGCAGCGCGTCCAGATGCGCGAGGTCGTTGTGGCGGAAGATGTGCCGCGCCACCGGCGCGCCCTTCATGCCCGCGATCATGGAGGCGTGATTCTTGGCGTCGGAGAAGACCTGGAAGCCCGGCAGCGCCGCGAGCAGGGTCGAAAGCCCGGCCTGGTTCGCGACATAGCCGGAGGTGAACAGCAGCGCCGCGCCCTTGCCGTGCAGGGAGGCGAGCTCCGCTTCCAGCGCCGCGTGCAGGGGGGAGGTGCCGGAGATGTTGCGGGTGCCGCCGGCGCCGGCGCCATGGTCACGGATCGCGGCCTCGGCCGCCGCCAGCACCGCCGGATGGGCGCCCATGCCGAGATAGTCGTTGGATGACCAGACCGTCACTTCCCGCACGCTGCCATCGGCCTCATGCAGGTGGTAGCGGGGGAAGGACCCGGCCCGCTTCTCCAGCCGCGCGAAGTCCCGGTAGCGCCCTTCCAGGCGGAGGGTGGAGAGGGTGTCGCGCGCATGGCGCAGCAAGGCGGCACGGGTATCCATGGGGCGGACCCTTCCATCGGCTGGCCCAGAAACGCGAGTGAAAGAGCGTCAGGGCAGCCATGCCGTCAAGCATGGCATTTTGTCCCAGGGGGCCGGCTGTGCCCGGGGTCACCACGGCGGCTTCGAGCGGTCTGCATCCATTCGAGACCAGGAACCGGCCAGGCAGCGCCTTTTCCCGCCGCGGCCGTAGGCCGCCACTGGTTCCAGTGGAGTGAGGCGAAGCCGATGCTCCGGGGCCGCGCATGCGGCCCCGCGCGCGACCATCAGCCGCCGCCGGCGATTGAGGATCAGTAAAAGCGTCTAGCTATACTTCTCACGAAACTCGGCGGCGCCGAGGGTCCGGAAATCCTGCAGCGCCTGGCCCAGCCGCTCATGCGGCCAGTCCCACCAGGCCAGCGCCAGCAGGCGCTCGATGATGTCGGGTGCAAAGCGATGCCGGAGCACGCGGCCGGGGACACCGACCACGATCGCGAAAGGGGGGACATCCTTGGTCACCACCGCCCCGGCACCGATCGCGCAGCCATGGCCCAGCGTGACCCCGGGCAGGATCACCGCGCCATGCCCGATCCAGACATCATGGCCGAGCGTCACCTTGTGGCTGCGCCGCCAGTCGAAGAAGGCGGCATCATCATCGCCAAGGCCATAGGCGGCGGAGCGGTAGGTGAAGTGGTTCAGCGCCACCCGGTCCAGCGGATGATTGCCCGGATTGATCCGCACCGCCGCCGCGATCGAGCAGAAGCGGCCGATCTCGGCATAGATGATGTCGCTGCCGCCGGCGACGTAGCTGTAGTCGCCGAAGCTGCTCTCGGCCACGCGGGTGCCGGCGCCGACCTCGCAGTAGCGGCCGAAATGGCTGTCGCGCACCCGCGCGGTCGGATGGATGGCGGCTTCGTCGCCGAGATGCTTGCCGGCGGTATCGGCATCGGCTTTCGGGGTGGTGGTATCCACGGGCTCAGACGCTCCAGTTGCGGGCAGTGAAATCCATGGCGAAGGAGCCGGAGGCCCGCCAGGCGAGATCGCGGCGCTTGCCGGTCAGGTTCACCGTCTGGTGCAGGACGGTATAGGCCGGGTCCTCCCGCTCGCAGATCTCCTGCATGCGGCGCAGCGCGGCGCGGCGGCGATCGGTGTCGGTCGAGGATTGCAGGGCCTCCAGCGCCGCCGCGGCGTCGTCGTTCCGCCATTCGCCGCTGGCCCATTGCTGGCCGCTCGGCCCGAAGGCGGCCATGGCGCCGACCGGGTCGTTGAAGAAGGCGGTGTTGGAATTGTCGCGCAGCCCGCGCCCGCCATTGGCCAGCAGGATCTGCGACCAGTTCTCCTGCATCTCGATGCGGACATTGAGGCCCGCCTGGCGCCAGCCCTCGACCAGCACCTGCGCGGTCGCGGTCTGGTTGGTGTAGTAGTTGTTGAGCAGGCGATAGGGGATCGGCTCTCCGGCATAGCCGGCCTCGCGCGCCAGGCGCCGCGCCTCCGCCAGGTCGAAGCGCGGCGCGTCCCAATCCGGCAGCAGCATCGGCCCGAAGAAGTCGAACTGCATGCCCTTGGGCACGGTGCTGGTGCCGGCCCAGAGCGCATCGACGATCGCCTGCCGGTCGATCGCATGGGTCAGTGCGCGGCGGACACGCGGATCGCGGAGCGTCGGATGCGTCTTGTCGAAGGCGGTCACCCGGTGATTGGCGATGGCGCGGCTCGCGACCGTGTGCCGCGGGCTGGCATTGACCACCGCGATCTGGTCGGGCGGCAGGTCGCAGGCGAAGTCGTATCCGCCGGTGCGCAGCCCGGCGACCCTGGACGCCACCTCCGGCACCTGCACGAAGCGGATGGAACGCAGCGGCGGTCGGCCGCCCCAATGGGCGTCATGGGCTTCCAGCAGCAGGAAGGCGTCGGGCCGGTATTCGGCGACGCGATAGGGGCCGGTGCCGACCGGCCGCCGCGCCCAGCTCAGCCAGTCCGGCGCCGTGTCGAAGGCGCGGCGGGAAATGATGGAAGCGGCCGGGCGCGCCAGCCGCCCTTCCAGGGTCACGTCCGGGGTGCGGTTGACCAGGCGGACGGTGCGCGCATCGACCACCTCCATGCGCTCGAAACCCGGAAAGGCGAGGCGGGCGATGGCGACGACCTCGGCCGGCGGCTCCTTGGTGCCGGTGCCCGCGGTCATCGAGGTGAACATGCCGCCGGCGCCGGGCGCGGCATGGCCGCTGCCCCACATGTGCTCCGGCCCGAAGGAGAAGGCGACATCCTCGGCGGTCATCAGGCTGCCGTCGTGGAAGCGCACGCCGTCCCGCAGCTCCAGCTCCAGCGTGCGCGCGTCGATCCGCCGCCAGGCCTTGGCCAGGGTCGGCCGGGCGCTGAGATCCCCCAGCCAGTCTAGATCGATCAGCGGTTCCAGGAAGCTGGAGACGACGCGGGTCATGACGTTCGACTGCTCGCGCAGCGGCTCCAGCGTGTTGGACGTACTGATCGCCTGTACGGCGACGGTGATGGCGGGGCGCTGATCGGCCTGGGCGATGGCGAAGCGCGGCAAGGCGAGGCCAGCCAAGGCAAGCCCGGCGGCGGCGCGGCGGGTGACGGTGAAGGGCATGCGGCGGTGCTCCGGCAGGGGCTTCGGCCCGCGACCTAACGGCGGGGCCGGGCTGCCAGGATGTCATTGCCGTGACGCTTCGATGTCATTGCGGGTGCGCTGGACCAATGCCAAACAGGTCGCGCCGGGCGCGGCCGCACTCTAGACTCGCGGCATGCAGCCCATTGCCTTCCTCCATCTGACCGATCCGCATGTGGCCCCGCCGGGTGAGACCCTGGCGGGCCAGGACACCGGCGCCCGCTTCGAAGCCGCGGTCACGGCGATCGCCGCGCGCCATGCGTGGGGCGGCGATGCGCCGGCCGCCTTCGCCGTCATCACCGGCGACCTGACGCGGGACGGGGAGTCCGCCGCCTATGCCCGGCTGGCGACCCTGGTCGCGCGGCTGCCCTGCCCGGCGCATCTGATGATGGGCAACCATGACAGCCGCATCGCCTTCGCCGAGGCCTTTCCGCAGGCGCCGCGCGATCCCGGCGGCTTCATCCAGCACGCCTTCGCGACGCCCGCCGGCCGCTGCATCCTGCTCGACACGCTGGAACCGGGGGCGCCGCACGGCACGCTCTGCGCCCGGCGCCTCGGCTGGCTGGCCGATCGTCTGGCGGAGGAGGACGGGCCGGTGCTGCTCTTCCTGCACCATCCACCCTTGCCGGTCGGCATCCCGGGGATGGACGCCATCGCGCTGCGCGCGCCGGAGGCGCTCTGGGCCGTGCTGGCGCCGCATGCCGGGCGCATCCGGCACATCTTCCATGGCCATCTGCACCGCCCGATCGCCGGCAGCTGGCACGGCATCCCGCTCTCCTCGCTGCGCGGCACTGCCTTCGAGGTGCGGATGCACGGCGGCAAGCCAGCGATCGAGCCGGACGCGCCGATCGACTACGGTTATGTCCGCGCCGACGCCGACGGCATCGTCATCCATACGGAGCGTGTCGCGCCGCTGGCATGAGGCTTCCCTGCGCGGCATGCTCCGCGCCAAGAAGATCACGGAGGGAATCGCCCATGCCCATCACGCGCCGCGCCGCCCTGGCGCTGCCGGTCCTTGCCGCGCCGGCCGTTGCCCGCGGCCAGCCGGCGTGGCGGCCGACCCAGCCCGTGCGCATCATCGTGCCGGCGGCGCCGGCCGGAACCGCCGACCTGGTGGCGCGGGTCCTGGCGGCCTTCCTGCAGCAGCACTGGCATGGCGTGAGCGTGGTGGTCGAGAATCGCTCCGGCGCCGGCGGCCTGATCGGCACCCAGGAATTCCTGCGCGCCCCCGCCGACGGCCACACCATCCTGTCGGGCAATATCGGCCCGCAGGCGATCGCCTATTCGCTCTATCGCAACACCCCCTACCGCGTGGAACAGCTGCTGCCGGTCGCGGGTGTGGTGCGCGGCCCCAATGTGCTGGTGGTGCATCCCTCGGTGCCGGCGCATTCCCTGCCGGAGCTGGTCGCGCATCTGAAGCGCAACCCGGGCCGGATCAGCTATGGCTCCCCCGGCGTCGGGCAAAGCCCGCATCTGACCGGCGTCTGGTTCAACCAGGCGGTGGGCACGGAATCGATCCACGTGCCCTATCGCGGCGCCGGGCCTGCGATGGTCGAGCTGGTCGCCGGCAATATCCAGTACATGTGGGACAACCTGACCTCCGGCATCCAGCAGGTGCGCGCGGGAACGGTCAGGGCCCTGGCGGTCAGCACCGCGGACCGCAACGCGCAACTGCCGGATGTGCCCGCGGCGCGGGAGACCATGGCGGAGCTGGCGCAGTTCGACGTCAGCACCTGGTTCGGCATGTTCTACGCGGCCGGCGTGCCGGCGCCGGCGGTCCAGGCGCTGAACGAGGCGATGCGGGCCATGGACGCGACGGAGGACATGAAGCAGCGCATCGCGCAGATCGGCGGCGTTTCCCTCCATGGCACGCCGGAGGCCTTCGCCGGCTTCGTCCGTGCCGAAATCGAAAAATGGCGCGGCGTCATCACGCGGGAAGGGCTGCAGCTCGACGCCAATTGACGCGTGGCCGGGGCGCGGCCAGCCTGCCTGTTACAGTTTCCTGGATCCTCTCCGCGATGTCCCTCTGGATCGGCGCGACGCTCGCGGCCGCGCTGCTGCAGACCTGGCGGACGGCGCTGCAACAGCGCCTGCGCGGGCAGCTTTCCGTCAACGGTGCGGGCGTGGTGCGCTACCTCTATGGCCTGCCGGTCGGCATCCTCCTCCTCGCGGTCTATCTGGCGCTTTTCGGCGGCACGATCGCGGCGCCGAACATGCGGTTCCTGGCCTTCGCGGCGGCGGGCGGGCTGCTGCAGATCCTGGGCACCAACCTGCTGATCATGGCCTTCGGCTTCCGTGGCTTCGCCGTCGGCACCGCTTACGCGAAGACCGAAGCCGTACAGGGCGCGGTGCTGGCGCTGCTGCTGCTTGGCGAGATGCTTTCGCCGCTGTCCTGGTTCGGCGTCACGCTCTGTGCCTCCGGCACGCTCTATTTGTCGCTCGCGGGCCGGGTCGGCAGCCTGGGCGACATGCTGCGCGCCACCGTGCAACCCGCGGCGCTGTGTGGCCTCGGTGCCGGCTTCTGCTTCGGGCTGACCTCGATCGCGATCAAGGCCGCGAACCAGGCGCTCGACGGCCCGGATCCGGTGCTGCGCGCGGTCGAATCCCTCGTCGTCATCAACGCGATGCAGACGGTGATGCAGGGCGGCTACCTGTTGCTGCGGGAGCGCGACCAGCTGCGCGCCGTCTTCGCCTCCTGGCGCAGCAGCTGCTGGGTTGGCGCGCTCTCGGCCTGCGGCTCCGCCTGCTGGTTCACGGGCTTCGCGCTCGCCCCGGTTGCGCTGGTGCGCGCGGTCGGGCAGGTGGAGATCATCTTCACCCTGATCTTCAGCCGATTCTATCTGCGCGAGAGTCCGACGCGCACCGATGTCATCGGCGCGCTCACCGTGGTCGCGGGCGTGGTGCTGGTCCTGCTCGGACGTTGAAGTTGCGCGTCAGAGAAAGGCGAGAACCAGGCCGGATACTTCGCGCCAGGCGCGAACGGGGGCGAAAAATGCAAGGACAGATCTGCCGATCATCCCAGATTTCACGCGCTTCGCCGAATATTCAAGATTTTTATGGCCGGCGATGCTTGCCGCGGCGAAATGCCTGACAGATAAGGTAAAGTGTCTCATTATCGCTGCCGGCCCGCCGCTTGCCGGCTCGTGGGGCTGCCGCGGTGCGTGAGGACGACGCGAGGATTTGTGCACGGGTTGATGCTGCATTTCGCTGGAATTCGTTCCAGGCTGACGGCTCGGGGCTGTGCCGGCGGCGCGGTCGCCATCCTTATGTTATGCCTGTTCTCCATCAACCGGACTTGGGGCATGGAACCGGTGGCCCGCGGCGCAGCAGCAGTGACACAGGCGGTACTTGGCATTCTGAGCTATGCGCGCTGGCCGAACGATCCTCCGGAGCTGCGGCTGTGCGTCGTGGCCGACGCCGCCTATGCCGACGGCCTGTTGCAGGGGGCGCCGCACAATGTCGGCCGGCCGATCCGTGCGCAGCGCATGGCGATCGAGAGCGATGCGCTGACCAGCGCCTGCCAGATCGTCTATGTGGGCAGGACCAGCCCGGCCGAGCATCAACGCATCTTCGCGCGGCTGCTCGGCCGGCCGATCCTGAGCATCAGCGAGGACGATCCCACCTGCTCGGTCGGCAGCATGTTCTGCCTGCGCGTGGAGGACACGCAGGTGTCGTTCCAGGTCAACCTCGACTCGATCTCCCGCAGCGGGCTGCGTATCCATCCGAACGTGCTGCGGCTGGGCCAGCGGCGGGCCGCTCCGCCATGACCGGTCATCCCCCCCGCCGATTGCCCACCCTGCACGCCGTGCTGTGGCGGGCGCATCTCGGCATCGTCCTGCTGGCGGTCGCGACCGTCGGCATCACGCTGACCGTCGCCGGCCTCGTGGCGCTGCGGGTCAATGCCGAGCAGAACCTCGCGCTGATCGCGCGTTCCATGCGCTACACCGTCGAAGCCTCGGCGGTATTCCGCGACCGGGCCGCCGCGGAGGAGGCGATCGCCCTGATCGCGACCGAGGAAGAAGTCGCCGAGGCGCGGGTCGTGCTGAGTGGCGGCCATGTCCTGGCTGCCTGGCGGCGGCCCGATAGCGGGTTGCTCACCTGGCTGGAACGGCCGATCGCCACCTTGCTGGATCCGCCCACGGTCACGCTGCCGATCGTCCATGACGGCGCGCCGATCGCGGAGATCGTGGTGCATGGCCATGGCGGCGGCACGGTGCGCTTCCTGGCGACCGGCCTGGCCGGGCTGTTCATCTGCATGGCGCTCAGCGCGGCCGGTGCGCTCTATCTGTCACGCCGGATGCAACGCACCATCGTCAAGCCGCTCGAGGCGCTGGCCGATCTGGCCCATACCGTGCGCCGGGATCGCGCCTTCGACCAGCGCGTGCCACCGGCGCCGATCGTCGAGATCGATTCCCTCGGCGACGACTTCAACGCCCTGCTGGACGAGTTGCAGGTGTGGGAGAAGCATCTGCAGCGCGAGAATGCGTCCCTCGTCCACCAGGCTTCGCATGACAGCCTGACCGGCCTGCCAAACCGGGTGCTCTTCGCGCGCCAGCTCGCCTGGGCGATCCAGGAAGCGCAGGTGACCGGGAATCGTGTCGCGGTGCTGTTCCTCGACTGCGACAATTTCAAGGAAGTCAATGATCGGCTGGGGCATGCCGCCGGCGATGCGGTGCTGGTCGCGATCGCGACGGAGTTGCGCACGAAGCTGCGCGCCGGGGACCTGGTCACCCGCTTCGGCGGCGACGAATTCGTCGTGTTGCTGGCGCCGCTGCGCCGGGCGGAGGATGCGGGCCGCATCGCCGACAGCATCATCGCCAGCATGGCACAGCCGATCCCGCTGCCGGCCGGCGGCACCGCGACCGTCTCGCTCAGCGCCGGCATCGCGGTTTTCCCCGATCATGCCGAGGATGCGAACGTCCTGATCCATCTTGCCGATGCCGCCATGTATCGCGCAAAACGATCACAGCGTGGCGGTTGGCGCGCGGCGAGCGCGCAAGGAGAAGACGGTGATGGCTGGGGCGAGACGAGTGTCCGGGACACCTGACAGGCGATCCTTCCTCGCGATCCTGCCCGTCGTCCTGGTCGCGGCCTGCCAGACCCATGGCCTGACCGCGGAGCAGATCGCGTTGCTGCGCCAGCAGGGATTCGAGCGTAGCGGCGATGATTGGACGCTCGGCCTCAACGAACGCATCCTGTTCGCCAGCACGCGGTCGGAGCTGACGGCGGCGGCGAACCAGACGGTCCAGCGCCTGGGGCGGGCGCTGCTGGGTGTCGGCATCACGCGCATGCGAGTGGAAGGCCACACCGATTCCTACGGTGACGCCGCATACAATGACCAATTGTCGCAGCGCCGGGCGCAGGCGGTCGCCGATGTGTTGATCGGCATCGGGTTGCGGCGCGGGGATATCGGCGTGCGTGGCCTCGGCAGCCGGGTGCCGCTGCCGGGTGCGCCGACGAACGAGAATCGCCGCGTCGCGATCAT
Source organism: Roseomonas sp. (assembly GCA_036499545.1). GTDB lineage: Bacteria > Pseudomonadota > Alphaproteobacteria > Acetobacterales > Acetobacteraceae > Plastoroseomonas. The sequence goes on along the minus strand of DASYDR010000342.1, from coordinate 9,782 downwards.
CGTCTCCAACGAAGGCTGAAATCTGCCGGTTGGATACGCGGAGGGGTCATGACAACGGCAATGTGTTCCGGGGACGGCGTGGTCCGGGTGCCGTCCCGCGCCGCCGGCGATAGACTCGCGGCGATGTGCGATTCGTCGGGGGGCGAATCGCGCGGTCGAGGGGGGATCGCATGCGTTCTGGCGTGACATGGGGCCGGCCGGCGAAGCTGTTGCCGCTGCTGTTGATGCTGCCTGTCCTGGCCGGCTGCGGGTCCTTTCTCGGCGTCGGTACCGAGGCGGGGGCGGGCGTGGCCGGTGCCGGCATCGCATCCGCCGTGACGGACAATGCGACGGTCGCGACCGGCATCGGCCTTGGTGTCTCGGCCGGCGCCCGCGCCGGGCTGCAGTACCTGCAGCGACGGGTCCATCGCGAAGCCCAGAATGCGGTGGCCGAAGCGGCCGGCACGCTGCGCCCCGGCGCGGTCGGCAGCTGGAGCATCACCCATTCCATGCCGATCGAGGCCGATGAGCGTGGCCAGGTCGTGGTGACGCGGGAGGTCGGGAATACCGGCTTCGCCTGCCGCGAGGTCGTCTTCTCCGTCGATACCGAGGAAAGCGGCACGCCGCGCCGCGCCTTCTATACGGCGATGATCTGCCGTGACGGCACCCGCTGGCGCTGGGCCAGCGCCGAGCCTGCCACCGAGCGCTGGGGTTCGCTGCAATGATCCGGATGGGCGCTCTGCGGCGCGCCCTGCCGCTCCTGTTCCTGCCGCTGCTCGCGGCCTGCCAGGTGGTGCCGCAGGTCGTCGGCGCGACCACCGCGATCGTCAGCGGCACCTTCACCGCCAATCCCGCGGTTGGCGTCGCCATCGGCATGACGACCGCGGCGGCGACGGATGCGGCGGTCAAGTATTACGGCCGCTCCCGCCAGCGCGGGACGCAGGACGCGATCGCCGAGATTGCCGGGGCCCTGCCGGTCGGCGGCGCGGCTCCCTGGCGCATCGACCACGACATCCCGATCGGCAATGAACGTGGCGACGTGCATGTGGTGCGCAACATCGCCAATCCGCTGGCGCCCTGCCGCGAGATCGTCTTCACCGTCGTCGATGGCGAGGGGGAGGCGATGACGCGCGAGTGGTACGCGGCGCAGATCTGCCGCCAGGGCGAACGCTGGCGCTGGGCCAGCGCCGAGCCTGCCGTCGAGCGCTGGGGCGCCCTGCACTGACGGCTACCGCAGCAGGGTGATGACGCGCTCCGCCGCGAGGCGGCCGCTTTCGGCGGCGCCGTTCATGTAGCCGGACCAGGCGTCGCTGGTGTGCTCCCCGGCGAAGATCAGCCGCTCCGCCGGCGCCCAGGCGCCGGAGAAGCCGGCGTATTGCCCGGGGCCGAAGCAGGAATAGGAACCGCCGACATAGGGGTTGGCGGGCCAGTGCATCCGGCCAGCCCGCCCGCCGAAGGCGGTGGCGAGGCCGGGCAGCGCCGGTTCCAGCGCCGCCGTCAGGGCCTGGACCCGGGCGGTGGCGGCACCGGCGCTGAAGCCGCGCCCGATGCCGCCGCCTGCGAAGAAGGTCAGCGTACCGCGGCCGGCGCCCGCCTGCCCGTGATCCTCCCAGGAGGTCTGGCTGCCGAGATCGTTGGTCGTCTCCCCCGACAGCCCCTGTGCCCGCCAGGGCCGCGCCGAGAGCCCGGCGAAGAGCTTGGCATTGGCGCCATAGCCGAGGTCCCGGATCGCGCGCCGCGTCAGGGGCGGCAGCGGCACGTCGATGGCGACGCGGCGCAGCATGGTGCCCGGCAGCGTCAGCACCACCATATCCGCCACCACCTCCCGCCCGCCGAAGCCGAGCGCATAGGCGCGGCCGCGTGGCCGCAGGCTCTCGAGCCGCATGCCATGCCGGATGCGTGCGCCGAGCCGCGCCGCCAGCGCCGCCGGCAGCCGGTCATTGCCGCCGGCGATCTGGTAGCGCTGGTCGGAGGAGAACAGGCCGCGCCGCGGCTGGGCCGGATCCGGCGCGAAGAAATCGACCAGGTAGAGCGCCGACATCTGGCCAGGATCCAGTCCCATCTCCTGCGTCAGGCCGATATCGAGCAGCCGGCGCAGCCAGCCGGAGATGCTGAGCGCATCGAGCAGCGCAGCGGCCGAGCGCCGGTCCTCGGTGGCCTTGGCCGCGTCGCCGCCGGCGCGGATCGCGGCCAGCCGCGCGACCATCGGTGCCGCCTCCGTGGCGATATCGGCGATGCTGCGGCTGCTGCCGGCGATATGGATGCGCGCCGCCGCCGGGTCGCCGGCGCTGTCTTCCAGGGGCAACGCGAATTCGCGGGCCAGCGCCTGCATGTCGGCATGGTCGCTGTCGATGAAGCTGCCGCCGAGTTCGACGAGCGAGCCTTCGCCGACCGTACCGCGGCCGCTGAGGATGCGGCCGCCGCTGCGCTGATTGGCATCGTAGACCGTGACGTCCCGCGCCCCTGCTTCGACCAGGCGATGCGCCGCGACCAGCCCGGCGAGGCCGGCGCCCACCACGGCGATGCGGGCGGACGGCAATGGCCGGGCACGCAGCGGCAGCGGCGCCAGCGCCGCGGCGGCGAGCAGGGCACGGCGGCGGAGCGGCATGGCGACGAGTTCGCCGACCGGTGGCGCGCCCGTCGCACGCGCCGCCGCGGCGATGGCCGCCGCCCGGCGCAGGACGGCGAAAAGCGGCGTGCGCGGCATGGCGGTTCCCCGATCCGATCAGGCAACCTATCCATACCGGCCGCCGGGCGGGAAGTGCGGCGGCGCACACCGCCCTGGGACAGGATCAGCCGGTGCGGCGCCGCGCCGCGCCGGTGCGCGGGAAATCGTAGAGCTCGGCCGGGTTGTCGACCAGCACGCGCCGCCGCGCCGCCGCATCCGGCACGCAGTCGGTCAACAGGTCGAACAGCTTCGCGTCGTCCGGCTTGTTGTCCAGCGCCTCGGTCGGGTGCGGCCAGTCGCTGCCCCAGACCATGCGCTGCGGATTGGCGGCGAAGAAGGCCTTGGCGATCGCGACGCTGTCGGCATAGCCGGGCGGGCCGGCATTGCTGTCCATGTAGAGGCCGGAGAGCTTCACCCAGGTCCTGCCGCGCCCGAGCAGCCGCAGCACCGTGGTGAAGCCCGGGCTGTTCAACCCCTGGGCCGCCGGCAGCCGCGCGCGGTGGTCGAAGACGATGCCGCTCGGCAGGCGCAGCAGCAGGTCGTTGGCGTCCCCGATCTGGGTGCCGGTCATGTGGATCTGGCAATGCCAGCCCAGTGGCGCGATGCGGCGCGACAGCGGCTCCAGCATGTCGATCGTGGTGGTGCCGGCCTGGATCAAGTTGAAGCGGATGCCGCGCACGCCCTGGGTATGCAGGCGGCGCAGCTCCGCGTCGGTGACGCGGTCGTTCACCACCGCGACCATGCGGAAGCGATCGCGGCCGAGCGCGTGCATCGATTCCAGGTGCAGCCGGTTGTCGGTGCCATAGGTGGATGGCTGGATCAGCACGCCGCGGCTGGTGCCGGTGCGGCGCTGCAGGGCGCGGTAATTTTCGACCGTCGCATCCGGCGGCAGCAAGGTCGCGCCGGCGGTGGCGGGAAAGCGGCGGTCATAGATGTGGAAATGGCAGTCCGTCGCATCGGGCGGCGCCGGTGTCCGCGCTGCCTCGGTGCCAGTGGAATAGGGCACGTTGTGCGTCGCCGGTGGCGGCGGCGTCGTCGCGCGCGGCTGGGCGGCGGCGGGGCGTGCGGCGACGGCGAGGGCCGCGGCGCCGGCCAGCGCCGCGCGCCGGCCGAGGGCCTGATCGGTCATGGTGCGTCTCTCCCTTGGCCCGGTCTGTCGCCGGGGCGCGGGGAGGCTAGCGCCGACTGTCGCAAATGTAACCTGCCGGACAAGAAAAAGGGCGCGGCACCCGCGGTGCCGCGCCCCTTCGTCTCAGCGATGAGGGCCTGGGATCAGGCGGCCTTCGCCATGCCGCGCAGCACGTACTGCAGGATGCCGCCGTTCTTGTAGTACTCGACCTCATCCGCGGTATCGACGCGGCACAGCACCTGGGTCTTGGTGGTGGTGCCGTCCGGGCGATGGATCGTCAGGTCCAGCATCATGCGCGGGCGCAGGTTCTCGATGCCCTGGATATCCAGCACCTCTTCGCCGGTCAGGCCGAGGCTCTTGCGGTCCTCGCCTTCCTTGAAGACCAGCGGCAGCACGCCCATGCCGACCAGGTTCGAGCGATGGATGCGCTCGAAGCTCTCCGCGATCACCGCCTTGGCGCCGAGCAGGAAGGTGCCCTTCGCCGCCCAGTCGCGCGACGAACCGGTGCCGTATTCCTTGCCGCCCAGCACGACCAGCGGCGTGCCTTCCTTCTTGTAGCGCATGGCCACGTCGTAGATCGGCGCCACATCGCCCGAGGGGTAGTGCTTGGACACGCCGCCTTCGACGCCCGGCACCATCTCGTTCCTGATGCGGATATTGGCGAAGGTGCCGCGCATCATGACCTGGTGGTTGCCGCGGCGGGCGCCGTAGCTGTTGAAGTCCGCCTGCCGCACCTGGTGCTCGACCAGGTATTCACCGGCGGGCGAGGACTTCCGGATGTTGCCGGCCGGGGAGATGTGGTCGGTGGTGATGCTGTCGGCCAGCAGCGCCAGGATCCGGGCGCCCTTCACATCCGCGATCGGCGTCGGCTCCGCCTTCATGCCCTCGAAATAGGGCGGGTTCTGCACGTAGGTGGAGCCGGAATTCCAGCGATAGGTGTCGCTGTCCGCATCGACGCGGATCGCCTGCCACTGCGCCGGGCCCTTGAAGACGTCGCCGTAGCGTTCCTGGAACATCTGGCGGGTGACGACGGCGTGCACCGTGTCGGCCACCTCCTTCTGCGTCGGCCAGATGTCCTTGAGGAACACAGGCTGGCCGTCGCTGCCGGTGCCGATCGGCTCCTGCGTCAGGTCCTTCTTGATGGTGCCGGCCAGCGCATAGGCGACCACCAGCGGCGGCGAGGCCAGGTAGTTCGCGCGCACATTGGCATGCACGCGGCCTTCGAAGTTGCGGTTGCCGGAGAGCACCGAGGCGGCGACGAGCTTGTTGTTCTCGATCGCGTCCACGATCGGGTCGGCCAGCGGGCCGGAATTGCCGATGCAGGTGGTGCAGCCATAGCCGACCGTCTGGAAGCCGAGCGCGTCCAGGTCCTTCGACAGGCCGGACTTGTTCAGATACTCGGTCACCACCTGCGAGCCGGGGGCGAGCGAGGTCTTCACCCAGGGCTTCGCCGTCAGGCCCTTCGCCACCGCCTTACGTGCCACGAGGCCGGCGGCCACCAGCACATAGGGGTTGGAGGTGTTGGTGCAGGAGGTGATGGCGGCGATCACCACGTCACCATGGCCGAGGTCGTAATCCGCGCCTTCCACCGCGACGCGGAGGTCGGCCTTGTCGCCGGGCACGCCCATGGTGCCGGCGGCCAGATCGCGGCCGAAGGCGGTCCCGGTGTTGGTCAGCGCCACGCGGTCCTGCGGGCGCTTCGGGCCGGCCATCGAGGGCTCGACGGTCGCGAGGTCGAGTTCCAGCGTGTCGCTGAACACCGGATCCGGGCTGCCCGCCTCGCGGAACATGCCCTGCGCCTTGAGGTAGTCGCGCACCAGGTTGATGCGGTGCTCCTCGCGGCCGGACAGGCGCATGTATTCCAGCGTGGTGTCGTCGACCGCGAAGAAGCCGCAGGTCGCGCCGTATTCCGGGGCCATGTTGCCGATGGTGGCGCGGTCCGCGAGCGCCAGCTCATCGAGGCCGGGGCCGTAGAATTCGACGAACTTGCCGACCACGCCCTTCTTGCGCAGCATCTGGGTGACGGTCAGCACCAGGTCGGTCGCGGTCACGCCTTCCGGCAGCTTGCCGTGCAGGCGGAAGCCGATGACGTCCGGGATCAGCATCGCGATCGGCTGGCCGAGCATCGCGGCCTCCGCCTCGATGCCGCCGACGCCCCAGCCGAGCACGCCGAGGCCGTTGACCATCGTGGTGTGGCTGTCGGTGCCGTAGCAGCTGTCCGGGAAGGCGAAGACGTCGCCGGCATCGGTCGAGGTCCAGACGCCCTGCGCCAGGTATTCCAGGTTCACCTGGTGGCAGATGCCGGTGCCCGGCGGCACGACGCGGAAATTGTCGAAGGCGGACTGGCCCCAGCGCAGGAACTCATAGCGTTCGCCGTTGCGCTCGAACTCGATGTCGACATTCTCCTGCAGCGCCTGCGGCGTGCCCGAATGATCGACCATGACCGAGTGGTCGATCACGAGATCGACCGGCACCAGCGGGTTCACCTTGCGCGGGTCGCCGCCGAGGTTGAGCAGCGCGTCGCGCATGGCGGCCAGGTCGACCACCGCCGGCACGCCGGTGAAGTCCTGCAGCAGGATGCGCGCCGGGCGGAAGGGAACCTCCTTCTCGGAATGGCCCTTCTGCACCCATTCGGCGATCGCCTTCGCGTCGGCCACCGTGTAGCTGCGGCCATCCTCGAAGCGCAGCACGTTCTCGAGCAGCACCTTCAGGCTGTAGGGCAGGCGGCTGATGTCGCCGATGCTCTTGGCCGCTTCCGGCAGGCTGAAATAATTATACGTCTTGCCGTCGACGACGAGCGTGCGGCGGGTCTTCAGGCTGTCCTGCCCGATCATGCGCATGGTCCGGGGGCCCTTCTTCCGTGTAGATGGAGCGGCCGATTCAGACCTCCGGGCCATGCCGCCCTCCGGTCATCGGACGCAATCCGCATCGCCTGTGCTGCGGCTGCGGAGTCGGCCGTTTTAAACCACGCTGGACTGCACCGGTCCATGGTCCGCGGATTTGTCAAGCCTAGATGAGAAGGGTTCGCAACTCGCTGATGCTGCACGCGGAGAACCTGGCCTGCCTGCGCGGCGAACGCGTGGTCTTCGCGGGGCTGTCCTTCACGCTGGCGGCGCGCGAGGCGCTGCTGCTGACCGGCGCGAACGGCGCCGGGAAATCGACGCTGTTGCGGCTGCTGGCGGGGCTGCTGCTCCCGGCGGAAGGGCGGGTGCTGTGGCATGGCGACGCGGAGGGCGAGGTGCCGCTGCGCTACCTCGGCCATGCCGATGCGCTGAAGCCGGCCTTCACCACCGCGGAGAATCTGGAATTCGCCGCGCGCCTGTCGGGTACGCCGGCGGCACGGGTGGCCGATGCGCTGGCGGCGATGGATCTCGTGCCGCTCGCTTCCCTGCCGGCACGGGTGCTGTCCTCCGGGCAGAAACGGCGCCTGGCGCTCGCCCGCCTGGCGCTCGATCCGCCGGGGACCGTGCCGCTCTGGCTGCTGGACGAGCCGACCACCGGGCTGGATGCCGCCTCGGTAGCGCGGCTGGGCGTGCTGCTGGCGGCGCATCGCGCGGCGGGCGGCATGGTGATCGCGGCGACGCATCTGCCGCTGCCGCTCGACGCGGCACGGGAACTGCGGCTGTGAGCGCTTTCGTCGCGTTGCTGGCGCGCGACCTGCGCCTTGCCTGGCGTCACCCGACCGAGACGCTGGCGGCGGTGATGTTCTTCGTACTGGTCGCGGCGCTGTTTCCCTTCGGGGTCGGGCCGTCGCCCGAGATCCTGGCGCGGCTGGCACCCGGGGCGCTGCTCGCGGCCGCGCTGCTGGCGGCGCTGCTGCCGCTCGACCGGCTGTTCGGTGCCGATGCGGAAGACGGGTCGCTCGATCTGCTGCTGCTGTCCGGCCTGCCGCGCGCAGGCATCGCGCTGGCCAAGGCGCTGGCGCACTGGCTTACCACCGGCCTGCCGCTGATCGCGGCGACGCCCATCGCGTGTGCGATGCTGAACCTGCCGGTCGAAGCCTGGGGCGCGGCGATGGCGGCGCTGGCGCTGGCGACGGGCTTCCTGTCGCTGCTCGGGGCGGCGGGGGCGGCGCTGACGCTGGGCGCCCGGCGCGGCGGGTTGCTGTTGCCGCTGCTGGTGCTGCCCCTGGCGATCCCGGTGGTGATCTTCGGGGCCGCGGCGATCGAAGCGGCGGGTGCCGGCCTGTCGCCGGCACCCTTCCTGCTGTTGCTCGGCGCCGGCCTGTCGCTGGCGCTGCCCCTGGCGCCGCTCGCCGCGGGGGCGGCGCTCGGCGAGGATTGATGCCAGCGGCCGAAGACCGCGCCGGCGTCCGAGGGCTACATCATTCCGCCTGCTGGATGGCGGCGAGCTGCCAGGCGCCGCCGGTCGGGCGCAGGAAGGTCCAGAGCTCGGTCGCCGTGATGCGCTGTGCCGGGTCGCCTTCGACCACCGTGCGGTCGCTGACGCGCCGGGTTACGTCGATCAGGGAGAAGCGCATCGCGACGGTCGCATAGTCCTGCCCGTTCTCATGCCAGGCCTCGGACAGGTCGCCCTGCTCCAGCTTCACCTCGCGGGTCTCGTTCTGCCAGCCGCGCGCCTGCAGCGCCGCATGGTCCTCGGCGAAATGCCGCGCCATCTCGGGCGTGCCCAGCCGCTGCAGCGCCGCCGCGTCGCGCGCCGACCAAGCGGCGTTCACCGCGATCAGCGACTGCTCGAAGGCCTGGAAATCGGCGGGCGTCGGGTTGAACGGCATGGTGGCGGGCTTCGCGACCGCGCTTCCGCCGCCCATCGGCATGGCGGCGTCGCGGGCGAACGCATTGGCGCCCGGGGCGGATGGGCGCTGACCCTGGGCCGGCACGGCGCCGGCATAGGCAGGCTGCTGGCGGCGGTTGCGGAACAGCCGCAGCCCCAGCATCACCAGGCCAACCACCAGCCCGATCTGCAGCAGCAGGCCGATGACGGAAGCGAAGCCGCCCAGCCCGCCGAACAGCCCGGCACCGAGCAGGGCACCGATCAGGCCGGCGCCAAGCAGCCCGCCCATCATGCCGCCCATGAAGCCGCGGGACGCGGCAGGCCGCGCCGCGCCGGCGGCCGCGGCAGAAGCGCCGGCGGTGCCGCCAAGGCTCGACTGCGCCGGCGGCGTCATGGTGCGGTCCATCGGACGCGCAGCATTGGGGGCCGTCTGCGTGGCCGGCGGCGCCTCATAAGTGCGGCTGCCACGGCTGCCCGAGGAGCTGCGGCCGCCCGGGCGCGCATCCGCGATCGCGGGGGCAAGCGCCAGGGCCAGCGCCGCGACGGCGGCGAGCAGGAAAGCGGGGCGACGGGTAGAGGACATGGTGGATGGCGTCTCCGGAGAGGCTTTCATTAAAAATAATATAGGATACGGCCATCCAAATTGCGATGGTCTTCAACACCTTCCGGATGCGGCGGGCCTGATGCCCAGGGCGGAGGCCGCCATCGCGGCCGCGCAGGCAGCCAGATCCCTGCTGATCCGCCGCAACACGCCCGGCGAGTGCGGCCGGGCTGCCGAAGGGAAGGACCGCCGCGACGGCATCAATGACCAAGTGATTGTGAAAGATCGCGACGCCGGTCAGCCCCGCGATCTGGCGGGCGATCGTCAGCTTGCCGGCTATCCGGCGCGCTTCGCGGCGTCGGGCACCATGTCGGCATGGACCGCCGCCGCCCAGGGCCGCGCCGCGCCGACGATGTTGCGCAGATCATCCGGCTCAAGCCCGGCGACGAACTCCTCCAGGCTCTCCTCGTCCTCGTCCCATGCGGCGGCGGCGTCGATCACCACCGCCATGGCCGCGAGCGCATCGTCATCGAGGTCGCCCGGCCGCAACAGCCCAGCATCGAGGAGTTCGGGCACCTGGTGCGCCGCGATGATCGCCCGGATCGCGGTGGCCTCCGCGTCGCCCGCCTGCCCGGCGGCGAGCGCCGCCAGGGTCGCGACCGCATCCGCCAGCATCGCGGCCGGCGGCAGCTCCCAGGGGTGCGTCATGCGCCCGCCATGGTCAGGCCGTC
>DASYDR010000341.1:0-8494 GCA_036499545.1 Roseomonas sp. | reverse complement strand
TGCGGTGCCCGCATGGCCGCCGTCAGCGGGAGCTGTCCGCCAGCTCCGAGACCAGGAAATCGCGGAAAACGCCGACACGCTTGGAGTGCCGCATCTCTTCCGGATAGACGAAATAGGCCTCGATCCGCGGCGCCTTGAGGTCGGCCAGCACCTCGACCAGGTCGTGCAGTTCGTCGCCCATGTAGTCCGGCAGGGCGGCGAGGCCGAGGCCGCTGCGGACCGCCTGCAGCATGCCCGGCAGGCTGTTCACCTCGATCGAGGTGCGGCGCGGCGCGCCCGGGCGGCGCCCGGCCTCGGCCAGCCAGTTCACGCTTTCGATCGGCGGGCGGTAATCGCCGTAGATGATCAGCCGGTGCTGTTCCAGATCCTCGACCCGCTGCGGGATGCCGGCGGTCTTCAGGTATTCGGCGCTGCCGCAGACCTTCCAGCCGAAGGTCGCGATGTGGCGCTGGATCAGGTCCGGCTGCCGCGGCGGGTGCATGCGGATCGCGACATCGGCTTCGCGCATCGCGAGGTCGAGGTCGGCATCGTCCAGCAGCAGGGTCACCGTCACTTCCGGATGGATGTTCAGGAAGCGCCGGAGGCGCGGCGCCAGCCAGGTGGCACCGAAGCCGGTCGTGGTCGTGACCTTGAGCCGGCCGGCTGGTCGTTCCCGGCTTTCGGTCAGCAGGGCTTCGGTCATCGCCAGCTTGGCGAAGACCTCCCGCACCGTGCGGTTCAGGGTTTCCCCCTGCTCCGTCAGGATCAGGCCGCGCGCATGGCGGTGGAAGAGGGGCACGTTCAGTGCTTCCTCCAGCGCCTGGATCTGGCGGCTGACGGCGGACTGGCTGAGATTCAGCGTCTCACCGGCATGGGTGAAGCTTCCGGCCTCCGCGACGGCGTGAAAGACCCGGAGCTTGTCCCAGTCGAGCGGCATGCCGTTCGTCCTTCCCCGGCGGTCGTGCCGCCGACTCGTTACTTGGCAGCGATGGCCGGCGACAGGGTCGCCGAATCGGTCTCTGCGTTCATGAGGAACTTCTCCGCTTCCAGGGCTGCCATGCAACCAGTTCCAGCAGCGGTCACCGCCTGGCGATAGATTTTGTCCTGAACATCCCCCGCCGCGAACACACCCGGGACGCTGGTCAGGGGGCTTCCGGGCCGGGTCTCGATGTAGCCCTCGGCATCCATTGCCAGCTGGCCCCGGAACAAAGCGGTCGCCGGGTCGTGCCCGATGGCCACGAAGGCGCCGTCGACGGCCAGCTCATCGGCGGCGCCGGTCTTCACGTTGTGCAGCGCCAGCCCGCGGAGGGTCGCGATGCGCCCGCCCGTGGCCGGCAGCATCTCCTGCACCACATTGTCCCAGAGAATCGCGACATTGGGCCGCGCCATCAGCCGCTGCTGCATGATCCGCTCGGCACGGAAGCTGTCGCGGCGATGGATGACGGTGACATGGGCGGCGAGGTTCGAGAGGTAGAGGGCTTCCTCCACCGCGGTGTTGCCGCCGCCGATCACCGCCACCCGCTTGCCCCGGTAGAAGAAGCCGTCGCAGGTGGCGCAGGCGGAGACGCCGAAGCCGGAGAGCTGCTTTTCCCCGGGGACGCCGAGCCAGCGGGCCTGGGCGCCGGTCGCGATCACCAGCGACTCGGCCAGGTAGATCTGCCCGGAATCGCCGGTGGCGCGGAAAGGACGCGCCGAGAGGTCGACCGCGGTGATCACGTCCTGCTGAATGCGGGCGCCGCAATGCTCCACCTGCTTCGCCATCTGCTCCATCAGCCAGGGGCCCTGGATGGGGTCGGCGAAGCCCGGGTAGTTCTCGACATCGGTGGTGATGGTGAGCTGGCCGCCCGGCTGCAGCCCGGCCACCAGCAGGGGATCCAGCCCGGCGCGCGCGGCGTAGATGGCGGCGGTGTAACCGGCGGGGCCGGCGCCCAGGATCAGGAGGCGCGTGCGGATCGGATCGGACACGGGAGACTCGCTCTGTCGGTCGCGGGGGATGGCAACATATCGGTCGCGCCCGCCCGCACCGCAACCTGTGCCTTGATACGAACACGCGCGGCAATGATATTACGCGCGGGACCCGCCACAAGACACGAAGCACATGCGCCAATGAAGTCCGCCGAACGCGCCACCAGCTTGGACGCCGTCGATCGCCAGATCCTGACCGAGCTCCAGCGCGACGGCCGCATCACCAATGTGGAACTGGCGCGGCGGGTGGAGTTATCCGCCCCACCCTGTCTCCGCCGGGTCCGCCGGCTGGAGGAGAGCGGGGTGGTGCGCGGCTACCACGCCGATATCGACCCGGTGGCGCTCGGCTGGGAGATCACCTTCTTCGCCCTGGTCGGGCTGGAGACCCAGAAGCAGGCCGTGCTGGATGCCTTCGAGGCGGAGGTGACGACCTGGCCGGAGGTGCGGGAATGCCACATGATCCGCGGCGGCGGCGATTTCCTGCTGCGCCTGGTCGCCCGCGACACCGCGCATGAGAATTCGCTGACCGCCCGGCTGACCGGCGGCGCCCAGGTGATGAAGGTCATGACCCTGCAGACCATCCGCACCGCCAAGGATGCGCCCGGGGTGCCGGTGGAGGGCTGACGCCCTCTCACCCCCGCCTGACGGTGTAATCCCCGGCTTCGAGGCCGGCCACGATGGCGTTGCCCTGGGCCGTGTCGCGGACTTCGACCATCAGCTCCAGCTCCGCGCTCTGCACGGAGGGGGAGGCGAAGAGCCGCTGGTGGCTCACCTCGATGACGTTGCCGCCGGCGGCGGCGACCCGGGCCGCGATATCGGCCAGCACGCCCGGGCGGTCGGGGATGTCGAGGTGCAGGCGCAGGATGCGGCCGTCGCGCAGCAGGTTGCGCAGCAGGACATTGGCCAGGATGCGGGCGTCGATATTGCCGCCGCAGACCGGCAGGCCGACGGCGCGGCCGGCGAAGCGGTCCGGGAAGGCGAGCACGGCGGCCAGCGCCGCGGCGCCGGCGCCTTCGGCCACCACCTTGGCGCCTTCGGCCAGCAGGGCGATCGCCTGCTCCACCGCGCGTTCCGGCACCACCAGCACCTCGATCCCCATGTCGCGCAGCATGGCGTAGGGCGTCTCGCCCACGTCGCGCACGGCGATGCCCTCGGCGATGGTCGGGCCGCCGACCGCGACCGGCTTGCCGGCCAGGCGCTGGGCCATGGCCGGGTAGAACTCCACCTCGACGCCGACCACCTCGATGCCGGGCTTCAGCCCGCGCGCCGCCACGGCGCAGCCGGCGAGCAGGCCGCCGCCGCCGACCGGGATCGCCAGCATGTCCAGATGCGGCGCATCCTCCAGCATCTCCAGCGCCATGGTCGCCTGGCCGGCGATGACGCCGGTATCGTCATAGGGGTGGACGAAGGTCAGGCCTTCGCGCAGCGCCAGCTCATGCGCATGCGCCGCCGCCTCGGCCAGGGTCTCGCCCACCAGCACGACGCGGGCGCCCCAGCCTTCGGTGCGCACCACCTTGGTCGCGGGGGTGAATTTCGGCATCACGATGGTCGCCGCGATGCCCAGCAGGGCGGCATGGCGCGCCACCGCCTGGGCATGGTTGCCGGCCGACATCGCGACCACGCCCGCGGCCCGTTCCCGGGCCGAGAGCAGGGCCAGCCGATTGGCCGCGCCCCGTTCCTTGAAGGCGCCGGTGGCCTGCAGGTTGTCGAGCTTCAGGTGCACGCGGGCGCCGGCGGCGCGGGAGACCGCGTCGCTGAACAGCGTCGGCGTGCGGATCACCTGGCCCGTGATGCGCGCGGCGGCCGCCCGCACATCGGCCAGGGTCACCGTCGTCGCGCGCATGCCCGCGCCCGACCGGTTCAGCCCATCGCGGCCTTCGGCGTTCCGGCCATCGGGCGGGCTCACGCGAAGCGGACGGCGGTGATCTCGACGGAACGGGCGCCGCCGGGGGCCGGCACCTCGACATTGTCGCCGACCTTCTTGCCGAGCAGCGCCTTGGCCAGCGGCGAGGAGATGGAGATCGACCCCTTCTTCATGTCGGCCTCATAGGCGCCGACGATCCGGTAGGTCTTCTCGTCGTCGCTCTCCTCGTCGACGATCGTCACATGCGCGCCGAAGCGCACCTGCTTGCCCGAGAGCTTGGCGACATCGATCACCTCGACCGAGGGGATGATGCTCTCCAGCTCCGCGATGCGGCCTTCGATGAAGGACTGGCGCTCGCGCGCGGCATGGTACTCGGCGTTTTCCGAGAGGTCGCCATGCGCCCGCGCCTCCGCGATGGCGCGGATCACGGCCGGTCGCTCCTCGGCCTTCAGGACCTTCAGTTCCTCTTCCAGCCGGACCAGACCTTCAGCGGTCATGGGGAACTTCTGCACGGCGCGCCAATCCCTCGTGAATCTGATGTTTGTTGCGATGCCCGCCCAGACACCAAACCCCGGAGTGTGGTCACCCCGGGGCGCGGCATTTGAACGATAAGGTCGCGGCGGGGACCCCACGGCCCCCGCGCGTATCAGAACGACTGTGCAAAATAGGCTTGCAGGGGCGCGACATCAAGGGTGCCGGCTTTCAGGGCCGCGATGGCGTGCACCGCCGCCCGGGCGCCGGCCGCCGTCGTGTAGTGCGGAACCCCATGCGTCAGGGCGTTGCGGCGGATGTTGAAGCTGTCCGCCACGCTCTGGCCGCCGCCGGTGGTGTTGATCACCAGCTGGATCTCGCCCGACTTGATGGCATCCACGCAATGCGGGCGGCCTTCCAGCACCTTGTTGACCACCCGGCATTCGATCCCCGCTTCCCGCAGCCGCGCCGCGGTGCCGCGGGTCGCCATCAGGCCGAAGCCCATGTCGGTCAGCCGGCGGGCGAGGGAGACGGCGGCCGCCTTGTCCCCGTCCTTGACCGAGACGAAGGCGGTGCCGGCTTCCGGCAGCTTCACCCCGGCGCCGAGCTGGGATTTCAGGAAGGCCCGCTCGAAGGAGACGTCGAGGCCCATGACCTCGCCCGTCGACTTCATCTCAGGCCCCAGGATCACGTCGACATTCGGGAAGCGGTTGAAGGGGAAGACCGCTTCCTTGACCGCGACATGGCGGCTGATGGCGTCATCGTCGAGCTTGAAGGATTTCAGCGCCGCCCCGGCCATCACCTGGGCGCCGATCTTGGCGACCGCGACGCCGGTCGCCTTGGCCACGAAGGGCACGGTGCGGGAGGCGCGGGGGTTCACCTCCAGCACGAAGATCTCCCCGTCCTTCACCGCGTATTGCACGTTCATCAGGCCCTTGACCTTCAGCGCGCGGGCCATGGCCTCGGTCTCGGCCTTCAGCTCGGTCACGATCGAAGGCGGCAGAGAATAGGGCGGCAGGGAACAGGCGCTGTCGCCGGAATGGATGCCGGCTTCCTCGATATGCTCCATCACGCCGGCGACGTAGACCACGCCCGCGCCGTCGGCGATGCAGTCGACATCGACCTCGATCGCATCGGCCAGGTACTGGTCGATCAGGATCGGGTTCTCGCCGGACACCCGCACCGCCTCCTTGCCGAAGCGCAGCAGCTGTTCGCGGTTATGCGCGATCTCCATCGCGCGGCCGCCCAGCACATAGGAAGGGCGGACCACGACCGGGTAGCCGATGCGCTCCGCCTCGACCAGCGCCTCGTCCAGGTTGCGGGCGATGCCGTTCTGCGGCTGCTTGAGGCCGAGGCCCTTCAGCAGGATCTGGAAGCGCTCGCGGTCCTCCGCGATGTCGATGGCTTCCGCGCTGGTGCCGAGGATCGGCACCCCCGCCTTGTGCAGCGCCTGGGACAGCTTCAGCGGCGTCTGCCCGCCATATTGCACGATGCAGCCGAGCAGGGTGCCGTTCGCCTGTTCCTTGCGGATCAGCGCGAGCACGTCCTCCTCGGTCAGCGGCTCGAAATAGAGGCGGTCGGAGGTGTCGTAGTCGGTGCTGACCGTCTCCGGGTTGCAGTTGACCATGATGGTCTCGAAGCCGGCTTCGCGCAGCGCATAGGCGGCGTGGACGCAGCAATAGTCGAATTCGATGCCCTGGCCGATGCGGTTCGGGCCGCCGCCGAGGATGATGATCTTCTCCCGCGCGGTCGGGCGGGATTCGCAGACCGGGTCCCCGAAGCCGCCCTCATAGGTCGAGTACATGTAAGGCGTGTCGGAGGCGAATTCGGCGGCGCAGGTGTCGATGCGCTTGTAGACCGGGCGCACGCCGAGCTGCTCCCGCGCCGCCGCGACATCGGCCTCCGGCGCGCCGATCAGCTTCGCGAGCCGTGCGTCGGAGAAGCCCATCGCCTTCAGCCGGCGCATCGCGGACGCGGTGCGCGGCAGCCCGGCCTGGACGACCCGGCCTTCGGCGGCGACGATCTTCTCGATCTCGCGCAGGAACCAGGGATCGAATTTCGAGGCTTCGTGGATGTCGGCGATCGGCACGCCGGCGCGGATCGCCTGCGCCGCGACCAGCAGCCGGTCGGGCTTCGGAATGGTCAGCGCGGCATGGAAGGCCTGCGGCGAGCCGTCACCCGGGGTCTCGACCTCATCGAGGCCGGTGAGCCCGGTCTCCAGCCCGCGCAGGCCCTTCTGCAGCGCCTCCGCGAAGGAACGGCCGATCGCCATGGTCTCGCCGACCGACTTCATCGAGGTGGTCAGCGTCACCGGCGTGCCGGGGAACTTCTCGAAGGTGAAGCGCGGGATCTTCACGACGACATAGTCGATCGTCGGCTCGAAGGAGGCCGGCGTGACCTGGGTGATGTCGTTGGCCAACTCGTCCAGCGTATAGCCGACGGCCAGCTTGGCGGCGATCTTGGCGATCGGGAAGCCGGTCGCCTTGGAAGCCAGCGCCGAGCTGCGCGAGACGCGCGGGTTCATCTCGATGATGACCATGCGGCCATCGGCCGGGTTCACGCCGAACTGCACGTTCGACCCGCCGGTATCGACGCCGATCTCGCGCAGGCAGGCGATCGAGGCGTCGCGCATGCGCTGGTATTCGCGGTCGGTCAGCGTCAGCGCCGGCGCCACGGTGATGCTGTCGCCGGTATGCACGCCCATCGGGTCCAGGTTCTCGATGGAGCAGATGATGATGCAGTTGTCCGCGCGGTCGCGGACAACCTCCATCTCGAACTCCTTCCAGCCCAGCACGCTCTCCTCGACCAGCACCTCGCTGGTCATGGAGGCGGCGAGGCCGGCGCCCACGATCTGCTCGAACTCTTCCCGGTTATAGGCGATGCCGCCGCCGGTGCCGCCAAGGGTGAAGGAGGGGCGGATGACGCAGGGCAGCTTGACGATCTCGAGCGCCGCCCGCGCTTCCTCCATGGTGTGCGCGATCTCGCTCTTCGGGCTCTCGATGCCGATCTTCCACATCGCGTCGCGGAATTTCTGGCGATCCTCGGCCTTGTCGATGACCTCGGCCTTGGCGCCGATCAGCTCGCAGCCGTACTTCTCCAGCACGCCGGCTTCGGCCAGCTTCAGCGCGGTGTTCAGCGCGGTCTGGCCGCCCATGGTCGGCAGCAGCGCGTCCGGGCGTTCCTTGGCGATGATCTTCTCGACCATCTCGACGGTGATCGGTTCGATATAGGTCGCATCCGCCAGGCCGGGATCGGTCATGATCGTGGCCGGGTTGGAATTGACCAGGATCACGCGGTAGCCCTCGGCGCGCAGCGCCTTGCAGGCCTGGGCGCCGGAATAGTCGAATTCGCAGGCCTGGCCGATGACGATGGGGCCGGCGCCGATGATGAGGATGGACTGGATGTCGGTGCGCTTCGGCATGTCAGGCTCCGGGGCGGATGCCGCGCGCGACGAAAGGCAGCGCGACGAGATGGGTAAAGGACCAGAACGCCGTGAGCGCCAGCATCGGGCCGAGCTCCAGCAGGCGGGAAGCGATGAGGTGGGCGACCGCCGACAGCGCCATGACCGCCGGCACCGCCTCGATCCGCGCCGGGTGCAGCGCGCAGATCGCGAGGCGGCCGGTCGCGAAGGCGTAGAGCGCGCCGAAGGGCAGCAGTGCCAGGATCAGCCAGGGCGACATCAGCGCCGCCCTTCGGTCACGAGCTTGACCGCGAGCAGCGCGAGCACGGCGCCGAGCAGCCAGCGCTGCGCCGCCATCCAGCCCGGACGCTCGCCGAGGAAGCGGGAAACGCCGGATGCGCCCCAGACCAGCAGCGCGTCGAACAGGGTGCAGACCAGGATCTGGATGCCGCCGAGGACGATGCCCTGTTCCAGCACGCTGCCGCGCGCCGGATCGATGAACTGCGGCAGCACTGCCACATAGAACAGCGCCACCTTCGGGTTCAGCGCCGCGGTGGCCATGCCGACGGTGAAGAGGCGCAGCTTCGGCTCCCGCGGCAGGCGGCGCGGCGCGAAGATCGGGTCGCCGCCGGGCCGCAGGCACTGCCAGGCCAGATAGACGAGATAGAGGGCGCCGCCGATGCGCAGCGCATCCCAGGCGATCGGGATCGCGAAGAGCGCCGCGGTGATGCCGGCCGCGGCGCAGAGCATGATGACGAGGGAGCCGAACTGGCAGCCGATCAGCGACACCATGCCGGCCCCGGTGCCCTGCGCCA
>DASYDR010000340.1:0-16044 GCA_036499545.1 Roseomonas sp. | reverse complement strand
AGGCCGAATTCTCTCCGAGCAGTTCCGGCTTCCAGATGATCGGCGTGACGAAGAAGACGATCTGGATGACGCTGCCCATGATCGGCGCCACGTCCCGGAAGCGCGCACAGATCATGCCGAGCAGCACCGAGACCGCGACGGCGTTGACCGTGAACAGCAGCACGCCGAGAGGCAGCAGCAGGATGCTCCAGCTCGGCGCGATACCGAAGACCAGCATCACGGCGGCGATCAGCGGCAGGTGGTGCGCGGCGATCAGCATGTTGCGCATCACGCTGCGCAAGGCATAGAGCGTGTAAGGCAACGGGAAGCGGTGCACCACGCCCTCGGCCGCGGTGAAGCAGGTACACGCTTCCAGCATGACCTGCGAGATCAGCCCCCAGACGATCAGGCTGACCGCCAGCCAGGGCATGTAGTTGTGCAGCTCCATCTTGAACAGGTTCGCGTAGAGCAGCCCCATCGCCAGCAGCATCACCGCCAGCGACAGCGTGATCCAGAGGGGACCCAGGACAGAACCGCGATAGCGGTGGCGAATGTCGTTGCGTGCCAGCGCCCAGGCGAGGCGCCAGCGCGCCAGCCCCTCCAAAAGGTCGGCGAGGGCACGGGCGCGGCGCTCCGGCCTTGCCGCGTCGAAGACGCGCTGCGGCGCGGGTTTGGCGTGAGGCCGGGGCGTGAGGGTCTGATCGAGCATGGCGTTATGATCCCGGCGCGGCGAAGGACAGGCCGCGATCAGGTGTTGGTGTCGAAGCGGAAGCTGCCGGCCGGCACCTCGGCCGACACCGGCTCCTGGGTTGCCTTCAGCTCCTTCGCCTTGGCTTCGAGCTGCCGCAGCATCTGGATCAGCCCGCTGGTGATGGCCGGCAACTGGGTGACCGGCACGCAGAGCTGGCCGACGGGGTTCGCCCGCCCTTCGCTCCCGCTCTGCGCCAGGGTGATGCGCACGACGCCGTTGGCGACCGCGATATCGGACATGCCGTCGGCGAAGATGATGGTGTCGGTCGCAGCCATGACGCGGCGTTTATCCTCTTCCGCTGTTCTCCGAAAGCCCTGTGAATGTCACAGGGCCCGGCTGGCCCGCCCCAGGAGAATCAGGACCAGGCCGGCGGTCCGTTGGCCATGCCGCCGGCCGCCATCCGCTCGCGACCATAGGGCGCAGCCGGCCCGCGCGACAGGGGAGAGCCACCGGGGTTGGCATGCCCATCCCGATTGGCAGGCGCGCATCTGCCCCGGGAGTCTGTCGGGCCCGAGCCACGACATTGGGTAACCACCCAAAACCAATCATGACAAATCGCGATTTCTCCAACACTTTTCCCAAAATGAAATAATACATCACCCCCCACCCCTGCCCGTATACCGTGTCGTGAGCCTGGATCGGCCATCGGTCCTGGCGCGATGTTATGGGCAGGCGATGATCCGCACTCTTCTGATCGATGACGACGCCGAATTCAGCGACTCCGTGCGCGGCTATCTGTCGGCGCATGGCTTCGAGGTCCGCGCGGTCACGGGATCGGCCCCGGCCTTCGCCAGCCTGGCGGAGTTCAAGCCGGCCATCATCATCATCGACCAGCATCTGGCCGGTGAGAGCGGTACCGAGGTGTTCCGCAAGCTGTCCGCCATGACCGCGGCGCCCTGCATGTTCCTCTCCGGCGGGCGGGAGGAGGTGGACCGGGTCGTGGCGCTGGAACTCGGTGCCTACGACTATGTGGCGAAACTGACCCCGCCGCGTGAAATCGTGGCACGCATCCGCTCCATCCTCCGCCGCGCCACGGCGCCACAGACCGCCCCGGCGGTGCCGGCCGCGGCACCGCCGGCCGGCGGCTTTGGCTGGCACCTGTCGATCGAAAAGCGGGAACTGTTCCGTCCGGACGGGCAGGCCTGCACCCTCACCGCTTCGGAATTCGAGGTGCTGCAGGTACTGGTCGCGGCGCGCGGCAAGGTGCTGAGCCGCGACGAGATCAGCGAACGTGCCTTCCATCGCCCCTTCCGCCCGGGTGACCGGGCCGTCGACATGGCGGTGATGAAGATCCGCCGGAAGATCGAGATCAACCAGCACCACCCGCAGGCGATCAAGTCGGTGCGGCCCTTCGGTTATGTCTTCACGGACTTTCCGGTGGGCGTGCCGGCCGAGGATGCCGCCGACCCGGCATAGGGTGCCGTGAGTCGGGCATCCGATTCAGACTTCCAGGCTTTGCGGCCCTCCGGTCATCGGGCGCTTGTCAGTCGAGCACCTGATTCAGACCTCCAGGCCTTGCGGCCCTCCGGTCATCGGATGCTTGTCAGTCGGGCATCCGATTCAGACCTCCAGGCCTTACGGCCCTCCGGTCATCGGATGCTCAGGCCAACTCAGCAGCCGAGGGCTGCGCCGTCGGCCGCGGCGTGAACAGCAGTTCATGCGTCACGGGATCATAGTAGCGCAGCAATTCCCGGACGAAGCTGGTTGCGTCGACGCCCAGCGCTTCCGCCCA
This sequence comes from Roseomonas sp., assembly GCA_036499545.1. GTDB lineage: Bacteria > Pseudomonadota > Alphaproteobacteria > Acetobacterales > Acetobacteraceae > Plastoroseomonas. Next base: position 13,582 of record DASYDR010000340.1, on the reverse strand, counting down.
GACGCGGTAGCGGTCGGGCGGGATCCGCCCACGCCCGGATTCGAGCTGCGAGACGAAGGTGTAGTATTCGATGCCGATCCGCGCCGCCAGCTGACGCTGCGACAGGCTCTGCCGCTCGCGCAGGGAGCGCAGCCAGACGCCCGCTTCCTTGCGGAGACCCTGGACGTCGTGGGCCGCGCGCTGCTGGGGATGGCTGTACACGGCCCGCTTCCTTCGGCAATGGCAGAGGCCATAGCGTAACTTGCCGACGCCGCCGTCCATGGCTGGAATTGTCAGGATATGTCGGCGATCGTGCCGGCTATTCCTCCGGGCGCTTTCAGCTCTCGGGGAAGGGTATCCAGTTGTAGAGCGCCAGGCCGCCATCCACCGCGACCGTCGTGCCGGTCACGTAGCGGGAGAATCGGTCGCTCAGCAGCGCCAGGGCCATGCCGGCGATATCCTCCGGCGTGCCGGTGCGCCGCAGCGGGATCTTCGCTTCGAAGGCCGCGACATCCGCCACGAAACCGCCACCAGGAATCGCGCCCGGCGCGATGGCGTTCACGCGGATACCGTCACCGCCCAGCGCACGGGCGAGTTCCTTCACCAGCATGGTCTGCCCAGCCTTGGTGGCGCTGTAGTGCGGCAGGTTGCGCGGCGAATAGGCGTGCAGCGAGGTGATGAAGAGCATGCGCCCCTTGGTGCCCTTCGCCTTCATATGCGTACCGGCGGCCTGACCGAGCACGAAGCCGGCCCTGAGGCCGACATTGACCATGGCATCCCATTCCGACTCGGTCACCGCGAGGACGGTCTGCGATTCGAGCCGGCGCGGCGACGCGCTGTGCACCAGGATCGAGACGCTGCCGAGTTCTTCCACCGCCCTGGCGAACAACGCCCCCGCCGCCGCGGGATCGGTGAGGTCCGATGTGATGAAGGTCGCGCCGAGTTCCCGCGCCAGGGCATCGCCGGCTTCCGCGCTGACATCGCTCAGCACGAGTCGCGCGCCCTCTTCTGCCAAGGCCCGGGCGATGCCGCGCCCGATCCCCGAAGCGGCGCCTGTCACCAGCGCCGTATCGCCATCCAGCAGCCCCATGCCCATCCCCCTCGTCACGCCGGTCGGCCATGCGGGCCGCGCCGCGCATGGAAAACCGCACCGGCCTGGTGCTTTCCCGGCTTCGCTGATGGCATGCATCGCACGCGGGAGAACGGCAAGCGGCTCATTGCCGCCATGGCCGGGCACGGCGCAGCGCGCCGCGGGGTGGCCGACCGATCCGCCAGCCCCGAATTGCCCGCCAAGTGCCTGAAAAGGAATGGGCGCTACTGGGATTGAACCAGTGACCCCTACCGTGTCAAGGTAGTGCTCTCCCGCTGAGCTAAGCGCCCGCCCAGAGTGGGAGCGGCCTTCTAGGCGGGAATGCCGCGTCTGGCAAGCACCCAGACGCGCTGATCCCCAACATGATTGCACAGATCGTCACGCAGCCCCGGTATCCGCAGCTTCGCGGATGACAGGTGTCCGGAGCTGTGGTTTGAACGGAGCAGCGATGGATCTGCCCTTGGACGCATTGTTGCCCTATACGCTGCTGCGACCGGCGCCGCAGACCATGCCCCTTGTCTTTGCCTCGCCCCATTCGGGGCGCGAGTACCCGGCCGCCTTGCTGGACGCCGCCCGGCTCGACGCGCATGCGCTCCGCCGCAGCGAGGATGGCTTCGTCGAAGAACTTTTCGCGGCCGCCCCGGCCCAGGGGGCGCCGCTGCTCGCCGCCCGGTTTCCGCGCGTCTGGTGCGATGTGAACCGCGAGCCCTGGGAACTCGACCCCGGCATGTTCGACGGGCCGCTGCCGAACTGGGTCAATACCGCCAGCCCCCGTGTCGGTGCCGGCCTCGGCACGATCGCCCGCATCGTCGCGAATGGGGAGCCGGTCTATCGCCGCAAACTCGCCTTCGCCGAAGCCGAGGCGCGGGTGCGGGACGCCTGGCAGCCCTATCACGCGGCGCTCGCCACGCTGATCGGCGAAACCCGGGCGCGCTTCGGCGCCTGCCTGCTGGTCGATTGCCATTCGATGCCCGCCTATCCGGGCCATGTCGGCCCGGCGCCCGACATCGTGCTGGGCGATGCGCATGGCACCGCCTGTGCCCCACGCGCGACGCGGCTGGTGGAAGAGATCCTCTCCGATTTCGGCTATCGGGTGCGGCGCAACGATCCCTATGCCGGCGGCTATGTCACCCGCCACTACGGCCGCCCGCGGGAAGGCCAGCATGCCTTGCAGATCGAGATCGCGCGCAGCCTCTACATGGATGAGGCGCGGATCGAGCGGGCAGCCGGCTTCGGCTCTCTGCGGCAGGATCTGGAGCGGCTGCTGCAGCAGCTGGCCGCCACCGACTGGGATTTCCTCACCCCCATCTGATCCGACCGGCATGAGCCCTGCCACCGGCACTGGAACAGCTCTCCCGGTGGGTCCGCCATGAAGCGGGTCCCGGAAAAAAAGATGGCGGTGCCCGAAGGCACCGCCAAGTTTAGGGAGGAAACGTCCAAGAAAGCAGGCGAAGCGGCGAACCGCCTCGCTGCCGACACCGATTTAGGCCAGGCATCATTCGCATGCAAGTGGTTTTTCGCATCGCAGCACAGAGCCGAGATTTTCGCAGGGCAGCGAGCAGGAAACACCTGATTTATCAATAATCTCTGCCGCAAACTTGCCATATTGCATCGCAGCATAATCCAGGCCGAAAGCCAGGATTCCAGGCAGGACCAGTGGCTTCGAAGGCGCCTGGGCGCCAATCGTCTCGAATTTGTCGCTTTATCCGAATTCGGCGCGGATCGCCGTGCCATGCTGGTCGAGCGCCGGCACCGGGCCATAGGCGCGCGGACCATCGCTCAGGATCGCGGCCGGCGCGGCCACCTCCACAACCCCGCCCGGCGTCTCCACCGGCAGCCGCCGCAGCGCCGGGTGCCGGGCGAGATCGGCGACCTCGTTCACGAAGCCATAGGCGATATCCGCCACCCGCAGACGCTCGGCGCATTCGGCGCGGGTGAGTTGCGCGAAGGTCCTGCCGACATGGGCATCGACCATGGCGCGATTGGCCACGCGGTCGACGTTGAGGCGAAAGCCTTCCCGCTGCGGCAAGTCCGGCTCACGCAGGAAGATCTCGCAAAGCCGCGCCCATTCGCGCTCATTCTGGATCGAGATCAGCACCAGCCCGCCATCGCTGGTCGCGAAGGCGCCATAAGGACAGATCGACGGATGCGCGAGGCCGACCCGCGGCGGGGCCTGGCCGGTGCCCTCGTAGAACAGGAAGGGCACGTTCATCAGATCGGCCATGCCATCGAAGAGCGATACGGCGATGCCCTTGCCGCGCCCCGTGATGCCGCGTTCGATCAGCGCTTCCAGTACCGCGGCAAGCGCGTTCATGCCGCAGGCCACGTCGCAGATCGAAACGCCGACGCGCCCCGGCCCCTCGGCCCGGCCGGTGACGGCGGCCAGCCCGCTTTCGGCCTGGACCAGCAGGTCATAGGCCTTCATGGCGGCGTATTCGCCTTCCTCGCCATAGCCCGAGATATCGACGGTGATCAGGCGCGGATGCTTCTCCCGCAGCGCGGCTGACCCGAAGCCGGCGCGCCGCATCGCGCCGGGGGCGAAATTCTGGATGAAGACATCGGCCTTCGCGATCAGCCGCTCCAGCAAGGCGCGATCCGCGGGCTGGCGGATATCGAGCGCGATGCTTTCCTTGCCGCGGTTCAGCCAGACGAAATAGCTCGACTGGCCCTTGGCCGCCTTGTCGTAGCCGCGGGCGAAATCCCCTTCCCCGCGTTCGATCTTGATGACCCGCGCCCCGGCATCGGCCAGCCGCTGCGAGCAGACCGGGGCTGCGACCGCCTGTTCCATCGAGACCACGAGGAGACCGGTCAAAGGCTTTCCGGGATTCATGATGAGGTTTCCTGGCTCCTGCGCCACGTTGGGCCCTGCATATCAGGCTTCGTGGCCATGCTTTTCCATGTCAGTCACGCGCGAAGAGCGGCGCGATGGCGAAGACCGCGTCGACATAGCCGTTGATCGCGACGAAGACGCCGATCAGCACGGTCAACTGCGCCGACCTCTCCCAGCCGGAGATGCGCCCGCGCAGGATCTGTGTGGAAGCCGCCCGCCAGATGCCAACGAGTTGCCAGGCCAGCAGCAGCATCCCGGCGACCATCGCGCCGATCAGCGCCATGCGCAGCGTGGGAATGCTGGCCGCGTTCAAGGCGCGCTCCACCGGCTCACGCGCCAGGTGCCAGGCCAATGCGACCAGCAGGCCAAGCAGCGCGCCATTGACCCAATAGGCGATGACGAGCGGCAGGTCGCCACGCCAGTGGCGGGCGATGTAGCGGCAAGGCGCGCTCACCGGCTGTCGCCTTCGGGCCAGGGGCAGCGGCCGGCGGCGGCTGAGCCCTGGGGCAGCAACGCCTCCGGCCAGGGGTCCGGGAAGGTATAGCCGGGCTCCGACACGCGACGCGCTTCGCAGAGGCGTGCGCCATCGGGTGCGAAGACGATGCCGTGCAGAAGCCGCGCGCCATTGACCGCGCCGCCGGTGATGACCGCCAGGCGCGGGCGGCCCGCGGCGTCGCGGAACAGTTCGATGCGCACGGCGCTGTCGTCGCCGCCAGGGGCGAGGATGGCGCGGCGCGCGATGCCGCGCGCGTCACGCCATTCGGTCTGCCCGGCGCCGAGCGGCGGGCAATCGGGCCAATGGCGCGAGACTGGCCGTGCGGCGCGGGTCGCGGCCAGCGCCGCGGTGCGATACGCTTCGGCGGCGGCGAGCGGGCCAGCGCAATCCTCGGCGGCGAGCGCGGCCGGGGGCAGGGTGCCGCAGAGGGCCAGCATCAACAGGCAGCGCCGCAGCCCCGCCACGGTCACGCACCCATCCCCAGGCTCGGCCCGGTGATCACGGCACGCGCCGCCACCAGGTCGAGCACCGCGCATACACGGCGTTCCAGTTCGGCCCCGGGTGAATAATCGGCGGGGACCGAGCAATGCACCCGGTTCTCCTTGATCAGGCGCTGGCCGTTGGCCGCGCGCTGCGGGTCATCGGCCGGGAACACCGCGATGGAATGGCCGCCCTGCTCCTTGACCAGCCGGAAGCAGGGGATGTCGGTGTCGCCATCACCGATGAAGACCATGTTCGGAAAGGGTACGACCCGCTGTTCGGGCGGCTGGAAGGCATTGACCGCCCGATCATCGGCGAGGTCCATCGCGCCCTTGTTGATGCGGAACAGGAACTGCGTCTTGGTCGTGTAGTTCACCGCGACCGCGGCGCCGACCGCGACGCCGGAGCCGTCATAGAGGAAGCCGGAGGCGAAGACGGCATCGAGATGGCGGCGGATCGCCGTGCCATCGATCATCTCCCTGAGGCCGGAGGAGATGACGTAGTGCTTCACGGTCAGTCCGCGCGCCGCGCCCGCCTGCGTGATGCGCGGAAACCAGTCCGCGACGCCCGGAAACAGCCTGATGCCGCTGCCCTGCGCCACCCAATCCTCGCGCCGCATTGGCAGTTCCGCGTGGCGCGCTTCTTCCAGCATGCGATGCATATAGGTCAGGATCGGGTCGCCCTGCTGCGCCCGCGCCAGCGCGTTGGAACGCGCCCAGAAGCTTGGCGGATCGATGCCAAGATTCGGCAGGAAGACGTGTTCCTGCATGTTGCCGGGCGCCAGCGTCCCGTCGAAATCATAGGCGATCGCGACGGTGGTGCTCATGCGCTGCGTCCCTTGCAAGCTAAGCGGCCGATTCAGACCTCCGGGCCATGCGGCCCTTCGGTCATCGGACGCCCCATGGCGAGCCGGGCGGCCGATTCAGACCTTCGGGCCCTTCGGCCCTTCGGTCATCGGACGCTAATAGCTCCGCGGCATGCCGAGCACATGTTCGCCCACGAAGCTCAGCACCAGATTGGTGCTGATCGGCGCCACCTGGTAAAGCCGCGCTTCGCGATATTTGCGCTCCACGTCGTATTCCTCGGCGAAGCCGAAGCCGCCATGGGTCTGGATGCAGGCTTCGGCGGCCGCCCAGCTCGCCTCGGCGCAGAGCATCTTGGCCATGTTCGCTTCCTCCCCGCAGGGCAGGCCGGCTTCGAACTTCTCGAGCCCCTTCTGCAGCAGCGCCTCGGCGGCGCGCATCTGGGCATAGGCCTTGGCGATCGGGAACTGCACGCCTTGGTTCTGGCCGATCGGGCGGCCGAACAGCACGCGCTCCTTCGAATAATCCACGGCCTTGCGGATGAACCACTTGGCATCGCCGATGCACTCGGCCGAGATCAGCATGCGCTCGGCGTTCATGCCGTCCAGGATGTAGCGGAAGCCCTTCCCTTCGGTGCCGACCAGGTTCTCCGCCGGCACCACCATGTTGTCGAAGAAGACCTCGCAGGAATTGTGGTTCATCATCGTCCGGATCGGACGGATGGTGAGCCCGTTGCCGAGCGCCGCCTTCATGTCGACCAGGAAGGTCGACAGGCCCTCGGTCTTCTTGGTGACCTGGTCGCGCGGCGTGGTGCGGGCCAGCAGCAGCATCAGGTCGGAATGCTCGGCCCGGCTGGTCCAGATCTTCTGGCCGTTGACGACGTAGTTGTCGCCCTCCCGCTTCGCGAAGGTGCGCAGCGCGGTGGTGTCGGTGCCGCTGGTCGGCTCCGTCACGCCGAAAGCCTGCAGGCGCAGCTCGCCGGTCGCGATCTTCGGCAGATACTGGCGTTTCTGCGCCTCGCTGCCGTGCTTCAGCACCGTGCCCATGGTGTACATCTGGGCGTGGCAGGCGGCGGCGTTGCAGCCGGCGGCGTGAATCTCCTCGAGGATGGCGGCGGCCGCCGAGAGCGGCAGGCCGGCGCCGCCGAACTCCTCCGGGATCAACGCGCCGAGATAGCCGGCCTCGGTCAGCGCGGTGACGAATTCCGTCGGATAGCCGCGCCGCGCATCGAGTTCGCGCCAATATTCACCGGGAAAGCGGGCGCAAAGCTTGCGCACCTCCTCGCGGATCTCGGCATGGGGATCGACGCCGGTCTGCGGCTGGTCCATTCGGTCTTCCTCCGTCGGGGGCTGGCTTAGGACCCGGTGGGCCGGCTGGCAAGCAGCGCGGCGGTGGTGCGCAGGCGCTGGGCGGGGCCGTCCCAGCCCGGCAGGACGCGCGGCGCCTCGCCCGGCGCGACCTTCAGCACCGCGACCGCCGGCCCGCCCGCCGGCGCGTGCAGGCGGGCGGCCAGCGCCGGCAGATCGGCCTCCCGCGTCACCACGCTGGCGTCGGCGATGCCGCAGCCGCGCGCGATGGCGGCAAGGTCGGTGCCGGCGCCGGTATGGCTCAGCTGGCCACCGGTCTCCTCATAAAGGCCATTGTCGATGATCACGATGGTCAGGTTGGCGGGCCGCTGCAGTGCGACGGTCGCGAGCGCGCCCATGCCCATCAGCGCCTCCCCGTCGCCGGTCACCACCGCCACCGGCGTGTGTGGCTGCGCGAGCGCGATGCCGAGGCCCATGGCGACGGCACCGCCCATGGCACCCCAAAGGTGGAAATTGCGGTCATGCTCACCACAGGCGGCGACATCATAGGTGGGTGAGCCGAGGCCAGTGACGACAACGAGGTCGCGGCGGCCGGCCAGCAGCTGCGCCACGGCGGCGCGGCGATCGAGGGTGGCGGTCATCATCGTCACTCCGTGAACAGCTTGGCGCCGACCAGGCGCTGCGAGATCAGGACGGCCATGGCGTTGCCGCCGAGGAAGGCCATGCGGGCAGCCGCCGCGACGGTCTCCCCCGCTTCCTCCGGCCGTGTCGCCCGCAGCACCTGCACCCCCATGAGGCCGAGCGCCGCCTCGACCGTGGAGCCCATCGGTACCTGCCAGGGATTCGATTCCGCCCATTCGCCGCGCATGGTCACCAGCATCAGCAGCGGAAAGGCGCAGACCCGGGTCAGCGACAGCATGTTGACGCAGTTGCCGACACCGGAGGACTGCATCAGCAGCACGCCGCGCTGGCCCGCGAGATGCGCGCCGGCGAGCAGCGGGATCCCCTCCTCCTCGGTGGTCAGCGGGATGGCGCGCATGACGGGGTCGCCATGCGCGGCGCGGATCAGGGCGGCATGCCCGCCATCCGGCACATAGGGCACCTGGCGCACCTCGGCCTGTTTCAGCGCGGCGAAGACATCCTGCGGCCAGTCGCGTTGCATCGGCGGTCCCTCTCCCAATCCGGGCGGAGGTATGGCGTGCCACCAAGCTTCGCGAAATTCGAATATGGCTATAGGCTGTATAACGCATTGCGATGGATGGGGCATGGATCTCCGGCGCCTCAGGAGCTTCCGGGAAGTGGCCGCGGCGGGCTCGCTCAGCCGTGCCGCCGATCGCATGCGGCTGGCGCAACCCGCCCTCTCCCGCCAGGTAGCACTGCTGGAGGCGGAGCTCGGCGCGCGGCTCTTCGACCGGCACGGGCGCGGCATGCAGCTCACTGAAGCCGGTGAGGCGCTGCTCACCCGCATCGAGGGCCCGCTCCGCCAGCTCGAGGCCGCGGCCGAGGAGGTGCGCGCGCTGTCCGGTGCCATCGCCGGGCAGGTGGCGCTGGGCATGATGCCGACGGTCGCGGCGGTTCTGGCCGCCGAACTCACGCAGGCGGTGGCGGAAGCACATCCGGGCATCGCGCTGCGCATCGTCGAAGGCTACACCGGCCATCTGGTGGAATGGCTGCAGCGCGGCGGCACGGATGCGACCCTGCTCTACGGACCCGCCGTCGACCTGCATCTGCGGGCGCGGCCACTCTTCACCGAGGAGCTGGTCCTGGCTGGACGACCGGGCAGCCTGCCCGGGGCCACGGTGACGCTGGCGGAAGCCGCGCGGCATCCGCTGATCCTGCCTTCACGGCCGCATGGTCTGCGCGCGGTGGTCGAAGCGGCAGCGGCCGGCGCGCGCATCGCGCTGCCGATCCGGTTCGAAGCCGATAGTTTCGCGGTGCTGCGTGACCTGACCGGGCGCGGCCTCGGCTTCGCGATCCTGCCGCGCTCGGCGATCGCGGTGGAAGCGGCGGCGGGCCGGCTCGACATCGCGCGGCTGCACCGGCCACGGCTCCGCCGCCAGGTGGTGCTCGCGCTGCCGCCCGGCCGGGCGCCGGGCCGCGCGACGGAAGCGGTGCTGGCAGTGCTGGATGCCGTCATCCGACGCCATGCGGAAGCGGGGGACTGGATGATAGCGTGATGCCGGCGGCCGAACCCGGCGATGGACGGCGGCGCCGGATGGTTGGTAGAGGTCAGCCGACCGATGGGCCGGCATCGCGTGGGAATCGAAGGAACAGGGACCGGCATGCGGCCACTGCTGTGGTATTGGGGCAGGCGGGGCGGTGGGGCGCAATTCGCGCTCTGCCTCGCCCAGGCGATGGCACCCGCGGGACTGGCGCTCTCCATCTCCCGTCAGAGCAGCCTGATCGAAGCTTTTCGGACCGTTCCCACGCCCCAGCAGGAGGTCGATACCTATGATGGGCTCGCCGGCTTCCTGGTCGGCCTGGCCCGGGTGCCGAAGCTGGCGCGCGGGCTCCGCGATTTCGCCCGGGCGCAGGGGGCAGACACCGTCATCTCCGCCATGGCGCATCCCTGGACGCCGCTGATCGCGCCTGCCCTCGCCCGCGCCGGTCTCCGTTATGTGCCGGTCGTGCATGACGCGACGCCGCATCCGGGTGATCCGGCGCCGCTGCTGCGCTGGCGCCTGGACCGGGAACTGGCTGCCGCCAGCGCCGCGGTGGTGCTGAGCGAAGTGGTCGCGGCGACTGTCGCCGCACGCTTCCCGCGCCTGCCATTGATCCGCCTGCCGCTCGGCGCCCATCTGCCGTTCGGCGCGGCCGAGGCGGAGCGGCGATCCGACTTCCTCTTCTTCGGCCGCTTCCGCAGCTATAAGGGCCTCGATCTGCTGCGCGACGCCTGGGCGATCGCCATCGCGGCGCGCCCCGATGCGACGCTGCGCGTGGTTGGCGACGGCAATCTGGAGGCGATCGCGCCCGGCCTGGCCGGGCTGCCGGGCGTCACCATCGAGCAGGGCTGGGTATCGGATGACGCCATGGCCGGAATCGTGAGTGCGGCGGGTACGCTGGTGCTGCCCTATCGGGAGGCCAGCCAGTCCGGCGTTCTGCCGATCGCGCTGGCACTCGGCGTGCCGGTGGTCGCGACCACGGTCGGCGGCCTTGGCGACCAGATGCGGCACGAGGTCTCCGGCCTGCAGGTGGCGCCGGAAGCGCCGGCGCTCGCCGATGCCCTGCTGCGCATGCTGGACCCGGAGCGGCGGGCGCGGCTGGCCGCCGGCGCCCGGCTGGCCGGCGCCGCCATGGCTGACTGGGACCGGCATGCGGCGGTGCTGCGGGACGGTATCCTGGCCGCGCTGCCCGGCCGGGGGACGGCATGAGCATCCTGCACCGTCTCTGGCGGCGATTGCCGCCGGCGCTTCGGCGGGAGACCCTGTTCACCGTGATGGCCGCGATCGCGCCACGGCCATCCGCCGAGCCGGTGCCCAGCGGGCCGATCACCGTTGCCGGCTATTTCCGGGCCCCGAGCGGCCTCGGCGAAGGCGCGCGGCGGCTGGCCGACATGCTGGAGGCGGCAGGCGCTTCGGTGCACCGCGCCGATCTGACGGCGGCCATGCGGCAAGGTCCGGCCGGGCCGCCGCCCGCCTTGCCGCCGGAGGGGCCGGGAACGCTGATCCTGCATGTGAACGGACCGATGGTACCCTGGAGCATGCGGGTGCTCGGCCGCCGCGCGGTCGCGGGCAAGCGGGTGCTGGCCTTCTGGAACTGGGAGTTGCCGAAGCTCGCGGCCGACTGGGACCGCGGCTACCGTTTCGTGCATGGCATCCTCGCCTCCTCGGACTTCGTCGCCGACGCGGTCCGGCGGCCAGGCGGCCCGCCGGTCGCGACCGTGCCCTATTACGTGCCGGATCCGGCACCGGCGCCGATCAGCCGCGCCGATCTGGACCTGCCGCGGGATGCCTTCCTGGCGCTCTCGATCTTCGATGCCAGTTCCTCGGTCGAGCGCAAGAACCCGGTCGCGGCGATCCGCGCGCACCGCCAGGCCTTCGGCGACCGCGCCGATCGGGTGCTGGTGCTGAAGACCTACAAGACCGGCATGGGCGGTGAAGCCTGGCAAGCGGTGCTGGCCGAGGCGGGCGGTGCCGCCAATATCCGCATCCTGGACCGGGAGATGACGCGGGAGGAAGTCTGGGGACTGATCCGCCTGTCGGACGTCTTCGTCTCGCTACACCGGTCCGAGGGTGTCGGGTTGTCGCTGGCGGAATCGATGCGCCTCGGGCGGCCGGTGGTGGCGACGGGCTGGTCGGGCAACATGGACTTCATGGATGCGACATCCGCGATGCTGGTCGGCTACCGGCTGGTGCCGGCGCGGGACCAGCGCAGGACCTACAGCGTGCCGGGCGCGGTCTGGGCGGAACCCGACATCGCGGAAGCGGCGGGCTGCCTGACCGCTCTGGCCGAGGATGCCGCATTGCGTGCCCGGGTGGCGGATACGGGCCACAGCCGGGTCGCCAACCTGACGGCGGCGATCTGCGGGCGCCAGGCACTGGCGGCGATGGGGCTGCGCCCAAGCGGTTAGAGCGTGATCGGTTGAGGTAGACTCACCGAAAACCGTGAATCACGCGATCAAACAAAGCTCTGGAGCAGGATGCGTGAGCGCTTGCGAACGCATCCTGCCCTAGCCGCGGACCTCTGCCGCGCAGCGTGCCTGCCAATCGCTCAGGACCCAGGTCAATGTTTCCTCCCAGGGCACACCGGGCTCCCAGCCCAGCGCCGCACGCGCCGCGGCGGCATCGCCCCGGGTCCGCAGCACATCGGTCGGCCGCATGCGGGATGCCTCGGTCTCGATGCGCGGGGATATCCCCGCCAGACGCAGCAGGTCGTCCAGCACGCCGCCGATGCGGCGCGGCTGACCGGATGCCAGGTTGAAGACCGTACCCGGCGGACAGGAATCAGCCCGCCGCAGCGCGGCGACATAGCCGGCGCAGACATCGCGGACATCCAGGAAGTCCCGCCAGCGATCCAGCGCCCCGACCCGCAGCACGGGGTCCTGCAGGCCTGCGGCGATGCGCGCGACCTGACGGGCGAAGGCCGGGACGACGAAGGCGTCGGTCTGGCCGGCCCCGGTATGGGTGAAGGGCCGCATGCGGATGACGCGCAGGCCGCGCAACGCCATCTCCCCGAGCGCCAGCTCCGCGGCCGCCTTGGAGGCCGCGTAGGGATTGGCCGGCCGCAGCGCCGCGTCCTCGGCCAGCGGCACATCCGCCTGGAAGGACAGGCCATAGACCTCGGCCGAGGAGGCGTGCAGGAAAACCGCCTCCGGCACCGTGGCGAGAACCGCCTCGGCCAGCGCCAGCGTGCCCAGGAGATTGACCTGCCAGACCGGCATCGGCGAGCGGAAGCTGTCCGCGACCGCCGCCAGCGCCGCGAGGTGCACCACCGCATCCGGCCGGGCCGTGGCCACGCAGGCCCGGCATGAGGCGGCATCCGCAAGGTCGAGCGGCACTGCCTCGTCCCAATCGCGGGTGGTGTCGCCATGGGCCGCCGCGATCAGCCGGGCCTGTGGAAAGGCGCCGCGCAACGCTGCCCGGAGATGCGAGCCGACGAAGCCCGACGCCCCCGTGACGAGGAGGCGGCGCGGCTCGATCATTTGGTACGTCCACGATGCCGGGCGAGATCGGCTTCCACCATCTCCGCGACCATCGTCTCCAGGCTCGTCTCCGGCACCCAGCCGAGCTGCTGCCGCGCCTTGGACGAATCCCCCAGCAGCACATCGACCTCCGCCGGCCGCAGGAAGCGCTCATCGACCTTCACATGCTGCGTGTAGTCGAGGCCGACATGATCGAAGGCAAGGCGGCACAGCTCCCGCACGCTGACCGTGCGACCGGTCGCCACCACATAGTCGCCCGGCGTCTCCTGCTGCAGCATCAGCCACATCGCACGGACATAGTCCCGCGCATGGCCCCAGTCGCGGGTGGCGTCCAGATTGCCCATCGGCAGTTCGCTGGCCAGGCCGAGCTTGATCCGCGCCACCCCGTCGGTGACCTTGCGGGTCACGAACTCGATGCCGCGCAACGGGCTTTCGTGGTTGAACAGGATGCCGCTCGACGCGTGCAGCCCGAAGCTCTCCCGGTAGTTGATGGTCATCCAATGCGCATAGAGCTTCGCCACGCCATAGGGGCTGCGCGGATAGAACGGTGTCTTCTCGCTCTGCATCGGCTCCTGGATCAGGCCGAACATCTCGGACGAGGAGGCCTGGTAGAAGCGCGCCCCGGGGGAGGCGATCCGGATCGCCTCCAGCAGATTATGCGCGCCCATCGCGGTCACCTGCCCGGTCAGCAGCGGCTGGTTCCAGGAGGTCTTCACGAAGGACTGGGCCGCGAGGTTGTAGACCTCGTCCGGCTGGATCTCCTGCAGGGCGCGGATGAGCACCGAAAGGTCGGTCAGGTTGCCATCGACCATCCGGACCTGGTCGACGATGCCGAGCCAGCGCAGCCGCTCCCCGACTACGTCGGCGGAAGCGGATCGGCGCAGCAGGCCATAGACCTCGTAGCCCTTCTCGAGCAGGAGCTGGGAGAGGTAGGCGCCATCCTGGCCCGTGACACC
>DASYDR010000339.1:0-7232 GCA_036499545.1 Roseomonas sp. | reverse complement strand
CGTGTGCTCCACCACCACCGGGACACCGTAGAGGCGGGTCAGGCGATCGGCATCCAGCACCGCTTCCACCGGGCCGGTGTCGAAGCCCTTGCCGGTCCCCAGCACGGCGACGCTGTCGGCGATGGCGAAGGCCTGCTCCGGCTCATGCGTCGAGAGCAGGATGGCCAGCCCCTCCTCCGCCAGCGCGCGGATCCGGTCCAGCACCAGGATGCGGTTGCCGAGATCGAGGCTCGCGGTCGGCTCGTCCATCACCACGACCCCGCTGCGCTGCGCCAGCGCCCGGGCGATGAGGGCCAGTTGCCGTTGCCCGCCGGAGATGCGGCTGGCATCGCGCCCGGCCAGCGCCGCGATGCCGAGCGCTTCCAGCGCCCCCAGGGCGATCGCGATATCGGCGCGGGCCGGTGTGGCGAAGGCGCCGAGATGGGCGGTGCGGCCCATCAGCACGAGGTCGAGGACGGTATGGGCGAAATCGCCCTGGTAGGATTGCGGCACATAGGCGATGCGCCGCGCCACCGCCGCCCGCGACAGGCCGCTCAGCGCGTCCTGCCCCAGCCGGACCACCCCCGCGATCGGCGGCAGCAGCCCGAGCAGGGTGCGGAACAGCGTCGTCTTGCCGACCCCGTTCGGCCCCAGCAGGCAGGTGACGGTACCGGGCGCCAAGGTCAGGCCGATATCGCGCGCGACCACCCGCCTGCCATAGCCGATCGCCAGCCCTTCGGCGGCCAGCAGGCTCACGCCGCCCGCCTGCGGCTCAGCGCCAGCAGCCAGACGAAGACCGGGCCGCCGATCACCGCGGTCAGCACGCCGAGCGGGATCTCGATCCGCGCCGCCGTGCGCGCCAGGGTGTCGACGCCCACCATGAAGGCGCCCCCGAGCAGCAGGGAGGCCGGCAGCAGGCGGTCGAAGCGGGGGCCGACCAGGAGGCGCGCCATATGCGGCACCATCAGCCCGACCCAGCCGATGACGCCGGAAATGGCGACGACGCTGGCGGTGATCAGGGTCGCGGCCGCGATGACAATGGCGCGCAGCCGGCCGACATCGATGCCGAGCGCCCGCGCTTCGTCATCGCCGAGCGACAGCACGCCGATGCGCCAGCGCAGCAGCAGCAGCGGCGCGAGCCCGAGCAGCACCGGCGGCAGCACAGCCGCCACATCGCCAGGCTTGGCGCCGGCCAGGCTGCCGAGCAGCCAGAAGGTGATCGCCGGCAATTGGTCATAGGGATCGGCCAGCACCTTCACCAGCGCGATGGCCGCGCCTGCCAGCGCGCCGACCACGATCCCGGCCAATACCAGCACCAGCACGTCACCGCCCCCGCGCAGGCCGCGCGCCAGCAGCAGCACGATGCCGACCGTGAGCAGGCCGCCGCCGAAGCCGAGCAACTGGATGACCGCGACCGGCAGGCCGAGCAGGATGCCCAGCACGGCGCCCAGCCCCGCGCCGGTCGAGACGCCGAGGATGTCGGGTGAGACCAGCGGGTTGCGGAACAGGCTCTGGTAGGCAGCCCCGGCCGCGGCGAGCGCGGCGCCGACCAGCACCGCCGCCAGCACCCGCGGCAGGCGGATGCGGAACAGTACGGTATCGACTGCGCCGCCATCCGGACCCGTCGTCAGGCCGCGGATGATCGCCGCCAGGATCTCCCCGGGCGCGACGCGATAGGGCCCGACACCGGCCGCCAGCACCACCGCCAGCAGCAGCAATGCCAGCAGCAGGGTGAGCGTGACGGCGGTGCGCAAGGGCGGTTTCAGGCCAGCAGGCGGTCGAGCGCGGCCGCGTCCGGTTCGACCTGGTAGAAGAGGCGGTAGAAATCCCGGATCTGGTCGCGCAGCACGCCCGGCGCTTCGGCCGGGTAGAGGCGGTGCAGCAGCCAGGTCAGGCCGATCAGCCGGTTCACCGAGGGCGGCGAATCGATGAAGCCGAAGGGCAGGTTCGGTGCCAGGAAAACGCGCCCGGCGGCGACCGCCGGCACCGGCCGCCAGGCCGCCCGGTCGCGCAGCCCGTCGCGGAAGCCGCGATCCAGCGTGATGATGGTGTCCGGCGCCCAGCCGATCACCTGTTCCAGCGACGCGTTGACCAGCCCGCCCCGTTCCCGCGGGCCCTCCACGACATTGACGGCGCCGGCGCGTTCGATGATCTCGGTGTTGATCGACCCGCGCGAGCCGGTCTCCAGCCCCTCCGGCCCGCGCGCCAGGTAGACGTGCGGCCGCCGCGCCGGGGGCACCGCCGCCAGCACCTGGTCCACCATGGCGAAGATCGCCTCCGCCGCCCGGGCCAGCGCTTCCCCGCGCTCCGCCACGCCGAGGATGCGACCCAGCAGGCGCAGCGCCGCCGGCGTATTCGCGAAACGGCCGTCGATCAGCAGATAGGGGATACCGGTCTGCGCCTGGACGCGGTCGGCCAGCGACCGGTAGGTGCCGCTCACGGTGCCAAGATCGATGATCAGGTCGGGCCGGTTGGCCAGCAGCCCTTCCAGGTTCAAGGTGTCGCCACGACCGGTCAGCCGGCCGAGCGTCGGCAGGTCGTGCACCGAAGGCAGCAGGAAGGGCTTCTCCGCCTCCCTCGGCATCCGCACCCAGCCGGTCATCATCTGTGGCGCCAGGGCATAGAGCAGGGTCGATGCCGGCGGGCCCGCGGCGAAGACCCGCGTGATCCGCTCCGGCAGATCCACCTTCCGTCCGGCGGAATCGGTGACGGTCGTGGCCAGGGCCGGCCGCGCGGCGACGGCGGCCAGCAGGCCGCCCAGCAGCAGACGCCGGCCGATCATGCAGTCCCCACATCGGCATCGCCCGGCGTCGGCGGCGCCAGCGGCGTGAACAGCGCCCGGTCGGGCTTGAGGTCGAGCAGCGGCGTGCCGTCCAGGCAATCCAGCCCGCGCACCAGCAGGGTCGCGCCCTCGACACCCACCAGCAACGCGATCGAGGTGCCGATCGGATTGGGCCGCACCGGCGAACGCAGCGCGAAAGTGCCGCGCGTGGTGCCGTCATCGCGCGGGCTCTGCCGCACCAGGTCACGGCGGGAGCGGTGCAGCCAGTAGAGGACCTCCAGCCGTTCGAACGCCGCGATGCCGTCCAGCGCCGCGGCCCAGGGCTCGAACACCTCGATCCGGCAGAGCGGGCCATCGGCGCGGCCCTGGCGCGGGCAGCCCATGCGACTGGTCCATGGGGTGTGGATGCGGCCGATATAGACCAGCCCGGCATCGGTCGCATCCGGCCAGCGTTCCACCGCCCGTTCGCCGGCGCGGATCTCATCCTCGCGCACCATGCTAGCGGCCTGTCCGGGAATGGCGGGCCGGGCTGCGGTCTTGCGGCATGTCAGGGTCCCTCGTCACCCGCGGCAGCATAGCACCGATGGCCGTGGCGCCGATGCCGCGGCTCAGTGCCGCGCCCCGGGGGATGGCGCCGCGCCGGCCTCGCTGCGCAGCAGCACCGCAAGCTCCTCCCCGGCCATCGGCCGGCCGAACAGGTAGCCCTGCGCCTCATCGCAGCCATTCTCGATCAGGATGCGGGACTGGCCGTCGGTCTCCACCCCCTCCGCCGTGGTCGCTATGTCGAGTGCGGCGCAGAGGTCGATCGCCGAGCGCACGATGGCGTCGCTCTCCCGCGCCTGGCCCAGGCTCCGGATGAAGCTGCGGTCGATCTTCACCCGGTCGAAGGGATAGCGCTGCAGATAGCCGAGCGAGGAATAGCCGGTACCGAAATCATCGAGCGCGATGGCGACGCCGAGCGCGCGCAGCCTGCGCAGGGTCGCGAGCGTCGCCTCCGTCTCCCGCAGCAGCAGCGTCTCCGTCACCTCGAGTTCCAGGCGGGCGGCGTCGAGGCCGGAGGTCTGCAGCGCGGCGGTCACGGTCTCCACCAGCCGGCCGCCGGTGAACTGCACGGGGGAAAGATTGACCGCGATCTTCTTGTCGGACGGCCAGGTCACCGCCTGCCGGCAGGCCTGGGCCAGTGCCCATTCGCCGAGCGGCAGGATCAGGCCGGTATCCTCCGCCAGCGGGATGAAATGCTCCGGCATGATCAGCCCGCGCTCCGGGTGCTGCCACCGCAGCAGCGCTTCGAAACCCGTCACCCACCGCGTCGCGAGATCGACCTGCGGCTGGTAGAACAGCGCGAATTCGTGGGCCTGCAGAGCGCGGCGGATATCAAGCTGCAGCAGGCGCCGCAACTGCGCATGCCCGTTCATCTCCGGCTCGAAAAAGCGGAAAGTGCCGCGGCCGGCGGATTTCGCCCGGTACAGCGCCAGGTCGGCATTGCGCATGAGCTGGTCCGCTTCCAGCCCGTCATCCGGCGCGACCGCGATGCCGATGCTGACGCCGGCGACGACATGGTGGCCATCCAGGTCGAAGGGCAGGCCGAGCGTCTCGACCAGGCGCTGCGCCAGCATTCCGGCGTCGCAGGGGTCCTGGACCCCTGTCTGTACGATGGCGAATTCATCACCACCCAGCCGGGCGATGGTATCGATCTCACGCACCGCGGCACGGATGCGCTCGCTGACCGCCTGCAGCAGCAGGTCGCCGAAGGCGTGGCCCAGCGTGTCGTTGACGTCCTTGAAGTGGTCGAGGTCGAGGCAGAGCACCGCGCAGGCCTGGCCACGGCGGGCACGCGCCACCGCCTCGTCCAGGCGCCCGCGCAGCAGCAGCCGGTTGGCCAGGCCGGTCAGCGGGTCATGATGCGCCAGATGCGCGATCTGGACCTGGCTGCGCCGTTGCTCTTCCAGCACCCGCACCTCGGTGCGCGCCTTCTCCAGCAGGTCGCGGCCACGCAGGAAGCGGATGCTGACCAGCACGATGCCGGCAATGGCGATGGCCAGCGCCAGCAGGCCGGCGGCGGTGTAGCCCGCTTCCCGCTGCCACAGCGCCAGCACATCCCCCATCCGGCGTGAAATGGTCACCGCGATCGGGTAGTCGGCGACGGCGCGCACCGCGACGAGGCGGTCCCTGCCATCGAGCCCGCTGATGATGCGGAAGATGCCGCTGTCGGCCTGCCGCAGGATGTCCTGGAAGTGCAGGCTGGTCCGTGCCGGCCGTCCGATGAAGGCCTCGGCCCGCGGGTAGCGCGCGATCAGGATGCCGTCGCGCCGCCAGATGGCGATGGCGCTGCCTTCCCCGAGCGCGATGCGACTCAGGAAGCCTTCGAACTGCATGAGGCCGAGCGCCGCGCCGGCGACGCCGAGGAAGTGCCCGTCGGGGGTTTCCAGGCGGCGGGTGAAATAGATGTTCCAGGCGCCGGTCTGGAAGTTCGGCGCCGGCGCCGAGAGGTAGCGGAGCTGCCCCGGATGGTCGCGCAATGCATGGAAATGCACTCGGTCGGCGATCGAGAAGCCGGGCATCGGCCATACCCGGGAAGAGGCGATCGTCATGCCCTGGGCATTGACGAGGAAAGCTGCCTCTACATGCGGCAGCGCCGCGATCCGCCCCTGCAGATCCTGATGCACCGCGGGGGTGGAAAGACGTTCGTCGAAGCTCTGCCCCCCGGCGATGCCGAGATTGGCGACCATCTCGGCCAGGCCATCCTGCAGCAGCTCGACCGAGCCGAGGCTGTTCTCCGTATAGCGCGCCAGCACCAGCGCGAGGTTGTCGAGCTCTCGCCGCGCGTCGGCGGTGGATTGCTTGTAAAGGTGGGACAGCAGCAGGCCGGCCGCGACGCAGGCAGCAATGAAGACCGCGACGCCGGAGGCCACCAGCCACCAGGCGCCGCGGGGCAACCGGCCGGCCCATGGGCTGACCGGCGAGACCAGGGGCGGCGTCCCTCGATCCAAGGCAGGCCCCCCCTCCCCATCACGGTTACGGACACGGCATGGCGCCGATCCGCCAGGTGCCGCACCACCTGACCGGGGTGCGGGGCGCCAGACGGACATGGTTCACAAGCCTCCGCCAAGGATAGCCCCGCGGATGGGGGTGTCCGCAATGCCCGCCGGCGCCCCGGCCATTGCTTCCGTTCCAGGTGCCCCGGCGGCTAGCCGGGTTTGCGGGCCGGCGCCAGGCCGCTACCGATATCCCACCAGATGCCGGCCATCAGCCCCAGCCCTTCGCGCAGCAGCGGCGCCAGCGCGTGCTCATCCGGGCCATGCTGGTTGCAGCCGGCATAGCTGTTCGGGATCCACATCACCGGCACCCCGAGCTCCTCCATGAAGATGTCCGACGGGTTGGAGCCCGAGGAGTTCGGCACGATGTTCGGCGCGCGGCCATAAGTGCGCTGCATCGAAGCCGCGACCATCCGCACCCAGGGATCGTCGGGATCGGTGCGGGAGGCGCTGAACATGTCGCGCTCCATCACCGGCACGATCTCCACTTCCGGGAAGCCCTGCGCATCCAGGTGCCGGCGCAGCGCGGGCATGATGTCCGCGCCCTTCACGTCGACCGTGTGCCGCACCTGCAGCCGCGCCCGCGCTTCCGGCTGCACGGCATTGGTCGGCGCATCGGGATGACCGGTGATGAAGGCCAGCACGATGACGCTGGTCCAGGCGAAGATGCGCTCCGTCACGCTCATGCCGGGTTCACCCCAGCCCGGATCGGGCACCGGCGTGCCGGGCACCGCTTCCAGGATCAGGTCGTTGCAGGCCTTCCGCACCGAATCCGGCACGGAGGCCGGCAGCCAGCCATCGACCAGGATGCGGCCCTGGCGGGTGACGATGCTGGACAGCGCATGCGCCAGGATGAAGCCGGGGTCGGCGAGCACGCCGCCCCAATGGCCGGAATGCGCCGCGTGTTCGCGCAGCTTCACCACCAGGTCGAAGGCGACGCCGCCGCGCGCGCCGAGCTTCAGGTCCGGCAGGAAGGTCGCCTGGCGCGGGCCGTCGAGGCCGATGAAGGCATCCGCCTGCAGCAGCGCCGCGTCGCGCTGCATGATGTCGCGCAGGCCGGGCGAACCGGCCTCCTCCCCGGTTTCCACGAAGACCTTGGCGTTGAAGCCCAGATAGCCGCGTTCCTCGATCACCGCGCGCAGCGCCTGGATGGCGATCAGGTGCTGGCCCTTGTTGTCGACCGTGCCGCGGCCATACCAGCGATCGCCTTCGACGGCGATCGACCAGGGGTCGAGCCCGGCGCGCCATTTCTCGGGCAGGCCGCGCACCACGTCGCCATGGCCGTAGATCAGCACCGTCGGCAGCGCCGGATCCTCGATGCGGCTGGCCAGCATGACCGGGCCGCGATTGGGGCGCGGGTTGTCCAGCACCGTGACATCGAAGCCCAGCCCGTCGAACTCCGGCGGCAGCGCATCGCTGCAATAGGCGCGCAGCGC
>DASYDR010000338.1:0-8368 GCA_036499545.1 Roseomonas sp. | reverse complement strand
CTGCCGGCCGACGTCGCGGCACGGCAGCTCGATGCGGGCAAAACCTTCGGGTGTCATGCGGCGGACGTGTCCCAGCGTGAAGCGGCCGCGTCGTCGGCCGTTTTGGCCTCGACCCAGCGGCTGTTGCCGTCGGCGAATTCCTCGCGCTTCCAGAAGGGCGCGCGGGTCTTCAGCCAATCGATCAGGAAGGCGCAGCTTTCCAGTGCGGCGGCGCGATGGGCGGCGGCGGTCAGCACCAGCACGATGCCCTCGCCGGGGCGGATACGGCCCACGCGATGGATCACCGTGCAACCGGTGAGCGGCCAGCGCGCCCCGGCCTCGGCCGCGATGCGCGCGATCGCGCGCTCGGTCATGCCGGGATAATGTTCGAGCACCAGTGCCGTGAGGCCGTCATCGGCCCGGCACAGGCCGATGAAGCTGGCGAGGCCGCCGGTATCGGTATGGCCCGCGGTCAGCGCCGCCATTTCCGCGGCCGCGTCGAACGGGGCCTCCTGCACCCGGATAAGGGGCTGCATGTCAGCCTCCGGTGACTGGCGGGAAGAAGGCGACCTCATCGCCTGCCGCCACGGGATCGGCGGGGCGGGCAAATTCCTGGTTCACGGCGGCGCGGATCTGGCGCGCCTCGGCGAAGGCCTCGGCATGGCCGGGGCTCCGCGCCGCCAGCCAGGCGATCAGCCCGGCGACGTCGCGCACCGTCCCGGGCGGCGACACCGTCTCCTCGGCGAGGCCGGTCTTCTGGCGCAGCCAGGCGAAATAGAGGATGCGCATCAGCTGTCCCGTCGGAGCGGAGCCCATCCGGATGGCGGCATCCGCACAGGGTGAAGGATCTGGCCGCCGGCAGGCGTCAGCGCGGCACCACCTGGACGCTGCCGTCATTGCCGAGCAGCGTCGCCGAATTCGGGCCGTTCGGCACCATGACGCCGCCGGCGCCGCCGGGCTGCACATAGGGGGTCACGCCGCCGGCGCCACTGCCGGTGACGATCGGCGGCCTGCCCGGCACGGCCACGACCTGGCCGGCGGTGTCGCGGGCGGGCGGCGCCGGCGGCGGGGCGAAGGCATTGACGCGGGGCACGGTCGGAACCGGGTTGGTGGCCACCGCGGCACTCGGCGCCGGACCGCTGCTGCCGCGCGGCGGCGTCGCGTCGCTGCGCGGCCGGGGGGCGGGGGTCTGGGGCGGTGCGGGGCTGCGGCGCAGGTCACGCTCCAGCTCCGGGCGCGCGACCGGGTTGTAGTTCGGAATGTCGCGCATCGCCTCATCGGGATTGGCGAGGGTGCTGCGCGGCGCTTCCGCGGGCATCCAGCCGAGATTCGGATCGCTCTGCACCACCTCCCGCGCCGCGGTGTCGCCCAGCACGCGGCGGATGGTCAGGCTGTCGCCAGGCGCGGTCGGCGTGCTGGACATGTTGAAGGACGGCCCGTCATCGGCCGAGCAGCCGGCCAAGCCCAGCAGCGCCGCCAGCGCCGCGGTGTGGATGACTGCCATTCGCTGTGCCATATGCGCTCGATCCTCGATGTAACGCCTAGATGCGCCGGGCGGAGCCGGGGCTCAAGAGTGCAGCACGCGGTTGTTTTCGCCGGCGGGCGGCTGGGCGCGCGCCGCATCCGCCTTCACCGCATGGTGCAGCCCGGTTCGCAGATAGTCCCAGCCGGTCATGATGGTCAGGACGGCCGCCGCCCAGAGCAGCGCTTCACCGATCGCCGAGACCGGCAGCACGCCGAGCCCGATCACCGCCGCCCCCGTATCGCCCGCCAGCAACGTGCCGAGCGCGCCCATCTGGAAACCGGTCTTCCACTTCGCCAGCCGCGTGACCGGCAGCCCGGCCTTGAGCCCGGCGAGGTATTCGCGCAGGCCGGAGACCAGGATTTCGCGCAGCATGATGACAATGGCCGGAAACAGGCCGGGATCGGAAAGGCGGCCCATGCCGGCCAGCACCATCAGCGCGGCGCCGACCAGAAGCTTGTCCGCGATCGGATCCAGCATGCGGCCGAAATCGGAGGTGAGCTGGCGGTCCCGCGCGATCTTGCCGTCGAAATAATCGGTGATGCCGGCGATGCTTAAGACGAGGCAGGCGCCGAAATCCGCCCAGGGAGCGCGGATCGCCGCCAGCGCCACCATCAGCGGGATGGCGGCGATGCGCGACATGGTCAGGATGTTGGGCAAGTCGGTCGGCATGATCGGCGCTCAATGTCCTGAGCCCCTATAGCAGATCGGCGGGGAGCGGGAATTGAGCGTCTTGCGGCCTGCATCGGGTGCTCACGCCAATCCGGGATGGAAATGCTCGTGGATGCGCTTCGCCATCGCGGGCCCGACGCCGGGGCAGTTGAGCAGATCGTCCAGCCCCGCCTGCCGCACGCCGCGCGCGGAGCCGAAGTGGTTCAGCAGGCGGCGCTTGATGGCGCTGCCGACGCCGGGGACGTCGTCCAGCTCCGATTTCGTGATCGCCTTGGACCGGCCGGCGCGATGGGTGGTGATCGCGAAGCGGTGCGCCTCGTCGCGCAGGCGCTGCAGGTAATAGAGCACCGGGTCGCGCGGCGGCAGCTGGAAGGCGGGCTTGCCGGTCTGGTGGAACCATTCGCGGCCGGCATCGCGGTCCGGCCCTTTGGCGACGGCGACGAGGGGGATGTCCTCGACGCCGAGTTCTGCCATCACCTCCCGCGCCGCGGAAAGCTGGCCGGCGCCACCGTCGATCAGCACCAGGTCGGGCCAGGTGCCGGTCTCCCGCCCCGGATCCTCCTTCAGGGCGCGGCCGAAGCGGCGTTCGAAGACCTCCCGCATCATCGCGAAATCATCACCGGCGGTGATAGGGCCCTTGATGCCGAACTTGCGGTAGGCCTGCTTCAGGAAGCCGGGGGCACCGGCGGCGACCATGACGCCATAGGCATTGGCCCCTTGGATATGGCTGTTGTCGTAGATCTCGATCCGCTCTGGCACCGCCGGCAGGTCGAATAGCGTCGCGACCCCGGCCAGCAGTGCCTCCTGCGCGGTGCCTTCGGCGTAGCGGCGTTCCAGCGCTTCCCGCGCATTGGTCTCGGCATGCTGCACCGCCTCCCGCTTCTCGCCGCGCTGCGGGCGATGCAGCTCGACGCGGCGGCCGGCCTTCAAGGTCAGCGCTTCCGCGATCAGGTCCTTCTCCGGCGGCTCATGGCTCAGCAGCACCAGGGGCGGCGGCGGCAGGTCGTCATAGAGCTGGCCGAGGAAGCTGCCGAGCACCTCCTCCTCCGTCTCGCCTTCCTTGGCATGCGACAGGAAGAAGGGGCGGTTGCCATTGTTGCGGCCGCCGCGGAAGAAGAAGACCTGCACGCAGGACTGGCCGGCGATGCGGTGGATCGCCACCACATCGGCGTCGCCGACGCCGTCCAGATTGATCCGGTCCCGGCCCTGGATATGGGTCAGGCCGCGGATGCGGTCGCGGATCGCCGCCGCGCGTTCGAATTCCAGCTTCTCCGCCGCCTCCTCCATCTCCGCCGCCAGGCGCTTCTGGATCGAGGGCGTCTCGCCGGAGAGGAACTGCTTCGCCTCCCGCACCAGCTCCGCATAGTCCGGCTGCGGGATGCGGTCGACGCAGGGGGCCGAGCAGCGGCGAATCTGGAACAGCAGGCAGGGCCGGTGGCGGCTGTCGAACACCGTGTCGCGGCAGGTGCGCAGCAGGAAGACGCGCTGCAGCGCGGTCAGGGTCTGGT
Source organism: Roseomonas sp. (assembly GCA_036499545.1). Classification (GTDB taxonomy): domain Bacteria; phylum Pseudomonadota; class Alphaproteobacteria; order Acetobacterales; family Acetobacteraceae; genus Plastoroseomonas. The sequence continues at coordinate 4,687 of DASYDR010000338.1, read as the reverse complement.
TCACCGCCCAGACGCTGGCGAAGGGGCCCCAGTAGCTGGCGCCCTTGCGCCGGTCGCCGCGATGCTTGGTGATCTGCGGATAGGGGTGATCCTCGGTCATCACCAGCCAGGGGTAGGATTTGTCGTCGCGCAGGACGATGTTGTAGCGCGGCCGCAGCCGCTTGATGAGGTTGGCTTCCAGCAGCAGCGCCTCGGCCTCGCTGCCGGTGGTGATGACCTCGAGCTGCCGGGTCTCGAACACCATGCGGCGCAGCCGTTCCGGCAGCCGGGCGACCTGGGTATAGGCATGCACGCGCCGCTTCAGCGACCGCGCCTTGCCGACATAGAGGGCGTCGCCCTTGGCATCCAGCATGCGGTAGACGCCCGGCGACAGCGGCAGGGTGACCAGCGCCGTCTCGATGACCGCGAGTCCGGTCAGGGGCGGGGCGGTCTCGGCCGTATCGGGGGGCTCCTGCATGGCGCGGGATTAGGCGTGGGCGGTGCCCGCCGGCAAGCCCAGGCTGTCCACCGTGCCTGTGGACAAGCTTGTGGAAGAAGACCGTTTCGAGGTGATTCAGGCCCGCTCAGAGGCCGCTTTGGTGGTGATTGCCTAAAATTGAGGCTGGCCGACAAAAATCCGCTAACTCCTTGAAAAGGCACAAATATTATATGACAAATAGGCACACAAATGTGTCAAGCCTCTGATTTTCCTTGATCTGTAACTGTGATGACGCAGCCTCGTCATGACGGTGGACAAAATCCCATCGTGCGTTGCGGCTGCGGATCGAGTTCGGATCAGGGGCTTGTTGCGGCAGGACATATCCACCGTCCCGCTCCGATCGCCGCCGATTCAGTTGCGGGATCGTTCCACAACCACACCGACACTGGCCACGTCGGGGAAGGCATCCGGCTTCTCGACCGTGACCCGTACCGCGAGCACGCGGCGATCCTCCAGGGCGGCCGCCGCGATGCGCTCCGCCAGGGTCTCGACCAGCAACAGGTGTCCGGCGGCCGCGACTCGGCGCGCGGCCTTCACCACCGTCTCATAGTCGACCACGCGGTCGAGATGGTCCGGGCCGATGCCGCTCGGCGCATGCGGATCCTCGACCGCCAGTTCCACGCTGATGACGACACGCTGCGGCGCCGCTTTTTCGTGCGCGTAGATGCCCAGGCGCGCCTGCAATTCGAGACCGCGCAGGAAGACGCGGCGGATGCCGCGCGCGGCATCGGGGGTGAAGCTGCTCATTCGGAGATGCTTTCGCCGCGGGCGGGCCACCATTGCAGGTGCTGGCCGCCATCCAGCGCCAGCATCTGCCCGGTCATCGCCGGCAGGGAGAGGATGGCCAGCAGGGCCCGCGCGATCTCCTCCGGCGACGTGCCGCGGCGGAGCGGCGTGCCGGCGGATTGGCGCGCGAACTGTTCTTCGCTCTGACGGGGGCTTGGCAATGCGGGGCCCGGGCCGATGCCGTTCACCCGGATGCGCGGCGCCAGGGCGAGCGCCATGGTCTGCGTCATCGCCCAGAGCCCGGCCTTGGAAATCGTATAGGACATGAAGTGCGGGGTCAGCGACCAGACGCGCTGGTCGATCATGTTGACGACGGCGCCCTCCGCCGCTTCCGGCAATTGCTTCGCGAAGATCTGCGTCAGCCGGAAGGGCGCGCGCAGGTTGGGCTCCATGTGCAGATCCCAACTCGCGCGCGTCGCGTCGCGCCAGTCGTCACGTTCGAAGGTGGAGGCGTTGTTCACCAGCACGCCGAGCGGTCCGAGTGCCGCGACCGCCGCCGGGATCAGCGCGTCCGTCTCCGTCTCCACCGCCAGATCGGCGCGCAGGGTGGCGGCGCGCCGGCCAAGGGCACGAATCTCGGCGGCGGTCGCTTCCGCCGCTTCGGCACTGCCGGCGTAATGGATGGCGAGGTCGAACCCCTGGGCGGCCAGCGCGAGCGCCTGGGCGCGGCCGAGCCGCTTGGCGCCGCCGGTGACCAGCGCGGCGCGCGGGATCGCGGTGGAGATCGGATGCTCGCTCACGCCGCGCATGTAGAGCAGATCCCGTTCGGAGGGAATTCCTCCGAACGGGTGACGATGCCCTTCCGGGTTCAGAAGCGGGCGATGACGGCCGCCTGGATGCGGTCGGCCGTGCCGGCGAGTGCGCCATCGGTGTTGCGCGCTTCCAGCGTGCGCACCGCGTGCTGCCACTCGATGCCCACGTCGATGCGCGGGATCGGGCTCCAGATCAGGTTCACCGTGGTCGCCCACATGCTGCGATTCACGGTGTTGCAGGTGCCGGCCGCGGTGGTGCCGGCACAGGCGCCGAACTGCTCCACATAGGACGGGTAGCCGAGATGCGCGCCGGCCAGCCACAGGTTGGTGCGGAAGGTCGGCGTGAAGTAGTAGGCCGCGCCGACATTGCCGGCCAGCACACGGACCGTGTTGAGCTTGGTCTGCCCCGGGGTGACGCCCGCCATGCCGGCATTGGTCACCGCGCCGAATCCATTGCTGGTGGCGTCGAGGTAGCGGCCGATGCCGTCGCCCCAATGGGCCTGGGCAAAGAGGACCAGCCGGTTGTCGAGCAGGCGGATGCCGCCGCTGACGCCCATGCCCCATCCGGTGGCGGTTTCGGTGAAGCGCTGGTTGGCGGCCGTCGCGCCGTCATTGTCCAGGCGGATTTCCCGCACCATGCCGCGCACATCGGCCCAGTAGGTGTCGCCGCGATAGGTCACGCGGGCCAGGAAGTCAGGGACGTTGTTGGCGGCCCAGCCGGCGCCGCCATTGGCCGCGGCGTCGGGGGCGAGGGTGGTGCTCGCCGAGGTGACGTCGCTGTAGCTGTTCTCGATGCTGAGCTGGACGATGACCGGTCCGAAGCCCTTGCTGTAGCGGAGCTGCGCCTGGCGGACGGCGCTCTGCGTCGGTGCGGTCCAGTCGGTCAGTTGCTGGATGCCGGCGATGGCGCCGTATTCGCTGTCATTCCACAGGGAGTTGGCCTGGCCGGCCAGGATGGTGCCCCAGCCTTGCAGCCTGCCGAACTCGGCCCAGGCCTGGCGCAGCCGGGGCGTATAGGCGTTGCCGGTCCCCTGCGTCGTCAGGTCGGTATTCTGGCCGGCGAGATCGCCTTCGATCTGGATGCGCAGATCGCCCGCATCGCCGAACGGCGTCAGGGATTCGATGCCGACCCGGGTGCGCCGGGCGCTGGCCTGGAAGTCGCCGCCGGTGCGGGAATTGTTGGGACCATGGCTCAGCGGCAGGCTCTGGCCGGTGATCGTGTCGGAGCGATTGCGCGGACCAAGGTCGCCCGACATGTTCAGCTTCACGAAGCCGTAGAGGCGCACCGAGGTGTCGGTGCCCGGAATGCGGAAGCTGTTGGGCAGGCTGCCGCGCAGGTCGCCGAGGGTCAGCGGGCGGTTGTCGTCGCCGCCGGCATTGACGCGGACGGCCGTGTCGAGCGCGCCATGGGCCTGGGCTGCTTCCACCTGCTGGCGGGCGGCGGCGGCTTCCGCCTGTGCTGCCGCCGCCTGCCGGCGGGCGGCTTCGGCGTCAGCCGCGGCGCGCCGCACGGTGGCATTGCTGCCGCCGCTCCGTTCGAGCTGATCCAGCCGCTGCTGCAGGACGCGGAGCTGTTGGCGAAGCTGCGCGACATCACCATCCGCGGACTGTGCCCGCGCGTGCCCCGGCACGATCGTGGCCGCCGCGATGGTGCTGACGGTCAACAGAAGCGCAAGACGATTCGATCTCGGCGCCATTCTGGTGGCAGGGCGTGCCTGACCACCGAGCGCCTCGGCCCGTTTGATTGCCATGCATAGCATCCTTCGTTGGTTTGCCTCGCGAAGAGCGAGGCCTTCCCCGTGTGGCGTGGCGGCCCCGCGGCGGGAGCCGCGGCGCGGCTCCATCGCGGGGCCGCCCCGTGTTGCCCGGGCAGGAGGAACAGGGGGGGCCTGGGCAATGCCGTGGGCTGGCCAGACGTCGCCGTCGGCACGGCCGATGTTCACCTTTCGCGGCAGGGCGGACGCGGCCCGGCGGGGCTTACCGCGCTGGCTGCGCGCCCGCGCCGGCATCCTTCGGTGGTGATCCGGGACCGGCGCGGCAGGAACAATGCCGGCTGATATGGCGGCGGCATAAACCGGGCGCCACGCGCCGTCTGTTGCTCGACTGTATCAGAAGTGGCGTGAAGTTCAGAAGATGCATTCACGAAAATTCACTCCCGCATCCAGCGTGGGATGTATTTCGGATAAATCGTCGTGGGTATCGTTCCGATTTTCGATTGAATTTGTCAAATTCACATAACGAATAGAGAATGTGTGTTTCTAGAATTTGCGGAAGAAGCCGATTTGTATTGGGTTTTCCGAGGAAAATTCTAACATCTTATAGTGGATATCGGCTTTCGGAATTGACGTGGGCGCGCGTGGACGCAGCGCCAGGCGGCGTTACCGCGCCTCTCCTCGGATCAGGCTATTGGTGGCCGCGCGACTTGCAGCGGAAGGGGGCTGTCGGCGGTCGCTTGCGATGGCGCGGCGGCGCCATGGCGTGGCAGGGCGGAAGAACCTGCCAGACCGAGATCCTCAGCAGGCGGGTTTCAGGCGGCCGAGTGCTGGATGGCGGTCATGGCGTCGCCGCGCGCGCGGCTCATGCGCGTCGATCGCGCGATGCGGCAGATGAAGCCTCGCAGCCAGCGATGCGCTACCCAATCGTCGAAGCGGCGATGCCACAGCAGCACGGT
>DASYDR010000337.1:0-7296 GCA_036499545.1 Roseomonas sp. | reverse complement strand
CGATCACCGCATCGCGCTTCACCTGCCGCCCGATGCCGAGCGTGACCTGCCTGCCCTGCGGCACCGGCACGCTGATGGGGAAGGCTTCGATGGCGGTGATTTTCATGGGCGGTCCTCCTGGTGGCGGCCGGGCCGCCTTATGGGCATATGAATACGTATGCTTTATCGATAACGTCAATTCCTTGAGTTTCGATGCCGGCCCGCATACGTATGCCAGCATGGCCACCAGCCGCGACGTCGCCCTCCGGGCCGGGGTTTCCCAATCCACCGTCTCCCGCGCGCTCACCGGCCATGCCGGCGTGAGTGAGGCGGTCCGCCGGCGCGTGCAGGATGCCGCCCGCGCCCTGGCCTATGTGCCGAACGCCGCCGCGCGCGCGATGCGCACCAGCCGCAGCGGCAATATCGGCGTGGTGACGGCGCGGCTGCACAACCCGATCTATCCGGAGATGCTGCAGCTGCTGGCGCGCGAGCTGCGCCAGGCGGGTCTACGCATGATCGTCTGGAATTCCGACGAGACGGATGAAGGCGCCGCCGCCGATGCCGCCCGCCAGGGCATGGTCGACGGCATCATCTTCACCTCCGCCACCCAGGCGGCGACCGCGCTCTATGAGGAGATCGCGCGGCGCCTGCCCGTGGTGCTGGTGAACCGCACCGTCGAAGGCTGGCCCTGCGACCAGGTGGCCAGCGACAATCATGCGGGCGGCCGCGCGGTCGCCGCCTGCTTCCACGCCGGGCGCCGCCGGCGCACCGGCCTGCTGAGCGGCCCCTTGCTGCCAAGCACCATCCGCGACCGCGAGGCCGGCTTCCTGGAAGGCTGCGACCGGCCGCCGCTGACGGTGCGGGTGGAAGCCTTCACCTATGCGGCCGGCGTCGCCGGCATGCAGCGCCTGCTGGCGCTGGCCGATCGGCCGGATGCGGTGTTCTGCGCCAATGACGTGCTGGCGCTCGGCGCCCGCGACGCGGCGCGCGCCGCCGGCATCGCGGTGCCGGAGGCGCTGTGGCTGGTGGGCTATGACGACATCGCCATGGCGTCCTGGACCGCCTTCGATCTGACCACCGTGCGCCAGCCGATCGAGGAGATGGTGCAGCACGCCGTGCGCCTGCTGCGCGCGCGCATGGCGGGCGACACCGGTGCGCGGCAGCGGCTTTGCCTGCCCGCGGCCCTGGTGTTGCGCGGCACCACGCAACGTCCTTCAATGCCGCAGGCCGACGCCGCGGACTGACCGGCGGCACAAGTTTCATCCATTCGCATCGCCGCACGGCGATGAATGCCGCCGCGACCCTTGCGCGCCCCGGCAAAGAATGCATTTTATATTCACCAAAGATAAAAACTACGGGGGGAAACGGCATGACCAGGCTGCCCAGCCTTGAGGAGATGACGCCCCCAACGCGTCTGGCGGGCGACGATCTGCCGTTGCTGTCGGTCGAGGAGCTGCGCATCGAATTCGCGACCAGCCGCGGTGTCGTGCGCGCGGTCGATGGCGTCAGCTGGTCGGTCAATGCCGGTGAGACCCTGGCGCTGGTGGGCGAAAGCGGGTGCGGCAAGTCCGTGTCGGCGCTCGCGGTCATGCGCCTGCTCGCGAAGCCCGCGGGGCGGATCGCCGGCGGCCGCATCATGTTCCAGGGCCGCGACCTGCTGACCCTCTCCGAATCGGAGATGCGCGAGCGGCGCGGCCGCGACATCGCGATGATCTTCCAGGAACCGATGACGAGCCTGAACCCGGTGCTCACCATCGGCCAGCAGCTCGCGGAGCCGTTGCAGATCCATCTCGGGATGAATGATGCGCAGGCGCGCGCGCGGTCGATCGAATTGCTCGGCCTGGTCGGCATCGCCGATGCGGAGCGCCGGCTCGGCCAATATCCGCACCAGTTCTCCGGCGGCATGCGCCAGCGCGTGATGATCGCGATCGGCCTGGCCTGCAACCCACGGCTGATCATCGCCGACGAGCCGACCACCGCGCTCGACGTCACCATCCAGGCGCAGATCCTGGAGTTGATGAAGGACCTGTCGCGGCGCCTCGGCATCACGCTGGTCATCATCACGCACAACCTCGGCGTGGTGGCGCGCTATGCCGACCGCGTCGCGGTCATGTATGCCGGCCGCATCGTGGAGGAAGGCCCGGCGGAGCGCGTCTTCGCGGCCCCCCGCCATCCCTATACCGTCGGGCTGCTGCGCTCCGTCCCCCGGCTGGACCGCGCCCGCGGCGGGCTGCTGGAGACGATCGAAGGCTTGCCGCCGAGCCTGCTGTCGCCACCGACGGGCTGCCGCTTCGCCGCGCGCTGCCGCTGGCGCCAGGCGGCTTGCGACACCGATCCGGCACTGCGCCTGGTGAGCGACGGGCAGTCCTCGGCGTGCCATTTCGCCGACGCCATGCCGCCGCCGGCCGAGCCGCTCGGCCCCAATGTCGGCGCGCTGGGGCAGCGTGGCGAGACGCTGCTGACCGTGACGGGGCTGACCAAGCACTTCCAGGTGCCGCTGCGCGGTTTCTTCGGCGGCAGCGCGACCGTCAAGGCGGCGCAGGACGTCTCCTTCACCATCGCGCGCGGGGAGACGCTGGGGCTGGTCGGCGAATCCGGCTGTGGCAAGACCACGGTCGGCCGGGTGGTGCTGCAGCTCGAGAAAGCGACGGCCGGCCAGATCCTGTTCGACGGCGAGGACCTGGCCCGCGTCTCCTCCAGCCGCATGAAGGCGCTGCGTACCCGCATCCAGGTGATCTTCCAGGATCCCTTCAGCTCCCTCAATCCGCGCATGACGATCGGCGCGACGATCGCGGAGCCGCTGCTGAAGCGCCGCGGCTTCTCCCGCCCGGTGGCGCGGGATCGCGTCACGGAGCTGATCGATCAGGTCGGCCTGCTGCGCGACATGGCGGAACGCTACCCGCACCAGTTGTCCGGCGGCCAGCGCCAGCGCGTCGGCATCGCCCGGGCGCTGGCGATGGAGCCGGATTTCATCGTCTGCGACGAACCGGTCTCGGCGCTCGACGTGTCGATCCAGGGGCAGATCGTCAACCTGCTGTCGGAGCTGCAGACCCGGCTCGGCATCGCCTATCTGTTCATCGCCCACGACCTCGCGGTGGTGCGGCATCTCTCGCACCGGATCGTGGTGATGTATCTCGGCCGGGTAATGGAAGTCGCGGATCGCGACACGCTGTATGCCGATCCGCTGCATCCCTATACCCAGGCGCTGCTGGACGCGGCGCCGATCCCGGATCCGGCGGTGGAGCGGACGCGCGCACCGCGCGCGCTGAAGGGGGAGCTACCCTCCCCGCTCGCGCCGCCGACCGGCTGCGTCTTCCACACCCGCTGCCCGATGGCCGGGCCGGAATGCCGCGTGGAAGTGCCGGCGCTGCGCGAAATCCGCCCCGGCCACATGGCCGCCTGCATCAAGATCTGAAGGGACCGCGCCATGCTCCGCTATGTCGCCCGCCGCATCGCGCTGATGATCCCGACGCTGTTCGGGGTCGCGCTGCTGACCTTCATCATGCTCCGCGTCGTTCCGGGTGACGTGGTGGAGGTGAAGCTGCGCGCCGATGGCGGCTACGTCACCGAAGAGATCCTGCAGCGGGAGCGTGCCCGCCTCGGCCTCGACCGGCCATTGCCGGTGCAGTTCTACGACTGGATGCGGGGCCTGGTGACACTCGACCTCGGCCAGTCGATGTGGACCGGGCGGCCGGTGGCGGAGGAGATCGGTACCCGGATCGGCCTGACCGTCCAGGTCGCCTTCATGGCGGCGATCATCTCCGTGCTGATCGCGATACCGCTCGGCACCATATCCGCCCTGTTCCGCGACACCTGGGTCGATTACGTGGTGCGCATCTTCACCATCGCCGGCCTCGCGGTGCCATCCTTCTGGCTCGGCATGCTGACCTTGCTGCTGTTGCTGACCGTCTTCCACTGGTCACCACCCGTCACCTACACATCCTTCTTCGAATCACCGCTGCAGAACATGTCGCAGCTCATCTGGCCGGCGCTGGCGGTCGGCTATCGCTACTCCGCGGTGGTGGCGCGCATGGTACGGTCCTCCATCATCGAGGTGATGCGGGAGGACTACATCCGCACCGCGCGCGCCAAGGGCGTCTTCGAACGATTGGTGGTGTCCCGGCACGCGATGCGCAACGCCATGCTGCCCGCGATCACGGTGATCGGCCTGGAATTCGCCTTCCTGATCGGCGGCCTGGTGGTGACCGAGCAGGTCTTCAACCTGAACGGCATCGGCCGGCTCTTCGTCGAAGCGGTGTCTCGCAACGACTTCATGCTGATCCAGGCGCTGGTGATGCTGCTCGCCGTGGTCTTCGTCACCATGAACCTGATTGTCGACATGCTCTATGGCGTGCTCGACCCGCGCGTCCGGCACGGTTGAGGAGGCAGGCATGTCCGCGACCACATCCACCGCCCTCGCCCGCCCCAGGCAGCCGAATCCGGTGCTGGCTTTCATCCGCGCCCAGCCGCTCGGTACCGCCGGCCTGCTGGTGATCCTCATCATGGCCGTGGCGGCGATCTTCGCCGAGGTGATCGCCCCCTTCGATCCGGAGGCGGTCGACTTCGCCGCCATGCTCAGCCCGCCGGGGATCGAGCATCTCTTCGGCACCGATCCCTTCGGGCGCGACATCCTGACGCGCATCATCTACGGCGCGCGCACCGCGCTGACGATCGGCTTCCTGTCGTCCTTCATCGGCTGCACGCTGGGCGGCCTGCTCGGCAGCGCCTCCGCCTATTTCGGCGGCCGCACCGACATGATCATCCAGCGCTTCGTCGATATCGTGCTGTCCTTCCCGATCGTCGTCCTGGCGCTGGTCGTGGTCGCGGTGCTCGGCAAGGCCACCATCCTCGGCATCGACTTCAACCTGATCTTCGCCATCGCCATTCCGATCATCCCGCGTGCCTGCCGCGTGGTACGCTCCGCGGCGCTCTCGGTCCGCGCCATGCCCTATATCGATGCGGCGCGGGCCGGCGGCTATTCCAGCGCCCATATCATCCTGCGCCACATGGCGCCGAATGTGCTGGCCCCCTACCTGATCCTGCTGACCGCCTATATCGCGCAGGCGATCCTGCTGGAGGCATCGCTCTCCTTCCTCGGCCTCGGCGTATCCGAGCCGAAGCCGGCCTGGGGGCTGATGCTCGCCGGCGACAGCTCTAATTTCTACCAGGAAGCGCCCTGGATCATCCTGTTCCCGGGCCTGGCCATCTCGCTCGCGGTCTTCGCCTTCAACCTGTTCGGCGATTCGCTCCGCGACTGGCTCGATCCGAAATTCCGTACCTGAACAACGCAGAAGAAATGCCCGAGGAGAAGACACGCATGGCCGAGCAGCTTTCCGGTGTATCGCGCCGCGCAGTGCTGGCGCTGCCCGGACTGGCGTTCAGCGGCGCGGCGCTGGCGCAGACACCGGCCGCGGAAACGCCACAGCGCGGTGGCACGCTGTCCTATGCCGTGGCGGCGGAGCCGCCGACCTATGACCTGCACCAGACCGGCACCTTCGCGGTCATGCACCGCGTCGCACCGCATTACTCGACCTTGCTCGGCTACGAGCCCGGCAACTACCCGAACATCATCGGCGATGCGGCGGAAAGCTGGACCGAAGCCCCCGACAAGCTGACCTATACCTTCAAGCTGCACCCCAATATCCGCTTCCATGACGGCACCCTGCTCACCTCCGAGGATGTGCAGGCCAGCTATGAGCGGATGCGCAACCCGCCGCAGGGCGTCGTCTCCAACCGCCTGCCCGCCTTCTCCCAGATCGCCAGCATCGAAACACCGGATCCGCTGACCATCGTCTTCAAGATGAAGAAGGTGGACGCGTCGATCATGGACACCTTCGCCTCGCCCTGGAACTCATTGTTCAGCGCGGCGCGGCTGCGGCAGGATCCGACTTTCCCGGCCCGCAACATCATGGGCACCGGCCCCTTCCGCTTCGTCGAGCATGTCGCCGGCTCGCATTGGGTCGGCGAGCGCTTCGACGGCTATTTCAAGCAGGGCAAGCCCTATCTCGACGGCTTCCGCGCCATCACCATGTCGCCGACGGCGATGGTCAACGCGCTGTCCGGCAAGCAGATCCTGGCGGAATTCCGCGGCTTCACGCCGAACGAGCGCGACCGCATCATGCGCGCCCTCGGCCGCGACGGGCAGACCTTCGACAGCAGCTGGATGCTGCATCTGCCGCTGACCTTCAATAACGAGAAGGCCCCCTTCACCGATGTCCGGGTGCGGCGGGCGCTGTCGCTGGCGCTCGACCGCTGGGGCGGCTCGACCAATCTGGCCCGTATCTCGCAGCTCGGTCCGGTCGGCGGCATGGTGCGGCCGGGCAGCGAATGGTCGGCGACGCCGGAGGAGATGCAGCGCTGGCCCGGCTATGGCCGCGACATGGCGGCCAACCGCGCCGAGGCGCGGCGCCTGCTGCGCGAAGCCGGGCATGAGAATCTGACCTTCACCCTGATGAACCGCAACATCCAGCCCTATGTCACCTGCGGCATCTTCCTGATCGACCAGTGGCGGCAGATCGGCGTCCGCGTCGAGCATCAGCAGGTCGAGCTCGCCACCTGGTACGCCAACCAGGGCAGCGGCGGCTTCGAGGTGATGGTCGACAGCTTCACGCAGTTCAGCGACGACCCGACCAATGTGCTCGTGAAGTACATCTCGAAGGACCGGGCCGAGGTCGCCACGGCACGCGCCATCGACCGGGAACTGGACCGCCTGTTCGATGCGCAGGCGCAGGAAACCGACAAGGCCAAGCGCAAGCAGCTTGTCCGCGAGTTCGAGAATCGCGCCATGGAGCAGGCGTATCTCGTGCCGATCCTATGGTTCCAGCGCATCGTGGTGATGAATGCGCGGGTGCGCGGCTGGTCGATGTCGCCGACCCACATGATCTACCAGGACCTGGCCGATATCTGGCTGGCGCCCGAACGGAGCTGATCTGAATCGCATTCCAGGTCTGAACAACAACAGGACGTAGGGAGGGGACTCATGGCCCAGGATGGAAATGGCATTTCCCGCCGTGCCGCGCTGGCACTGCCGGGCCTGGTCCTCGGCGGTGCGGCGCTGGCACAGACGCCCGCCGCGGAGACGCCGCAACGCGGCGGTATCCTGACCTTCGCGGTCGCCGCCGAGCCCCCGACCTACGACCTGCACCAGAGCGCGACCTTCGCGGTCATGCATCGGGTCGCGCCGCATTACTCGACCCTGCTCACCTACGAGCCACACAACTATCCGAACATCATCGGCGACGCGGCGGAAAGCTGGACCGAAGCCCCCGACAAGCTGACCTATACCTTCAAGCTGCACCCCAATATCCGCTTCCATGA
>DASYDR010000336.1:0-2831 GCA_036499545.1 Roseomonas sp. | reverse complement strand
AGGGCCAGCAGCAGGATGCAGAGGCTGACCGGACGCGTGACGAAGGTGCTCCAGTCGCCCTGGCTGATGGTCAGCGCCTGGCGCAGCGCCTGTTCCGCCATCGGCCCCAGGATCATGCCGATGACCACGGGCGCGGTCGGGAAGTCGAAGCGGCGCATGAACATCGCGATGATGCCGATGCCGTAGAGCAGCACCAGGTCGATGACGCTGTTGCTGATGCCGTAGGTGCCGATGGTCGCGAAGACCAGGATGCCGGCGTAGAGCTGCGGCGTCGGGATTTTCAGGATCCGCACCCAGAGCCCGACCAGCGGCAGGTTCAGCACCACCAGCATCACATTGGCGACGAAAAGGCTGGCGATCAGCGTCCAGACCAGGTCCGCCTGGGTCTGGAACAGCAGCGGCCCGGGCTGGATGCCATAGCTCTGGAAAGCACTCAGCATGATGGCGGAGGTGGCGCTGGTCGGCAGGCCGAGCGTCAGCATCGGCACCAGTACGCCGGCGGCGGCGGCGTTGTTCGCGGCTTCCGGCCCCGCCACGCCTTCGATGGCGCCGGTGGTGCCGAATTCATGCGCGTGCTTCGGATCGACCAGCTTCTTCTCGGCGTAATAGCTCAGCATGGTTGGCATCTCGGTGCCGCCCGCCGGCATGACGCCGAAGGGAAAGCCGAGGCCGGCGCCGCGCAGCCAAGGCCCGATGCTGCGCTTCCAATCCTCCTTCGACAGCATCAGCCGCCCGACCGGGCGGATCACCGCTTTCGCATTGGTCCAGCGCCAGGCGAGGTAGAGCGTCTCCCCCACCGCGAAGAGCGCGACAGCGACCAGCACGACGTTCACCCCGTCCAGCAGCTCCGGCACGCCGAAGGTCAGGCGCGCCTGGCCGGTCTGGTTGTCGACGCCGACCAGGCCGAGCATCAGCCCGAAGAACAGCGAGGCAAGGCCGCGCAGCGCCGAGGAACCGAGCACCGCGGAGACCGTGACGAAGCAGAGCACCATCAGCGAGAAATACTCGGCCGGGCCGAGCTTCAGCGCGAGGTCGACGACGACCGGCCCCAGGAAGCTGATGCCGAGGGTGCCGACCGTCCCCGCGACGAAGCTGCCGATGGCGGCGGTCGCGAGCGCCGGTCCGGCACGGCCGTGCCTGGCCATCTTCGCGCCCTCGAGCGCGGTGATGATCGACCCGCTTTCGCCCGGTGTGTTCAGCAGGATGGAGGTGGTGGAGCCGCCATACATGGCGCCGTAGAAGATGCCGCAGAACAGGATGAAAGCGCCGGTCGCACTGACGCTGAAGGTGATCGGCAGCAGCAGCGCGATGGTCAGCGCCGGGCCAAGGCCGGGCAGCACCCCGATCGCGGTGCCGAGGAAACAGCCGAGCAAGGCCCAGCCGAGGTTGGACAGGCTGAGCGCATGGCTGAAGCCCAGGGCGAGGCCGGCGAGGCTGTCCATCAGATGAGGCCTTCCAGGATGCCGGCGCCGATATTCACGCCGAGCGCATGCGAGAAGAACAGATAGGCGCCGAGCGTGACCGCGAGGCCGGCGGCGATGTCGCGCAGCAGCCGGCGGGAGCCGAAGGCGGCGCAGACCAGGGCGAACTGGATCGTCGCGGCGATGACGAAGCCGAGCCAGTCGATCAGCGCGAGATTGGCGAGCAGCCCGGCGGCGAGGAAGGCGAGGGCGCGCCAATTGGCCGGCGGCGCCTCCACCACCTCCTCCATCTCGGAGGACCAGCCGCCGCGCAGCGCGGCGGCGACGAGGCCGGCGCCGATCAGCACCAGCCCCGTCGCGACCACATAGGGGATCGCGGTCGGGCCGACCTGGGCATAGAGCGGCGAGGCCTGGATGACGGCGGCCTGCCAGAAGCCGAGGAGGCCGAGGAGCAGGACGAACGCGCCCGCACCGAGATCAGGGCCATGGACGCCCTTGCGAACCGTCATGTCAGACCTTCCCTCCATCATTCTTACCCTCCCTCCCAATGCGGCCGCAGGCCGCCACCGGAAAGGCCGGACTGCGAGGCGCGAGCCGATGCAGGCCGAGGCCGCGAATGCGGCCCGCCGGTAGTCCGGCGAGCCAAGCCGGCGGATGCCGGCGCCGGCGCCTGAGGACAGAATCACGCCAATCCGATTTCCTTGAGGACGGTCTCCGTGTCGGCAATGTCGCGGCGCAGGAATTCCTCGAAGGCCGTACCGGTCAGCAGGGCGTCGTCCCAGCCGCGGGTGCGCATCAGCTCGGTCCAGGCCGGCAGCCCGTGCAGGGCGGTGATCAGGTCGACCAGCGCCTGGCGCGCCGGCGGCTGGATGCCCGGGGCCGCGAAGACGCCCCGCCAATTGGCGGTGACGACCGCGATGCCGCTTTCCTTAAGCGTCGGCACGTTCGGGTCGCTGCGGGTCTCGCCGGTGGTGGCCAGAGCGCGCATGCGGCCGGCCGCGATCTGCTCCGAGAATTCCGACCAGCCGGAAATGCCGGCCTTCACCTGCGCGCCGAGGATCGCCGCCTGGGCGGGGCCGCCGCCGGCGAAGGCGACATAGCTCGCTTCCCGCGCGTTGCGGCCGAGCGCCTTGATGATCAGGCCGAGGGTGATGTGGTCGGTGCCGCCGGCCGAGCCACCGGCGACGCTGACCGCGCCCGGATTGGCGCGCAGCGCGGCGATGAGCTGGCCGATATTCTGGAAGTCGGAATTTGCCGGCACCACGACCACGCCCACTTCCTGGGTCAGCCGCGCGATCGGCGTCACGCTCTGGATACCGACCGGGGAACGGTTGGTCAGCACCGCGCCGATCATCACGCTGCCCGCGACCATCAGCGCATCGGGCCGGCCACGGCGCTGGGAGACGAAGC
>DASYDR010000335.1:0-12862 GCA_036499545.1 Roseomonas sp. | reverse complement strand
TCGTCGCCTATGACACCGTCTCGGCGATCGCGGCCATGCTGCGCAAGACCGATGCCAATACCGAGACCGAGGGCATGGTGGACGCCATGCGCGGCCTCACCTTCGCGACCGCCTTCGGCACCGGCGAGGTGAGCTTCCGCGCCGTCGACCATCAATCGACGCTCGGCGCCTTCATCGGCCGCACCGCGCTGAAGAACGGCACCGGCACCATGGTCGACTGGCACTATGCCGACGGCGCGCGCTATTTGCCGCCGGACGAGGTGGTGCGGGGGCTGCGCCCGCAGGGATGACATCCCCCAGGATCCCGGGCACGGCGCATTGATCGAGGACCTGCTGATCCAGGCGCTGAACGGCCTGGCGAGCGCGTCTTCGCTGTTCCTGGTGGCGTCCGGGCTGACGGTGATCTTCGGCGTCAGCCGCATCGTCAACTTCGCCCATGGCAGCTTCTACATGCTGGGCGCCTATCTCGGCTGGACGCTGGTGACCAGCCTGCCGCCCGGCCTCGCCGGCACCTCCCTCGGCTTCTGGGGCGGGGTTGTGCTGGCGGCAGCGGTCACCGGGCTGATCGGCATGGCGGTGGAGATGCTGCTGCTGCGCCGGATCTACGGCTCGCCCGAGCTGTTCCAGCTGCTGGCGACCTTCGGCGTGGTGCTGGTGGTGCAGGACCTGGCGCTGCTGGCCTGGGGGCCGCAGGACCTGCTCGGCCCACGCGCGCCGCTGCTGCGCGGCAGCCTGGACCTGCTGGGCCTGCGCTTCCCGCGCTACGAGCTGTTCCTGATCGGCGTCGGCCCGGTCGTGCTCAGCCTGCTCTGGCTGCTGTTCCACCGCACCCGCTGGGGCCGGCTGGTGCGCGCCGCGACCCAGGACCGGGAGATGGTGGGCGCGCTCGGCATCGACCAGCGGCGGTTGTTCACCGGCGTCTTCTTCCTGGGCTCGCTGCTGGCCGGGCTCGGCGGCGCGCTGCAATTGCCGCGCGAGAGCGTGAACCTGCACATGGACCTGGCGATCATCGTCGAGGCCTTCGTGGTGGTGGTGGTGGGCGGGCTCGGCTCGCTCGCCGGCGCCTTCCTGGCGGCGTTGCTGATCGGGGAGCTGCACGCCTTCGGCATCCTGGTGCTGCCCAAGATCACTCTGGTGCTGGTGTTCCTGGTGATGGCGGCGGTGCTGGTGCTGCGCCCGCACGGGCTGCTCGGCCGCGCCGCCGCGCCGCCGCGCGGGGCGTCCGCGGCACCGGATCCGCCCATCGCGCCGACGCCCAAGCCGCTGGTGATCGCAGGCCTCGCCGCGCTGGCGCTGCTGGTAGCAGTGCCGCCCTTCCTGGCGGACTACGAGGTCGCGATGCTGATCGACCTCGCGATCTTCGTGCTGTTCGCCGCCAGCCTGCACTTCATCATGGGCCCGGGCGGCATGGCGAGCTTCGGGCATGCCGCCTATTTCGGCGCCGGCGCCTATGGCGCGGCGCTACTGGTCAAGCACCTGGCCGCGCCGATGGAGCTCGGCCTCGCCGCCGCGCCGCTGGCGGCGGGGTTGCTGGGCCTGGCTTTCGGCTGGTTCTGCGTCCGGCTCTCCGGCGTCTATGCCGCCATGCTGACGCTCGCCTTCGCGCAGATCGCCTGGTCGGTCGCCTTCCAATGGGTGGACGTCACCGGCGGCGACAACGGCATCCTGGGCGTCTGGCCGGCGGCCTGGGCCGGCGGCAAGCTGGCCTATTTCTACCTGACCCTGGCGCTCTGCCTGGGCGGTACGCTGCTGCTGCGCCGGGTGGTGCGGGCACCCTTCGGCATGGCGCTGCGCGCGCAGCGGGATTCGCCGCTGCGGGCGGAGGCGATCGGCATCGACGGCTTTCGCATCCGCTGGCTGGCCTTCGCGCTGGCGGCCGTCATGGCGGGCATCGCCGGCGGTCTTTTCGCCTATGCCAAGGGCAGCGTCTTCCCGACCTATCTCGCGATCTCGCGCAGCGTCGACGCGCTGCTGATGGTGCTGCTGGGCGGCGTGCAGAGCCTGAGCGGGCCGGTCCTCGGCGCCATCGGCTTCGCCGGGCTGCAGGAACAGCTGATGCGCGCGACCGATCTCTGGCGGCTGGTGATGGGGCTGGTGATCATCGCGCTGGTGCTGTTCTTCCCGCGCGGCCTGGCCGGCGCGGCGCGGCGTGCCTTCGACGGGCACCGGCCGTGAGCGTGGTGCTGGAGGTCGCGGGGCTGGAGAAAGCCTTCGGCGGGGTGCGCGCCGTGCAGGGCGTGGATTTCGCGGTCGCCGCCGGGGAGATGCTGGCGCTGATCGGCCCCAACGGCGCCGGCAAGAGCACCTGCTTCAACATGCTGAACGGCCAGCTGCGCCCCGATGCCGGCCGGGTGCGGCTGCTGGGGCGGGACATCACCGGCCTGGCGCCGCGCCGGGTCTGGCGGCTGGGCGTCGGGCGCACCTTCCAGATCACCGCGACCTTCGGATCGATGACGGTGCGGGAGAATCTACAGATGGCGCTGCTGTCGCATGCCGGCCGCCTGCTGCACGCCTGGCGGCCGGCGGCGCGCGCCTTCCTGGCCGAGGCCGATGCGCTGCTGGCCCGGGTCGGCATGGCGGAGCAGGCCGAACGCGCCGCCGCCGTGCTCGCCTATGGCGACCTGAAGCGGCTGGAACTGGCGATCGCGCTGGCCAATGCGCCGCGGCTGCTGCTGATGGACGAGCCCACCGCCGGGATGGCGCCGCGCGAACGCGTCGCGCTAATGGCGCTGGTGGCGGCGATCTCGCGCGGCAGCGGCATCGCGGTGCTGTTCACCGAGCACGACATGGATGTGGTCTTCGCCCATGCCGACCGCATCATCGTGCTGGATCGCGGCCGGCTGATCGCCGCAGGCCCGCCCGCCGCGGTGCGCGCCGATGCCGCGGTGCGCGCGGTCTATCTCGGCGCCGGTCTGGTGCACGGATGATGCTGCAGGTCACCGCCCTCGCCGCGCATTACGGCCGCGCGCATATCCTGGAGGATGTCGGCTTCGAGGTCGCGGCCGGCGAGGTGGTGGTGCTGCTCGGCCGCAACGGCGCCGGCAAGAGCACCACGATGAAGGCGGTGATGGGGCTGGTGCCGCCCTCGGCTGGCAGCGTGCGCTTCCTGGATGCGGAGATCGCGGGACAGCCGCCCTTCCGCATCGCCCGCGCCGGCATCGGCTATGTGCCGGAGGAGCGGCGCATCTTCACCGAGCTGACGGTGCTGGAGAATCTCGAGGTCGGCCGCCAGACGCCGCGCGGCGGGCTGGCGCCCTGGACGCCGGCGCGACTGTTCGACCTGTTCCCGAGCCTCGGCGCGCTGCGCGACCGGCCGGGCGGGCGGATGAGCGGCGGCGAGCAGCAGATGCTGACCATCGCCCGCACCCTGATGGGCAATCCGCGCCTGCTGCTGCTCGACGAACCCTCGGAAGGGCTGGCGCCGGTGATCATCGAACGCATGGTGCAGGCGATCCGGGCACTGAAAGCCGAAGGCCTGTCGATCCTGCTGTCGGAGCAGAACCTGCATTTCGCGCGGCTGGTCTCCGACCGCGCGGTGATCATCGAAAAGGGCCGCATCCGCTGGCAGGGCAGCCTTGCCGCGCTGATGCAGGCGGCCGAGGTGCGGGAGCAGTATCTGTCGGTGTGATTCCCTGCGGCTGTCACATCCGCCGCCCGGCTTCCGTGCCATAGAAGCCTTGGACGGAGGGCCGCGCCATGTTTTCGGTCGGACAGCGGGTTTACCACCGGGATGGCCGCCGCAGCGGCCGGGTGGTGGAGTGCGACGGCGACCGTGTCTTCATCGAGCAGGATAATGGCGCGGAGCTGGATTTCGACATCCGCGACCTGACCACGAAAGCGCCGGAAGCCGCCGCGCAGGCCAATGCGGTGGAACGGGGCCTGCGCGCCGCCGACATCACGCCGGAGCATGTCCGGGTGCTGGGCATCATCCCGCCACGCACCGTGCAGGCGGTCGCCGCGCTGTTCGAACGCCGGCCCGGCGCCGGTCGCTTCGGCGGGCTCGACGTCGCCACCAAGCTGAACATCATCGCGGAGATCACCGCCATCCCCTACCGCACCATGCGGACCTACAGCGACCGGCCGGGCGAATTGGGGCTGATGATGGGCAAGGGCCTGGCGGATGCGCAGAACCAGGCCGAGGCGCGGAAGAAGGGCTGACGTCGCGCCCGCGATCGTGATCGCGCCATCACCCATCGCGTCGCAACGGCATGACAGGCTGGCGCCACATCCGTGGCGGAGGACCAGATCACATGGCGTTACGACGACCAGCCATGGCGGCGGCGCTGCTTCTGCTGTTCTCCGCCGCGGCGGAGGCCGGCGATGGCGCCGCGCTGCGCGTGATCGGCTTCTCGCCCGATGCCGCGCGCTTCGCCTTCGAGCAGTTCGGCGCCCACGACGCGTCAGGCTTCCCCTATAGCCAGCTTGCGGTGATCGATACGGCGACCGGCGCTGATGCCGAGGGCGGGCCCTTCTCCAGCCTGATCGAGAACGATCAGGCCGATGTCGCGGCCGCGCAGACCGCCACAGCCGTGGGGGCCCGGCCGGTGCTGGAGCGGCTGCGGATCGGCACCGACGGCATGGTCTCCGCCGCCAATCCGGCGATCCGCCCGGCCGAGGAATTGCTGCCGATGGATATCTGGCCGGTCATGGCGGATGAGGTGGCGGAGATGGAGTTGCCAATCTCGGCACTCGGCCCCGGGACGGTGCGGATCACGCAGCGGCCGGCGCCCAACCCCTTCTGCGCGCGGGTCGAGCGTGGCGAGGAAGCGACCGCCATCACCCTGACGCTGACCCGCGCCGGTGGCGCGCCGATGACGCTGCATGCCGACGGCGATCTGCCCCCTGCGCGGATCTGCGCCGCGCACTATGGCATCGCCGGCCTCTATCTGCATTTGCGTCCCGACGGCGCCGTCGCGCTGGTGGTGATCCTGAGCTTCTATCCGCGCGGCTTCGAAGGGCCGGACCGCCGCTTCCTCGCCTTTTCGGCGCGGGTGCCGCGCGGGTAGGGCGCATCCCGCCCGGCAGGAGTGATCAGGCGCGACATCTAATCCGGCAGCCTGACATCGCAGTTCCACTGCCGGGGATCACCATGGGCCAGGAGCCTGCCCTGTTCGCAAAGGGCGGCGAGCCGGCTCCTCAGCATGACGTCTCCAACCTGAAGGTACGGCTCCGCATTGTACCCCATGGTGTCACCACGATCCGTGCCGATCTACGCCAATCTTTGGTCGCTTGGTCCAAAAGCAAATTATCGAAGACATCCGAGGGTGCCGAAACAAGACCCGAATCCGTGACAATACGGAACGGCGCATTCTCGGATTTCAGCCGGCGCCAGCGTTGCGCGGCGTCTTCTCTATCCTCGTTCGCGATCGCGCGTTCAGTGCCGAGAAGCGAAGCAAGTGCCTCCTCATCCATGAGGGCGACGGCCTGTTTCGAGCGCGACAACCCCGGCTTCCCGTCGGGACGCATCATGGGTACCTGCAACCCGGTGACGTCGATGATGTCATAGGGTCGGTCGCCAAGCCGATCCACCAGCGCCAGGAAGAAGGCGTGCTCAGAGGCGCTGCTGCGTGCGAACCAGACGATGATCCGGTCGGGGTCGACGCAACCTGCCGCCAGAAATCGTCGATATCGATGTCGATCTCGGGCTCATCATGTACCGACGCCCACCAGCGTGCCCGCTGCGATCCTTCCTCGGAATCGATGGGGCCGCAGCTGAGATCGTCCTGGAAGCCGAGCACTTGGTCGGTGCGTCCTCTCGAAGGTAAGCGATGGCGGCCGCGCCGGGCCCAGGCCAGCCCGGTTCCGTCAGACGCTGATCCAGCGGCCCTCTCCGCTGCCCACCAGCCGCACCTCGTCCCCGATCGCCAGCATCGCGGCCACGATCAGCCCTTCCCGCCGCAGCCGCGCCGCCACGGCGGCGCCGGCCTTCAGCGCTTCCGCCACCAGCGAGACCGGCAGCGTTCCGACGGCGGTGGTGACCAGGATGTCGCCGAGATCGCTGTCGGGATCCAGGCTCGCCGCCGGGGCGCGGCGGATCGCCGGGTGATCGACATCCACCGCATTGGCGATCACGGTCGCCGCCGCATCGGCATCCGCGGCGCGCGCCGCCAGCACCGTCACCGCATCGGCGATGCCGCGGGAAAAGCTGCGCCCGGGCCAGCCGCTGGTCGCGATGCCGCGCACCGGCATGCCGCTGGCGATCGTCGCCCGACCTTCCGGCGCGGCGCGCGCCAGCGACCGTACCAGACCGATGCGCAGGCTTTCGCCTTCCGCCAGATGCAGCGCGATGTCGCCGCCATTGTTGACATGCGCCCGGCGGATCGCGGGATCCTCCGCCACCGCGGCCAGCACATGTTCCGCGATGGCGCCGGCGACCGCCGCCATCGGCGTGATGAAGACGCCGGCATGCGGGCGCACCGCTTCAGCCATCCGCCGCGCCACCGGATGGCGCAGATCCGCGATCCCCACCGGCGCACGCAGCGCCGGCAGTTCCGCCGCCAGCGCGGCGATCAGCCCGGCGAAGGCAGCCTCGGCGCGTGCGAAAGCCTCCGTCCGGGCCGGGGCCGCGGCATCGATGCCGATGACCAGGTCGCTCGGCCCGTCACGCAGGCGCAGCCGGCCATCGGGAAGGATCAGGGACTGGGCCAGGGGGTCTCCGGATGCGACGCTTCGAGCCGGGCGCCGCCGCGCCCGGCCGGCAGCCGCGCCAGCGGAATCGCCTGCTCCACATGCCAGCCGAACATAGCATGGCGATCGGTGCGTCGGGTGGATTCGATCGGCGCCGGCGGCGCGCGATCCCGGCCGGCCGCATCGCGTCATCCTCGGAACCGATGGCGTCGCCCGGCGGCATCCGGCCGGAACTCGCCGCCCGCCGGGCGGCCGGCAATACCGCGCAGCGGCGCGGGCCCGGCGGCTGTCTCCGGAGGAACCGGCCATCCGCGCCGATCGAGTGACCACGCCGCCGATCCGCGTGCATCTGCCGCCGGCCCGGGTCGAAGGCAGGAAGCCGCGCCGCCACCGAAGGTGACCGCCGGGCGGCAGAGAACAACCCACGCGGGTCAATACACGACCGCATCAGCACACTATTAGTTGTACTTTCATCGTGAGCCGTCCAAAGCTTCCCCTGCGGCCATTCCCCGTGGCTGAGGATATGTCCAGAACGAAATCAAACGTCTCTTTGATGAAGTGCCTGCGTTTATCCAGGTCAAGGATGTGGCTACTGTGGCGGGAACCAGATCCGGAGTTTCCCCTGTGTCACAGACGGCCAGACCGCCCTATGCGGTCGAGACCATGCCGAACGCCAAGGTCAAGAATCCCTATGGCACGAATGCGAAGCTCGCCCGGCACGAACCGTGCGTGTTCTGCGGCTCCGCATCGCGCATGTTCGCGAACAACGACAACAAGGCCGTGGATTGCGAAGCTTGCGGCCGCTACCTGGTTTCTACCCCGGCATCGGAAATGGTGGATGAATACCGTGCGGACGGCACCTGGGCGAAAGCCGATAGCGGCTTCGTGACTGCGTTCATCCGCTACCATCGGGCGCCGGGCCAGGACGCCGACTGGGTGCTCGTCACGACCCGGACCTTCGAGCACCTGCGGGTGCCGCGCGCCGCGGCGGCTGTCCCGCCATCCGCCGGTCCGGCCGCCGCCAGGCGCACCGCCCTGCCGCACTGAAGCAGGCGGCCGCTGCCGCGCAGAGGCGGGCTGGCCAGCGGCGGGATCGAAGGCGAGGATGCGCTCCGGTAGGAGGAACCTGCATGAGCACCGCCATCGCCGGCCATATCGACATCGTCTCCGACGCCATCTGCCCCTGGTGCTGGATCGGCAAGCGCCATGCCGATACCGCGCTGGCGATGCTGGCGGAGGAAGGGCTGCATTTCACCCGCAGCTGGCGCCCTTACCAGCTCAATCCGGATCTGCCGCCGGAGGGTGTGGCGCGGGACGAATACCGGGCACGGAAATTCGGCTCCCTCGAACGCTCCCGCCAGCGCGACGCGGAGGTTGCGGCGGCCGGTGCCGCGGCCGGGCTGACCTTCCGGCACGACCTGATGCGGCGCACGCCGAATACGCTGGAAGCGCATCGGCTGATGCGACTGGCAGCGCCCACCGGGCTGCAGGACGCCGTCGCGGAAGCAATCTTCCAGGCCTATTTCCAGGACGGCGTGGATGTCGCCGCACGCGATTCCCTGGCCGGGATCGGCCGTGCCGCCGGCTTGCCGCCAGATGTGATCGCCACCTTCGAAGAGGGTGACGCGGCGCGGGAGGAGGTGCTGGCCGAGGATGCGGCGCTGCGCGGCGCCGGCCTGTCCGGCGTGCCGAGCTTCGTGCTGGACCGGCATCTGCTGTTCTCCGGCGCCATGCCGGCGGAACGGATGGCGGCCGCCTTCCGCCATGCCCACCAGGTGCTGGCCGAGCGCGCTGCCTGAGCGCCCGATGATCGAAGGGCCGAATGGCCCGGAGATCTGAATCGGGCGCCCCACTTGAAGTCTCCCGATGATCGAAGGGCCGGATGGCCCGGAGATCTGAATCGGGCGCTGTACCGATGCCTGCGGCGCGGCGTTGGCGAGCCTGATGGAAGCCAGGCCCCACTCACCCCTTCGGCGGTGCCCGGATCGCGTCAGGCGCCACCGAACCAGAGCAGCACCTCGACGGTCACCCAGGCCAGCAACAGGCCGCAGGTGAAGTCGCGCATCACGCAGCGCAGCGCCGAAGGCGGGCGCGGCCGCGGCCACGGACGGACCGGCGGTGGCGGGATGCGGAGGTCATCATCGTCCAGGACACTCGCACCGACGGTCAGGACCCTGTCCTGGAATGGCCGCGGGGCGATCTGGCGGCCCTTTCCCGTCCCTGGCGCGCCGCCTGGCGGTCGCGCCGTGCCGGGCCAGGCTCCCAGGCCGTGGCGCGCATCCAGCAGATGACGGGGCAGGTCGGGGTCGAAGCGGCTCATGCCGAGGATAGGAACAAATAGGGAACATGAATGCAAGCGGAAACTTGTGCCCCGTGCCGCCCGCCGGCATGGAAGCATGGTGACGGTTCCGCGGTCCCGCTTGTCGCCGGGATCGCAACATCCGAAGATGCCGCATCACCCGGAGTGCCCGCGATGACCGATGAGCCAGCCGACCGGCCAGCCAAGCCGCGCCTGTCCCGACGCCTGATGATCCTGCGAGTCGGTGCCGCCGGCGGCGCGGCGGCCCTGCCGGGCGTCGCGGCGGCGCAGGGGGTGAAGGGCGGCGACGCGCCGCCGGCGCCCACCCCGCCGCCGCGCGTGCTGCCACCCCGCCAGCCGCAGCAGCCCCGGGGCCCGCGCACCGGCCTGACCGACAACGACCCCAACGACCAGGCCGGCTATGGCCGTGGCGGCGGCGGTGGCGGCGGGGTCAGCGACAATGACCCGAACGACCCGCCGGGCCAGGGCCGCGGCGGCAACCGGCCGCCCGGACAGGGTGGCGGCGTCACCGACAACGACCCTGACGATCCGCCCGGCCAGGGCCGCGGCGGCCGTGGCGGTCCGCGCCAGGGCGGCAGCGGCGTGTCCGACAGCGATCCGGATGATCCGCCGGGCCAGGGCCGTGGCACCTTCGGGCGCGGGCCGACCGATGCCGACCCGAATGACGGGCCCGGCCAGGGCACCGGCCGCAACCCGGTGCGGCCGAGCGGGCCGAGCGACAACGACCCCAACGACCCGCCGGGCCAGGGCCGCGGCAGCCGCCCCGCGCCGGGTGGTGGCGGTAGCGGACGCACGACCAAGAGCTGACGACCGGCATGGAGGCGCCGCGCGGCGCCTCCATCACGCCTGGCGCCACCAGGCCAGCGCGGCGCGCAGTGCGTCGTCCAGGTCGAAGGCTTCGGTGAAGCCCACCTCCTGGCGCAGCCGGGCGGTGTCGGCGACCATCCAGGGCGGCTCGTCCGCCCGGTCCGGCAGGCGGCCGAGCGCCACCAGGTCCGGCCGCGCCGCCAGCGCGCCCAGGCGCCGCGCCACATCCCCGATCGCCCAGCCCGTGCCGGCGCCGATATTCACCGGCCGCACGACGCCGGACAGCGCCAGCGCCGCGATGGCGCGCCCGGCAAATCCGGTCGAGACCAGGTCCCGCACCGGCCGGCCGGAGGCGCAGGCCGCTTCCCGCCCCGCCAGCAGCGCCCGCGCCACGGCGGGCACCAGCCGGTCCGGATGCTCGCCCGGCCCGAACAGCAGGAAAGGCCGCGCCCAGGCGGTCTCGATGCCCGGGATGGCGGCGAGCCCGGCGGCGGCGGCTGCCTTGGCCCGGCCATAGGCCGTCGCCGGCGCGATGGCCCGGCTTTCCGGCCATGGCAGCGGATCGGCCGGCAGCACCGCGTATTCGGCGCAACTGCCGATGCCGATGAAGCGCCGCCCGCCGGCGGCGGCGAAGCCGCGCGCGAGGGCAAGGGTGCCGGCGGCCCAATCCGCATTCTGCGGCGCCGTCCAGAAGCGACCATGCGCGACATACCAGGCGGCGTGGATCAGGATGGTGGGGCGGAGCGCGGCGACCAGCGCCCCCCCTTCCCCGCGCAGCAGATCGGCCGCATGCCAAGTGACGCCCGGCACCGCCGCCGGCCGGCGCGCCGTCGCATGCACCGCGCAGCCCGCGGCGAGCAGCGGCGGCAGCAGCGCCCGGCCGAGAAAGCCGGAGGCGCCGGTGACCAGCACGCGTTCAGCCATCGAGCAGCGGCCAGGCGCGGTCGCGCTCCGACAGCACCGCCGGCGTCGCCGGCCAGGCGATGCCGAGCGCCGGATCGTCGAAGCGCAGGCCGGACGCCGCCTCCGGCACGAAGGGCGCGTCGATCATGTATTCGACCAGCGCATCATCGGTCAGGGTCAGGAAGCCATGCGCGAAGCCGCGCGGGATCAGCAGCGCATTGGCGCAGGCGGCGGACAGCTCCAGCGCCACATGCCGCAGCCGGGTCGGCGATCCCGGCCGCAGATCGACCGCGACATCGAGGATGGCGCCGGCCAGGCAGCGCACCAGCTTCGCCTCCGCATGCGGCGGCACCTGGACATGCATGCCGCGCAAAGTATGGCGGTGATGGTTGTGCGACAGGCTGGTCTGCAGCGGCCGGAAGCCGGTGGCCGCGAAGGCCTCGGCGCAGAAGGTGCGGGTGAAGCTGCCGCGCGCATCGGCATGCGCGACCGTCTGCCATTCCAGCACCCCCGGGATGGCGGTGGCGCGCGGGGTCACAGCCGCCGCATCTCCGGCACCGCGGTGACGATGCCGCCGGCATGGCCGGCGGCGCGGAGCTGGTCGCGGATCTCGGGCGCGATGTTCCAGGGCAGGATGAGGATATCGTCCAGCACGAGGCCCTGCAGCGCTTCCGGTGCCACCACCGGCACCGCGCTGCCCGGCAGCAGCCGGCCCTGCTTCGCCGGGTTGCGGTCGGCGACGGCGAGGATATCCGCCGCCGTCACGCCGCAGGCGTTCAGAAAGGTATTGCCCTTGGCCGCCGCGCCATAGGCGCCGATGCGCCGGCCCTGCCGCCGCGCTTCCGTCAGCCAGTCGCGGAAGCCGGCGATCACCGCCCGCACCCGGATGTTGAAACCCTCATAGAGCGCATCGCCGGCAATGCCGCGCGCGGCTTCCTCGGCGCGCAGCGCGCGCAGGCCGTCGCTGGCGGGCCGCGCCGCATCCGCGCCGGCGAAGACACGCAGGCTGCCGCCATGGGTCGCCAGCCGCTCCACGTCGAAGACGGCGAGGCCGGCCGCACGCAGCAGCCGTTCCATCGCGAACAATGACCAATAGGCGTAATGCTCGTGATAGATGGTGTCGAACTGCACGCCATCGACCAGGGCCAGCAGATGCGGCGCCTCGATGCTGACGATGCCGGAAGGGCCGGCCAGCCGCGCGAGGCCGGCCGCGAAATCCACGACCTGCGGCACATGCGCGAGCACGTTGTTGGCGATCACCAGGTCGGCATGGCCGCGCCGCACCGCGATCTCCCCGGCCAGCGCCGCACCGAAGAAACGCTGATCCGTCGGCACGCCGGCCGCGATGGCGGCGGCCGCGACATTGCCGGCCGGCTCGATGCCGAGGCAGGGAATGCCGGCGGCGACGAAGTTCCGCAGCAGATAGCCGTCATTGCTCGCGATCTCGACGACGAAGCTGTGCGCCCCCAGCGCCAGCCGGTCCCGCATCGCGGCAGCGTAGCGCGCCGCATGGTCGAGCCAGCTCCGCGAGAAGGAGGAGAAATAGGCGTAGTCGGTGAAGATCGCCGCCGCTTCCACCACATGGTCGAGCTGCACCAGCCGGCAATCGGCGCAGACCACCGCCGCCAGCGGATAGGCCGGCAGCAGCGCGGCGCCGGGCAGCGGATAATCATTGGCGAGCGGCGTGGCGCCGAGGTCGCAGAACCGGGCGCGCAGCGCGCCGCCGCAGGCGCGGCAGGCAGTGACCGGATGGCAAGCGGCGCGCGGCGTCATGGCGCCAGGCTCGCTTCGATCTCAGCCAGCGCCAGGGCGCGGCCATCCGCCCCCGCCTGCCAGCCCGCATACCAGCGCGCCGTGGCGGCGATGGCGGCGGCGGCATCGAGGCGCGGCCGCCAGCCGAGCCGCGCCGCCGCGAGGCTGCTGTCGAGCGCCAGGTGCTGCGCCTCCGGCATCGGCGGCGCCGGCGCCGCCCGCCACTCGACCGCGCGGCCGGCCGCCGCCGCATGAAGCGCCAGCACGTCCCGCACCGTGAGCGCCGCACCGGCCGGGCCGAAATTCAGCGCCGGCGGCGCATCGCCTCGCGCCAGTGCTTCCACCTGCAGCAGGTAGCCGCGCAGCACGTCGAGCACATGCTGGAACGGGCGCGTCGCGTCCGGCCGGCGGATCAGCAAGGTCGCGCCGTCGCGCTGGGCGCGGACCAGGTCG
>DASYDR010000334.1:0-36058 GCA_036499545.1 Roseomonas sp. | reverse complement strand
CCTTGAGGATGGCGAACAGCATGTCCTGCTTGCGCATCGAGTTGGCGTTCTCGATCTGCAGCTCCTCGGCGAAGGAGAGCAGGTCCGCGGGGCTTTTCGCCTTGAGTTCCGAAAGATGCATCGAGTGAAGTCCGGGCAGTTTGGGTGGGGGCCGGGACCTGCTGCGCGTGGCATCCGCCTGCGCTTCGCCGACATGCCTGATCGCAGGCATCGACGACATCCCGGAAGGAAGGAGGGAAACGGCGGCGCGAGGCGATGATGCCATCACGCTGCCGCTTGAGCGATCGAAGCCTAGGCGGGTGGGGTGCCCCGGTCAATCGAAGAACTGGTGAGAAAGTGTCGCACCGTCAAGCCTCTGGCGGGCGATCCCGCGATGGTGACTTGAGAATGGGCGGGCACTCAGGCTGCGGGTGGCACCCGTTTCCAGGTCAGCACCAGCACGTCCCGCGCCGAAGCCAGCGCGTCATCCTCGGGCCGTACCGGCGTGACGCCGTGGCGCACGCGGCGGTCATCCAGGATCGCGATGTCGAGCGTGTCGCGCAGCGTGAAGCGCGCCAGTTCCCGTCCGTTCAGATCCTCGACCAGCGTCTCGCCGCCGATGAGGTTGGCGCGGCGGATCATGGCGATGATCACCAGGTCGACACCGTCCTGATGCACGCCTTCCGGCGTCGGCAGCCCCGGCGTGCCGGCCGCGGCCTCGATCCGGAACTGATGCGCTTCCACGAACCAGTGCTGCGGGCCGGAAACGCGGTCCGCCAGGGCGCGGCCGAGGTCGAGCAACCCGACCAGCGCCGCATTGCCGCCCACCGCGTCCTCGATCGGCGCGAACCAGCGATCGACGCCGCCATTCAGCGTGTTGTGCGCCACCGCCTGGAAATGCGGGCGGTGCGCGCCGCGCGCATGCCCCGGCGCCGCCGGGCGAGCCGCGAAATTGGCGATGCGGCGGCGGCGGTAGCGGCCGCCGTCGCGCATGAAGTTATCCGTCTCCAGCCGGTTCCAGCTCTCGATGAAGGCCGGCAGCGCGGCGGCCGCATCGCCCAGCAGCGTGGTCACCCGCGTGCCTTCCAGGCGCAGGAAACCCTCCGCGGCGATCTCGGCCTCGAGCGGCGGCAGCGCAGCCAGCGGCGCGTTCATACTGTCCCCCTCAGGGTTGCGTCCCCGATTCCCGATACCTCGGCATCCATGCCGGCCAGCACTTCCGCGACATGGCGCACGCGCATCGCGGCGCCTTCGCGTTTCAACCGCCCGGCCATGTTGAGCAGGCAGCCCATATCCCCGGCCAGCAGCGTCTCCGCCCCCGTCGCCTGGATGTCGCGCGCCTTGTCGGTGACCATGCGGGTCGAGATCTCCGGATATTTCACGCAGAAGGTGCCGCCGAAGCCGCAGCAGATCTCCGGATCCGCCATCTCCTTCAGGGTCAGCCCGCGCACCGTCGCCAGCAGCGCCCGCGGCTGCGTCTTCACGCCCAGCTCCCGCAGGCCGGAGCAGCTGTCGTGGTAGGTCACCACGCCCGCATGTGCCGCATCCACCTGCGTCACGCCCATCACATCGGTCAGGAACGACACCAGCTCATGCGTCCTGGCCGCCAGCGCCTCGGCCCGGCCGCGGTATTCGGGATCGTCGTCGAACAGCGCCGGGTAATGATGGCTGATCATGCCGCCGCAGGATCCCGACGGCACCACCACGTGGTCGTAGTGCTGGAACGCGTCGACCACGCCGCGGGCGATCTCCCGCGCCGTCGCGCGGTCCCCGCTGTTATAGGCGGGCTGGCCGCAGCAGGTCTGCGCCTCCGGCACTTCCACCTGGCAGCCGGCGGCTTCCAGCAGCCGGATCGCGGCGAAACCGACGCTCGGCCGATAGAGATCGACCAGGCAGGTGACGAACAGGGCGATGCGCGGCTTGGGCATGGCCATACCTTAGGCACGCCCGGCCATGCCACGGAAGCGCAACCCGCGCAGGGCGGGCAGACCGCCAGGCATGCGCCGGCGCTCTCACCGGGCGTTCTGCGGCTCGACGCCGGCGGTGCGGGCGGCTTCGCCCCATTTGACCAGTTCGGCCTGGACGAAGTCGCGGAGCGCGTCCGGGCTGGCGGAGGTGACGATGTCCGCACCCAGGGTGCGGTGGCGGTCGATCACGAGCGGATTGCGCATGGCGGCGACGCAGTCGGTATGGAGTTTGGTCAGCACCGGCGCGGGCAGGTGGGCGGGGGCGATGATCATCCCCCAGGTGGAGGCTTCGAAGCCGGGCAGCAGCGCCTCCGCGACGGTCGGCACGTCGGGCAGCTGGGAGGAGCGCCGGGCGCCGGTGGTGGCCAGGGCCTTCAGGGCGCCGGACTGGATATGGGCCAGGGCGGCGGGGACGGTGTCGAACATGATGTCGACGCGGCCGGCCATCAGATCGGGATGGGCCTGGCTGCTGCCGCGATAGGGCACGTACTCCAGGCGGATACCGGTGCGCTGGGCAAACAGCACGGGCGCCAGGCGCACCACGCCGCCGGTGCCGGCGAAGGTGACGCCGGGGTTGCGCTTGGCATGGTCGACCAGCTCGGCCGGCGTGCTCGGGCCGAAGCTGCGGGCGGCGCAGAGCACGAGCGGGGTGGAGGTGGTCTGGGTGACGAAGGCGAAGTCGCGCATGGTGTCGAAGGGCAGCCGGTAGAAGGCGGCATTGACCGGATGCGCGACGGAGACGAGGCCGAGGGTATGGCCGTCGGGCGGGGACTTGGCGACCACATCGGTGCCGATCACGCCATCGGCGCCCGCGCGGTTCTCCACCGGCACGGCCTGGCCCCAGGTGGCGGCCAGCGGCTCGGCCATCAGCCGCGCGGTGATGTCGGACACGCCGCCCGGGGTATAGGGGACGATCATGCGCACCGGGCGCTGCGGAAAGGCGCCCTGGGCACCGGCGCGGGCGGCGAGCAGGATGGCGGGCGCGGCCAGCGCGGCGCGGCGTGTGATCGACATGACTTCCTCCTTCGGGCGTCCCCTTTTGGCTGGGGATCGCGGTGCAATGTGCGGGGCGGGGAAGGGGAAGGAAAGCCCGTCGGTTCTCAGCCGGGGCAGCGCGCCGCGACCCCGGTTGCGAAGGCCGCCATGCAGTCGCCGAACTGCGCGTCGAAGGCGGGATCTTCCTGGCCGGCATGGCCTTCCGGCGCTTCGGGGCGATCGATCAGCAGCCGCGGCAGGCCGAGCCGTACCGCGGCCTCGCGGAAGGCCGTGGCGCGGGCATCCGGATCGGGGTCATAGGGATCGCCGCGGAACAGCACGAGGCCGAGGCGATGCGCGGCCTCCGGCCTGGCGGCGCGCAGCGCGGCGGTGAAGGCGGCGAGCGCTTCGGGGCGGCGTTCCGGGGACGTGCCATGCGCGGCGGGGGCGACCAGCAGCACGGCTTCGGCGCCGAGGGGCTGGCGCAGCGCGGTCAACGCGATGAAGGCGCCGCGGGATTCGCCCAGCACGATGACGCGGGCATAGCCGCGCTCGTGCAGCGCCGCGACGCCGGCCGCCAGCGCGTCGGCGCCGGCATCGAGCGGATCGCGGGCGCCGGCGCGGTCGAAGCGCCAGAGGTCCCAGCCGGTGGTGGTCAGGCGATGCGACCAGGGCGGCGCTTCGGGCGGCGGGCCGTCGCCGTCATAGGCGGGATGCAGCCAGACCAGCGCGCCGGTGGCGCTGCCGGGCCCGGCGAGCGGCGCCCGCGCGTCCGGATGCAGCGGGCCGGCCGCATCGGGCGCGGGCGCCTGGGCGGTCAGCAGCAAGGCCAGCAGAGCGAAGGCGCGGCGCCTCATGGCAGGCAGGCAGCCCGGAGCAGGGCGAAGGCGTGGGCGCGGTGGCTGATCGCGTGCTTTGCCTCGGGCGCCAATTCGCCGAAGGTTTCGGCATGGCCTTCGGGGACGAAGATCGGGTCGTAGCCGAAGCCACGGTCGCCGCGCGGCGGGAAAATCCACCGGCCATGCGCCTCGCCAAGGAAGGCCTCGGTGTGGCCATCCGGCCAGGCGAGCACCAGGGCGCAACTGAACCAGGCACGGCGGTCCGGGTTGTCGCCGCAGCGTTCGGCCACCAGCGCCATGGCCCTGGCATAGTCGCGCGTGCCGTCCGGCTGGATCGCCCAGTCGGCGGTGTGGACGCCCGGCGCGCCGTCGAGCGCGGCCGCGGAAAAGCCGCTGTCATCGGCCAGCGCCGGCAGGCCGGTGGCGCGCGCGGCGGCCAGCGCCTTGATGCGCGCATTGCCGATGAAGCTGGTCTCGGTCTCGGCCGGCTCGGGCAGGCCGCGCGCGCCGGCGCTCTGCACCGCCAGCCCGAAGGGCGCGAGCAGCGCCGCGACCTCCCGCAGCTTGCCGGCATTGTGGGTGGCGAGGATCAGGGTCTCCCCGCGCGCCAGGCGCCGATGGGCGCCGCCTCCGGCCGGCCGATTCACGCCTTCGCGCCCTTCGGTGCCGCGGCGACCGGACGGCTCATGTCCCGATCGCCGCGCGCTGCGCGGCGAAGAGCTCGGCGGTGCCCTTCTTCGCGAGCTGCATCAGCGCGTTCAGGTCGGCCTCGGTAAAGGGCGCGCCCTCGGCCGTGCCCTGCACCTCCACGATGCCGCCCGTGCCGGTCAGCACGAAATTGGTGTCGGCATCCGCCTTGCTGTCCTCGGCATAGTCGAGGTCGAGCACCGGCGCCCCTTGCCAGATGCCGCAGGAAATCGCCGCGACCTGGTCGCGCAGCGGGTTGGCGCTCATGATGTTGTTGGCGCGGCAATGCTCGAAGGCGAGGTGCAGCGCCACCCAGGCGCCGGTGATCGACGCGCAGCGGGTGCCGCCATCGGCGGTCAGCACGTCGCAGTCGAGGGTGATCGACATCTCCCCCATCGCCTTCATGTCGGTGACGGCGCGCAGCGACCGGCCGATCAGGCGCTGGATCTCCTGGGTGCGGCCGCTCTGCTTGCCGCGCGCCGCCTCACGGTCGCCGCGGGTATGGGTCGCGCGCGGCAGCATGCCGTATTCCGCGGTCACCCAGCCCTGGCCGGAATTGCGCAGGAAGGGCGGCACGCGCGCTTCGACGCTGGCGGTGCACAGCACTTCGGTCAGGCCCATGCGGATCAGGCAGGACCCTTCCGCATGGCGCGCGACGCCGGGTTCGAGCGAGACGGTGCGGAGCGCGTCGTGGGCGCGGCCGGAGGGGCGCATGGCGAATGGTCCTTCTCCCGGCAGCATGGCCGGCGGCTTGGCAGGGTGCGGGCCATGTGGCTCACTCCGTGGCCACAGGCAAGTGCAAGCCGCCAGGATAAGGAAACGTCATGCTGAACCGCCGGACCCTGATCGGCAGCGCCGCCGCCCTCGCCGCGACGCGCCTTTCCGCCCCCGCCCTCGCGCAGCAGGGGTTTCCCAGCCGCGCCATCACGGTGACCGTGCCGTTCGCGGCCGGCGGTCCCACGGATGTCATCAACCGGCTGGTCGCCGAGGGCATGAGCAAGGATCTCGGCCAGCCTGTGGTGGTGGAAAACGTCACCGGCGCCGGCGGCACCATCGCGGCGCTCCGCATCGCCCAGTCGCGGCCGGACGGCTATACGCTGCTGGCGCACCATATCGGCCATGCCAGCACCGCGACGCTCTATCGCCGCCTGCCCTACGACGTGATCGAGAGCTTCGCGCCGCTCGGCCTCGTCTCCGACGCGGCGATGACGATCGTGACGCGACCGGATTTCCCGGCCAATGACCTGGCCGCGCTGATGGCGAAGATCCGCGCCGATGGCGACAAGCTGAACCTCGCGCATTCCGGCCTCGGCGCCGCCAATCACCTCTGCGGCATGCTGCTGCAGCATGCGGCGGGCACGGCGATGACGCCGGTGGTGTTCCGCGGCAGCGCGCCCGCGATCACCGAGGTGATGGCCAGCCGCATCGACGTCTTCTGCGACCAGGCCACCAACACCTTCAGCTTCCTGCGCGACAACCGGATCAAGGGCTATGCGGTGACGACCGAAGGCCGCGTGCCGGGCCTGGACCTGCCGACCACCCGGGAAGCCGGCCTGCCCACCATCGACATGAGCACCTGGCACGGCCTCTATGCCCCGGCCCATACACCGGTCGAGGTGCAGGAACGGCTTTCGGCCGCCATCCGTGCCGCGCTGAAGGAGACCCGGCTGAAGGAACGCTTCGCCGAAATGGTCACCGAGCCGGCGACCGACATCAAGGCGACGCGGGCCTTCCACACCCGCTTCCTGGCCGAGGAGGTGGCGCGCTGGCGCCCCATCATCCAGGCCGCGAATGTCTACGCGGACTGATGGTCACCCGGGCCGGATCGCTGGAGGGCGCATGCCCGGAGGCGTGAATCCGCCCGGCAGACGGATGGATCCGGTTGACCTCCCGGGGGGCGCTGCCTAGCCTTCCACCATGGCGGATCAGCGCTTTGGCCAGCCTATCCCCGGCATCACCCTGCCGGGGCTCGATACACGCAGTGCGGCTGTGCTGCGCGAGCTGGTGGAGACCTATGTCGAAACCGGGGAACCGGTCGGGTCCCGGACGCTCTCCCGCCGCCTGCCGCTGAACCTCTCCCCGGCCACCATCCGCAACGTCATGGCGGATCTGGAGGAGGCGGGGCTGCTCTTCGCGCCCCATACCTCCGCCGGCCGGCTGCCGACCGAACGCGGGCTGCGGCTTTTCGTCGACGGGCTGCTCGAATTCGGTGACCTCAGCGATGCGGAGCGGGAAGCGATCGCGGTCCGCTGCGCCGCCTCCGGCCGGTCCCTGCAGGAGACGCTGGGGGAAGCCGGGCAGATGCTGTCCGGCCTCGCGGGTGCCGCCGGCATGGTGGTCGCGCCGAAGACCGAATCCGCGGTGCGGCACATCGAATTCGTGGCGCTCGGCCCGGGCCGTGCCCTGGTGGTGCTGGTGCAGGAAGGCGGCCAGGTCGAGAACCGCGTCATCGAAGTGCCGGCCGGCCTGCCGCTCTCGGCGCTGACCCAGGCCAGCAACTACCTCAATTCCCGCCTTGGCGGCCGCACCCTGGAAGAGGCACGCGGCGTCGTCACGCAGGAGATCACCGCCAACCGCACCGCCCTCGACGACCTGACCCAGCAGGTGATCGAAGCCGGGCTCGGCACCTGGACCGGCGGCGGCGGCGGATCCCTGATCCTGCGCGGGCAGTCGCGGCTGCTGGAGAATCTCGACCAAGCGGCACATGTCACCGAGATCAAGCGGCTGTTCGAGCGGCTGGAAGCGCAGGAGACGATGCTGCGCCTGCTGGAACTGGCGCAGCGCGGCCAGGGCGTGCAGATCTTCATCGGCGCGGAAAGCGGGCTGTTCGACAGCACCGGCCTGTCGATGGTGGTGGCGCCGTTCCGCAACGGCCAGGAGAAGATCGTGGGCGCGATCGGCGTGATCGGCCCGACCCGCATCAACTATGGCCGCGTGATTCCGGTGGTGGACTACACGGCACGGGTTATCGGCCGGCTGTTGGGGTAGCCTCGGCCCCTGGTGGACAGGGCCGGATGTACCCTTATGCTCCCCGCCGCTCTGCCCGGGGAAATGCCATGAACCGCCTGCTGCCCACCTCGCTCGTCGGCTCCTATCCGCAGCCGGACTGGCTGATCGACCGCCAGCGCCTGGCCGGCCGCTTCCCGCCGCGGGTGCGCGCGAAGGAGCTGTGGCGCGTGGCGCCGGAGCATCTGGAACAGGCGCAGCAGGACGCCACCCTGCTCGCGATCCGCGACCAGGAACGGGCCGGGCTCGACATCATCACCGATGGCGAGGTGCGGCGCGAAAGCTATTCCAACCGTTTCGCGACGGCGCTGGACGGGGTCGACCTCGACAATCACGGCACTGCGCTCGACCGCAGCGGGCATCCGAATCCGGTGCCGCGCGTGGTCGGCCGCATCAGTCGCCGGCATGCGGTGGAAGCCGGGGATGTGCGTTTCCTGCGCGCCAATACCGACCGGCGGATCAAGATCACCGTGCCCGGGCCCTTCACCATGGCCCAGCAGGCGCAGAATGATTTCTACAAGGACGAGGCGGAGCTGGTGATGGACTACGCCGCCGCCGTGAATGCCGAGATCAAGGATCTGTTCGCCGCCGGCGCCGACATCGTGCAGGTGGATGAGCCCTACATGCAGGCGCGGCCGGACAAGGCGCGCAAATACGGGCTGGCGGCGCTGGATGCGGCGCTGGAAGGCGTGCAGGGCAGGACCGCGGTGCATATCTGCTTCGGCTATGCCGCGATCATCCATGAACGGCCGGAGGGCTATTCCTTCCTGCCGGAATTCTGCAATTGCCGCGTCAACCAGATCTCGATCGAGACCGCGCAATCCAACCTCGACACCAAGGTGCTGGAGACGCTGCGCGGCAAGGAGATCATCCTCGGCGTCATCGATCTGGCGGACCTGGCCGTGGAAACGCCGGAGATGGTCGCCGCGCGCATTCGCCGCGCGCTGCCGCATGTGGATGCGGACAAGGTGATCGTGGCGCCGGATTGCGGCATGAAATACCTGCCGCGGGATGTCGCCTTCGGGAAGATGCGGGCGATGGTGGACGGCGCCGCGATCGTCCGCCGCGAGATCGAGGGCGGTTGAGGCCATGCTGACCTTCCTTGCGATCTGCGGCAGCCTGCGCCGGGCATCCCACAACCGCATCATCGCGCATGCGCTGCCGGCGCTGGTGCCGGCGGGGGTGGTGGTGGAGGTCTTCGAGGGGCTCGGCGATGTCCCGCTCTATGACGGCGATGTGGAAGCCGCGGGCATGCCGGCGCTGGTGACGGCGCTGGGCGCGCGCATCGCGGCGGCGGATGGCGTGATCTTCGTGACCCCCGAGTACAATTACTCGATGCCGGGCGTGTTGAAGAACGGCATCGACTGGTTGTCCCGGCTGAAGCCGCAGCCCTTCCTGGAAAAGCCCGTGGCGATCCAGACGGCGTCGATGGGCGTGCTCGGCGGCGCACGCTGCCAGTATCATCTGCGGCAGACGCTGGTGATGCTCGAAGCGCGGGTGCTGAACAAGCCGGAGGTGATGGTGGCGCAGGCGCAGAACAAGCTCTCCGCCGAGGCCATCACCGACGAGGCGACCCGCGGCGTGATCGTGAAGCAGCTTGCCGCATTCGCGGCTTTCGCGGGCCGGTAACCGTCAGGCGCCCGCGATGACGGGTGCCGGCTGGTTCTCCGGCGTCAGCAGGCTTTCGACCAGGGCATGGCGGAGCTGGCCGAGCTTGCGCTCATTCTCGATCTTCAGCCCGAAGACGTCCTTGACGTAGAAGACGTCGACCGCGCGCACGCCATAGGTGGTGATATGGGCGGAGGCGATCTGCAGGCCCTGGCCGCTGATCGCCGCCGTCATGTCGTGCAACAGCCCCGGCCGGTCGCGGCCGTTCACCTCAATGACGGTGTGGGTGTTGCTCGCGTGGTTGTCGATGACGACGCGCGGCGGCACCGTCACCGCGCGCAGCCGCGCCGGCTCCCGCCGCACCTTGCGGATTTCCTCGGTCAGCTTGAGGCGCCCGGACAGGGATTGCTCGATCAGGACCGAGAGGCGGGCCAGGCGGTGCGGCTGGTCGAAGGCGGCGCCGGAAGCGTCCTGCACCCAGAAGGTATCGAGCGCGGTGCCGTCGGTCATGGTGTGGATGCGCGCATCGACGATGGACGCGCCGGCGACGGCGAGCGCGCCGGCGATCTTGCTGAACAGGCCCGGGTGGTCGGTACAATAGACCGTCACCTCGGTGACGCTGCGCGCTTCCAGTACCCGCGTGCGAATGGTCAGCGGCGTGCCGCTGGCATCGGCGTCCCGCACCATGGCCGCGTGGCGGGCATGGGTCTGCGGATCGAAGCTCAGCCAGTAGCCGGGATAGCCGAGGGAGAGGAAACGCTCGACCTCCACCATGGGCCGGTTCTTGAGCAGGGAGGCGGCGGCTTCCTTGGCGCGCGCCACGCGCACGTCACGCTCCGGCACGGAAAGCCCGCCGGCCAGCACCTCCGCGACGCGCCAGTACAGCTCGCGCAGCAGCGTCGCCTTCCAGCCGTTCCACACCTTGGGCCCGACCGCGCGCATGTCGGCGACCGTCAGCACCAGCAACAGGCGCAGGCGTTCGGGCGATTGCACGATCTCCGCGATGTCGAGGATGGTCTTCGGATCCTCGATATCGCGCTTGAAGGCGGTCTGGCTGATCAGCAGGTGGTGCAGCACAAGCCAGGAGACGGTCTCGGTCTCCTCCGGTGTCAGGCCGAGCCGCGGGCAGACCGCCTGCGCGACCTGGGCGCCGATCTCCGAATGGTCGCCGCCGCGGCCCTTGGCGATGTCGTGCAGCAGGGTCGCGACATAAAGGGCGCGGCGCGATTGCAATTGGCCCAGCAGCTCGCTGGCGACCGGGGCGATCTCGGCCAGCTCGTTGCGGTCGAGCTGGCCGAGCACGCCGATCGCTTCCACCGTGTGCTCGTCGACGGTGAAGACATGGTAGGTGTCGAACTGCATCAACCCGACGATGCGCGCCCAGTCCGGCAGGAAGCGCGACAGGAAGCCGGCCTCGTTGAGCTGGCGCAGCCAGGCGGCGCCGTCGCGGCCGGAGAGCAGGTCGAGGAAGATGGTATTCGCTTCCGGATCGCCGCGCAGCCGTACCGCGTGGCGGGACTGCCGGATCAGAGCGCGGAAGGCGAGGGGGTGGATCTCCAGCCCGCGGTCGCGCGCCAGCTTGACCAGGCGCAGCATCAGCACGGGCTTTTCGCGGAAATCGAAGCCGGGTGCGGCGATCAGCTTGCCGTCGGCCAGGGCGAAGCCGGCATCGGCCAGCGCGCGGTCGGAAGCCGGCAGCAGGGCGGGCAGGCCGAGTGCCGCGCGTTCCAGCCCAGGCTCCAGCATGCGGGTCAGTCGCGCCACGTCGCGCACCGTCAGGAACAGGTGCTTCATGAAGCGTTCGACGCCATCCTGCTTGCCGTGACGCGTGTAGCCCATGCGGGCGCCGACGACGGGCTGGAAGTCGAAGGTCAGACGTTCCTCGGCGCGGCCGGCAACCAGGTGCAGATGGAAGCGCACGGTCCAGAGGAAGTCCCAGGCGCGGCGGATCGCATTCGCCTCCTCCTCCGTGATCAGCCCGCCGCCGGGCGCGTCGGTGCCCACGAGTTCCGGCATGCGCTGCACGCCGAAGGCATAGCGGGAGAGCCAGTAGAGCGTCTGCAGATCGCGCAGCCCGCCGCGGCCTTCCTTGATATGCGGCTCCACCAGGAACGGACTTTCGCCGTAACGGGCATGGCGCGCCGCGCGTTCGGCGCGCTTGGCGGCCAGGAAGTGGCCGAAACCCCAGGCCGCGCGCGCCTGGGTGAAGGCGGCGGCGAAGCGGTCGAAGATGGCGCCGTCGCCGGCGAGCGGCCGCGCATCGAGCAGCGCGGTCAGGATGGTGGCGTCGCCCTTCGCATCCTCCAGGCAATCCTCGACGCTGCGGGTCGCGTGGCCGACCTTCAGCCCGAGGTCCCAGAGCAGGTAGAGCATGAACTCGACCGCGCGCTGGCCGCGCTGGGTCATCTGCGCATCGGTCAGGAACAGCAGGTCGATGTCGGAGAAGGGGGCCAGCACGCCGCGGCCGTAGCCCCCGGCCGCCACCAGGCAGAAGGGCGTCTCCCGCGTCCGGCCCGGCGGCAGGGAGGCATCGGCATAGGCGTGGATCGCGATGATCAGCGTATCGGTCAGCGCCGCCATCCAGCGCGCGGCGGACAGGCCGGACAGTTCCCGCGCTTCGAAGGCCTGCTGCACGCGGCTGTGGATCCGCCCGAGATGGCGCCGCAGGATCGCCAGCGCCGCATCCCGCGCGATGGGGCCCTCGTCGGGCACCAACTGGGCGATCAGGTCGGGCAGGACATCCGGCGGGTCGGCGAGCGGCGTGACAGTGCGGGTGCCGCTCGGCGTGATCGCCCGCAATGCGGCGGTCTGACTGGCTTTCATCCCCTTGACACTATCGTGTTCAACGCAGCGGGGCCAAGGGTCCCTTCGCAGTGCAGCAGTGTTTTCAGGCGATAGAGTGCTTCCTGTGCCTCACGCGGGCTCAGCGCATCCGGCTCGAGCGCGGCCAGCGCCTCCAGCGCCGGCGATGGCGCGGCGTCCGCCGGCGCCGGCGCCGGGGCAGGGGCAGGACGCGCGAAGAGCGGCAGCTCATCGGATAGCGGATCGAGCCCGCGAGCCCGTTCTTCCAGCGCCTTCAGCACCGCTTCGGCCCGTGTCACCACGCCGCGCGGCACGCCGGCCAGGCGGGCGACATGCAGGCCCCAGCTCTTCTCCGCCGCCCCCGGCGCGACGCTGTGCTGGAACACGACGGACCCGCGCCATTCGCGCACCTGCATCGTCGCCGGCGCAAGCTCCGGCAGCTTGCCGGCCAGCGCCGTCAGCTCGTGGAAATGGGTGGCGAAGATGGCGCGGCAGCGGATCCGGTCATGCAGCGCCTCCAGCACCGCCCAGGCGATCGCCAGCCCGTCCCAGGTGGCGGTGCCGCGCCCGACCTCGTCCAGCACCACCAGCGACCGATCCGTCGCCTGGTTCAGGATCGCTGCCGTTTCCGCCATTTCCACCATGAAGGTCGACCGCCCGCCGGCGAGATCGTCGGAGGCGCCGACGCGGGAGAACAGGCGGTCGACGATGCCGAAGGTGGCGGCCTCCGCCGGCACGAAGAGCCCGGCCTGGGCCAGGATCACCAGCAGCGCGTTCTGCCGCAGATAAGTCGATTTGCCGGCCATGTTCGGCCCGGTCAACAGGCAGAGCCGCCGCCCGGCGGACAGGTCGCAATCATTCGGCACGAAGGCGGGGCCGCGCGCCCGCGCCAGGGCGGCTTCCACCACCGGATGCCGGGCGCCGGCGACCGCGAATTCGGCGCGGGCGCCGAGCGCCGGCCGGCACCAGGCCGCCGCCGCCGCGATCTCGGCAGCCGCCGCATGCACGTCGCATTCGGCCAGCGCCTGGGCGGAGGCGGCGACAGGCGCCGCCGCGTCCAGGCAGAGCTTGCGCAGATGCTGGGCGATCCGGCGTTCCCGCTGGCGCGCGCGGTCGCCGGCCTCCGACAGCTTGCGGTCGAGCTCGGCCAGCGCCGCGCAGGTGAAGCGCATGGCGTTGGCCATGGTCTGGCGGTGGATCGGCGCATGCGGCGCGGCCGGCGCCTTGCGCAACAGCACTTCGCCGGCCGCCAGCGGCAGCTCTGCCAGATAGCCGAATTGCTGGTGGTGCTTGATCTTCAGGCTGGCGACGCCCCAGGCCTGCGCCAGCTCCATCTGCAGCGCCGCGATGGCGCCGCGGGCGTCGTCACGCAGCCGGCGGAGCGCATCCAGCTCGCCATCATAACCCTGGGCGACAAGGCCGCCATCCTCGAGCCGGGCGGGCAGGGTTTCGGCCAGGGCGCGGGCCAGCTCGGGCTGCGGGCCCTGCCAGGCCAGCGCCGCCGTGGCGTCGCGCAGCAGGGGCGGCGGCGGCGGCAGGCCGGCGGGATCGGCCAGCGCGGCCGCGATGGCGGCGGCGCGGGCCAGCCCGTCGCGGATCGCGGCCAGGTCGCGCGGCGCGAAACGATCGACCGACAGCCGCGCCAGGGCGCGCGCCATGTCAGGTGCGCCCTTCAACGCGGTGCGCATGCGGCCACGCAGCTCCGCCGCGTCGACCAGGAAGGCGACCGCGTCGTGCCGGGCGCCGATCGCGTCCGGATCCGCCAGCGGGGCGGCCAGCCGCGCCGCCAGCTCCCGCGCGCCGGCCGCGGTCACCGTGCGGTCGACGGCGCCGAGGAGGCAGTCCTTGGTGCCGCCGCGCTCGCCTTTCAGGATCTCCAGGCTGCGGCGGGTCGCGGCATCCATCTGCAGCAGGCCGCGCCCGCCCTGTGGCGCCGGCGGCGACAGGCGCGGCAGCGTCCCGGCCTGGGTCGCGCGCACATAATCGACCGCCATCGCCGCCGCCGCGATCTCGGGGGCGGAGAAGACGCCGAAGCCCTCCAGCGTCGCGACACCATAGGCATCGGCCAGCCGCGCGGCGGGGTCGGAGGATGGCGATGCGACCGCGAGCAGGCCGAGCAGCGGCGCCAGCGCCGGCTCCGCCGCCAGGGCTTCCGGCGCCACCACCTCCGCAGGGTCGAGCCGGGCCAGCAGCGCCGGCAGGGTGGCGACCGGCAGCGCCTCGGTCTGGAAGGCGCCGGTCGAGACATCGAGCCAGGCGGCGCCGATCCGCGCCCCGTCGGGTGCCAGCGCCAGCAGCCAGGCGGGGCGGGACGCGTCGAGCAGCGCTTCCTCCGTCACCGTGCCCGGCGTCACCACCCGGATCACCTCGCGCCGGATGGTCGGCGCCTTGCGGCGCTTGGCTTCCTCCGGTGTCTCCATCTGGTCACAGATCGCGACGCGGAAGCCGCGCCGGATCAGCCGCGCCAGGTAGCTGTCCACCGCATGCGCCGGCACGCCGCACATGGCGATCGGCTGGCCGCGATGCTCGCCCCTGTATGTCAGGGCGATGTCGAGCGCTTCCGACGCCGCCTCGGCGTCGCCGAAGAACATTTCGAAGAAATCACCCATGCGGAAGAACACCAGCGCGTCCGGATGCGCGGCCTTGGCCACGAACCATTGCGCCATCGCGGGTGTCGCGCCTTCGGCGCGCGGGATCGACGATCGGCCTTCGGCGCGCGGGACCGACGGCCCGCCTTCGGCGCGCGGGATCGATGGTCCGCCTTCGGCGCTCGGCATGCCCTGTGACTTCTGCTCCATGGTCGAGAGATACCTGCTCATGCCGCAATTGCGAAGCAAGGGACTCGCCGCGCAGCCCGCCGCGCCGCATCATTGGCCGACGAACGACCCCGGGGATGAGCCGACGTTATGGACGACACCAAGACCACGCCGATCACCGACAGCCGCACCGCACGGGTCACCGGCGAAGAGGCCCTGGCGATGCACGCCGAAGGCCGCCCCGGCAAGCTGGAAATCCGGCTGACCAAGCCGCTGACCACGGCCCGCGACCTCAGCCTGGCCTATTCCCCGGGCGTCGCGGAACCCTGCCTGCACATCCATCGCGACCCGTCGCTGGCCTATGATTACACTTCCAAGGGCAATTTCGTGGCGGTGATCTCGAACGGCACCGCCGTGCTCGGCCTCGGCAACCTCGGCGCGCTGGCCTCGAAGCCGGTGATGGAAGGCAAGGTCGCGCTGTTCAAGCGCTTCGCCGATGTCGACGGCATCGACCTCTGCCTCGATACCGAGGATGTGGACGCCTTCGTCAATTCGGTGCGCTACCTCGGTCCGTCCTTCGGCGGCATCAATCTCGAGGACATCAAGGCCCCCGAATGCTTCATCATCGAGCAGCGCCTGCGCGAGCTGCTGGACATCCCGGTCTTCCATGACGACCAGCACGGCACGGCGATCGTCGCCGCCGCCGGCCTGATCAACGCGGCGCACCTGACCGGCCGCGACCTCGCCAAGACGAAGCTCGTCATCAACGGCGCGGGTGCCGCGGCCGTCGCCTGTGCCGAGCTGCTGAAGGCGATGGGCATGCGGCCCGAGAACATCATCATGTGCGACACCAAGGGCGTGGTGTATCGCGGCCGTACCGAGGGCATGAACCAGTGGAAGTCGGCGCATGCCGTCGACACCCCCGCCCGCACGCTGTCCCAGGCGCTGGAAGGGGCGGACGTGTTCTTCGGCCTCTCGGCCAAGGGCGCGCTGACGCAGGAGATGGTGCGCGCCATGGCGGCGGCGCCGATCATCTTCGCGATGGCCAACCCCGACCCCGAGATCACGCCGGAAGAAGCGAAGGCCGCGCGCCCGGATTGCATCATCGCGACCGGCCGGTCGGACTATCCGAACCAGGTCAACAACGTACTCGGCTTTCCCTTCATCTTCCGCGGCGCGCTCGATGTGCGCGCCAGCACGATCAATGAGCAGATGAAGATCGCGGCCGCCAACGCCCTGGCGCTGCTCGCGCGGGAAGACGTGCCGGAGGAAGTGGCCGGCGCCGGCGCCGGCCTCGCGCTGCGCTTCGGGCCCGAATACATCATCCCGAACGCCTTCGATCCGCGCCTGATGTCGCGCGTGCCGCCGGCCGTCGCCAAGGCGGCGATGGACAGCGGTGTCGCCCGCAAGCCGATCCCCGACCTGAACCGCTACAGCCGCGACCTGGCCGGCCGGCTCGATGCCACTGCCGGCGCGCTGGAAGCGATCGCGGAACGGGTGCGCGCCAATCCGAAGCGCGTCGTCTTCGCCGAAGGCGAGGAGGAGAAGGTGATCCGCGCCGCCATCGCCTTCCGCAACGCCGGCTATGGCACCCCGGTGCTGGTCGGGCGGGAGGACAGGGTACACGCGACCGCGGCCGCGCTCGGCATTCCGCTGCCGGACGGGATCGAGATCCATAATGCGCGGCTGTCGCATTCCAACCGCCGCTATGCCGACTATCTCTATGCCCGCAAGCAGCGCGAAGGCTTCCTGTTCCGCGACTGCCAGCGCCTGGTCAACCAGGACCGCAATGTCTTCGCCGCCTGCATGGTGGCGATGGGCGATGCGGATGCGGTGGTGACCGGGTCGACCCGCAGCTATGCGGCGGCGCTCGAGAACATCACCATGGCGATCGAGCCGATGCCGCGCAGCGTGATGTTCGGCCTGTCGCTGATCGTCGCGCGCCGCTCCGGCACCGTGCTGGTCGCCGATACCGCGATTCACGAACGGCCGGATGCCGCGACCCTGGCGGAGATCGCGCGGCAATCGGCCGCCGCGGCGCGCCGGCTGGGGCTGGAGCCGCGCGTCGCCTTCCTGTCCTTCTCGACCTTCGGCGACCCCAAGGGCGTGATCCCGGGCAGCGTGCGCGATGCGGTGAAGCTGCTCGACCAGACCGGTGTCGATTTCGAGCATGACGGTGAGATGGCGGCGGATGTGGCGCTGGATCCGGCGCTGCGCGCCGCGCTCTATCCCTTCTGCCGCCTGACCGGGCCGGCGAATGTGCTGGTGATGCCGGGGCTGCACGCCGCGCATATCCTGACCCGTGCGGTGCCGCAGCTGACCAGCGCCACGGTG
The DNA here is from genome assembly GCA_036499545.1 of Roseomonas sp. Lineage (GTDB taxonomy): Bacteria > Pseudomonadota > Alphaproteobacteria > Acetobacterales > Acetobacteraceae > Plastoroseomonas. The sequence continues at coordinate 19,105 of DASYDR010000334.1, read as the reverse complement.
ATCGGCCCGCTGCTGTTCGGGCTGTCGCGCCCGGCGCAGATCGTGCCGATCTCGGCCAGCGTGAACCAGATGCTGGACATGGCCTGCCTGGCCGCGCACGCCGCGATCAACCGGTAGCCTCGCCATGATCGGGCCGGCGATCGTGCATACCATCGGGTATGAGAATGCGACGCCCGCCGGCCTGGTCGCGATGCTGAAGGATGCGGGCGTCGCGACGCTGGTCGATGTCCGCGCCCTGGCCAACAGCCGCAAGCCCGGCTTCGCCAAGCGGGCGCTGTCGGAGGCGCTGGAAGCCGCCGGCATCGTCTATGTACATGAACGCGCGCTCGGCACGCCTGCCGCCGGGCGTGCCGCGGTGCGTGCCGGCCGCCCGGCGGAGATGCGCCGCATCTTCGCGGCGCATCTGGCGGGGGATGAGCCGCAGCACGCGCTGGCCCGCCTGGCCGCCCGGGCGCGGGCGGAGCCGGTCTGCCTGCTCTGCCTGGAAGCGGACCCCGCGACTTGCCATAGGACGCTGGTGGCGGAAGCGATCGGGCTGCCGATCGCCCATCTCAGGGCCGGTGGCGGCTGAATCGCCTCAGCGACTGAGCCGCTGACCCTGGTGCCGCGTCCAGTCGCCAGCGCGCTCCAGGCGGCTGCCGGTCCAGCGCGTTGCGCGCCGGGCCGCGCCGGTGGTGGCGCGTGCCGCGCGCCTGGTGCCCCGCGCCACGCCGGAGGCCGCGCGGCCCGCGGTGGCGCCGATGCGTTGGCCGACGCCCGGCTCGTCCGCCCGGCCGGCCGCCGGCTGCTGCACCGGCGGCGGCAGGCTGCCGGGCGCGTCCGTTTGCGCCAGGGCAGGCCCGGCCAGCAGCGCCAGGACGACGAAACCCGCCAGAGATCGGCGCATGACTGCTTGTCCTTCCGCATCGGCGACAGGCAATGGGCGCCGCAGGCGCCACGAAAGCCCGGAATTCGGGCGGGTTGAAGGCGCGGGCCGGATGCCAAAGCGTGATCGGTTGAGGTGGACTCACCGAAAACCGTGAATCACGCGATCAAACAAAGCCCTGGAGCAGGATGCGTGAGCGCTTGCGAACACATCCTGCTCTACTGCCCCAGCAGCCAGAGCCAAAGCGGCAGCGTCAGCAACGCGGCGATGTGCTCGGTCGTGGTGATGGCCGCGATCAGGGGGGCGTCGCCGCCCATGGCGCGGGCCATCACATAGCTGGTGGCCGCGGTCGGCAGCGCCATGAACAGTACCGCGAACAGGGCCGGCAGCCCGGTCAGGCCGAAAGCCAGGGTGAAGCCGAGTGTCACGACCGGCATCACCAGCAGCTTCAGCACGCCGGTCGCGCATTGCACCGGCAACCGGTCGGTGAAGCTGGCCAGGGAAAGGGCGGCACCGACGCAAAGCAGGCCGAGCGCCACCGAAGCGCGGCCCAGCGTGACCAGCATGGGCTTCAACCCCGGCGGCAGTCCGCCCGCGGCCGCGACGGCGAAGCCCAGCACGCAGGCGATCAGCAAGGGATTCTTCGCCACCTGCGCCAGGATCGCGACCGGCCTGATCCGCGCGCCGCCGGCCGGCGCCAGCCCGATGGCGAAGGCCAGCACCACGACGACCTGCACGAAGGGGACGATCAGCCCGGTGGCGACCGCGGACAGCGCCAGGCCCTCGGTGCCGAAGATGGCGCCGCCGATCGCGAAGCCGATCAGGTTGTTGAAGCGGATGCCGCCCTGCAGGACGGAGGTCATGGCCGCGGGGCCCTGGCCCAGCAGGCGCGCCAGCGCGATGCTGGTCACGGCACCGATCGCGAGCGCGCCCCAGATGCTGCCGGCCATGGTGCCGAGCGGCAGCCTGGACAGGTCGACTTCCGCGAGGGAGGAGACGATGAGCGCCGGCAACAGGACCCAGAAGACCAGCTTCTCCATGCCTGCCCAGACCCGGTCATCCGGCAGCAGCCTCCGTTTCAGCAGGGCGCCGAGCGCAAGCAGCCCGAAACAGGGAACGAAGGCATCAAGCCAGGCATGCATGCGGGGCGGTTTCCAGCGCGGCGTCGCCGCTTCGTATCATTCGGGCGCGTCACGCCGGGCGCCGGGCGATACCGGCGAGGCATTCGGCCTCCGTGCGCGGGGTGGCGCCCTCGCTGCGCGTGGCGGCATGGGCCACACGCGCCGCGCCGCCACCCTCCCCAGGGTAGAACACAATATCGAGATGGCAGTCCGGCCCGGCGTAAAGCCAGATCTCCGCGCTGCCCTCGCTCCGGCGCAGCAGCGGCGGGCCGAACAGGCCGATCACGGCTCCGGCGTCGGTGCCGAGCAGCGCCGCGGTGTTGCCGGGCCGGGTATTCGCGGGGGGAACGGGCACGACGACGGCCGCGCGGGCCGGCGCCACGGGGGCGGGGGGTGCCGCCGCGGGCCCAGTCGCGGATACCGGCTGCGGTGCGACGAACGGGCCCTCGCCACCCGCCTGGCAGGCGGCGAGCAACAGCAGCGGCAGCAGACGGGGCAGGGCCATCATGCGATGGCTCCCGGCCCTTCCCGCGGCCGCCGCGTGGCGGTCGCGGAAAGGGGCGGTGCTCAGCCCTCGGCGGCGTCGACGGCGCGCGGCGCCGCGGCCGGATAGGCCGGACGCGCCGAGGAGGTGTTGTCGCCCAGCATCTCCATGCGGCCGGAGAGCTGGCCACCTTCCTCGACCGACAGGCGCTTGGTGCGGGCGACGCCCAGCACCTTGCCGGTGGCGCGGATGGTCAGGCTGCCATTGGCGGTGATGGTGCCGTCGAAGGTACCGGCGATCTCCGCCTCCTCGACCTGGACCTCGCCCTTGAACACGCCGGCGTGGCTGACGAACAGCTGCTGCGCCTGGATCATCTGGCTCTCGACCGTGCCCTCGACGACGAGGCGCTCGGCGTCGGTCACGGTGCCCTGCAGGCTGATGCCCTTGCCGACCACCAGGGTGCGGCGCTCGTTGGCGTCGACACCACCCGGGGCGCGCGAAACGGCCGGTGCCAGCGGCGCGCCGGGGGCGCCGGGGCGGGCCGGCGGCATCGGGGCCGTCGCCGGCCGCAGGGAAGCGACCGGCGCGGTCGGGGCCGGGGTCACCGCGGCCGGCCGGAACGGCGGCACGGCCAGGTCGGGATCGCGGGCGGCGGGCACCGTGGTCGGCGCCGGGTCGCTGGGCCCGCTTCCCGGGGTGTCGTCACGGCGGCTGCGGAAGATTGACATGCGGGTCCCCCAGAGAAAGCCGAAGGCCGCGGCGCGGCCTATCGGATACGGATCGACTGGCTCGGTCTGCGGCGCCGCCCCTGTTCGCGCGCCGCCGCCTGAGCGCCCGATGACCGCAGGGCCGAAGGCCCGGAGGTCTGAAGCGGACACTCTACTTACGGAGCCTGGGCTAGCACGCACCACGCGAGCCCGACAACGGCCAAAGCCGTGAGTTCGCCGGCCGTTACGCCGCCGCGCGAAGGCTAGGTCCCAGCCTGGCGGGCCTGCAGCAGATGCACCGCCGCCGCCGTGCCGAGCACGGGCACCAGCAGGTTGACGAAGGGCACCGCCGCGATCGCCGCCAGCGCGAGGCCGAGCAGCCAGACGCGCCAGCGTCGCGCGCGCCGCGCGGCCCGCGCCGCGTCGATGCCCATCCGTCGCTGCGCGACGCCTTCGAACAGCCCGACGCCCATCGCATGCGCGGCGATGGCCAGGGCGATGGCGGCACCGATGACCGGTAGGAACAGCACCAGCGGCAGCAGCAGGAGCTGCAGCGCCAACATGCCAAGGGCGAATTTGACGTTCCACCAACCCTGCGCGGCCAGGCCGGCGCCCTGGGCGGGCGGCAGGTCCGGATAGTGCCGCGCTTCCACCGCCGCCGCCACGGCGTCCAGGAAGGCGCCGCCGATCGCCAGCGCCAGCGGCAGGAACAGCCACCAGGCGAGGCCTAGCGTGAGCAGGCTGCCCAGCGCCTGCGCGATCCCGACCAGCCAGTGCGGCAGCCCCCCCAGCGCCCAGCCGATGCCATAGCCGGCGCCGGTGGCCAACAGCAGCAGCGCCGCGATCGCCCCGATCGCGCCGAGGAGGATCGGCCGCCGGAAAGCCGGATCGCCGAGCTGGTCAAAGGCCAGCCAGATGGCTCGCGTCATGGTTGCCTTCCTTCCAGGCGCGGCCTATCCCGGCCCAGGCCGGCACGCAACGCCGGGCGCATCCGACAGAGGCTCAGCACCGCATGGCCACGCCGCTTTCGCTCGATATCCTCGGCATCGGGAATGCCATAGTGGACGTGCTGTCCCGCGCCGACGATGCCTTCCTCACGGCGCAGGGCATGACCAAGGGCGCCATGGCGCTGATCGATACCGCGGAGGCCGAGCGCATCTATGCGGCGATGGGCCCGGGCGTGGAAAGCAGCGGCGGCTCGGTCGCCAACAGTTGCGCGGTGGCCGCGGCGCTCGGCGCCAAGGTCGGCTACCTCGGCAAGGTCGCGGATGATGCGCTCGGCGCCGCGTTCCGCCACGATGTCGAGGCGATCGGCGTGCTGTTCCCGACCGCGCCGCTGGTGGGCGGCGCGCCGACCGCGCGCTGCCTGATCCTGGTCACGCCGGATGGCCAGCGCACCATGAACACCTTCCTCGGCGCCTGCGTGACCTTCGGGGAGCAGGACCTGGACCAGGACGCGATCGCGGCCGCCAAGGTGACCTATCTCGAAGGCTATCTCTTCGATCCGCCGGCCGCGCAGGCCGCCTTCCGCCGCGCCGCCCGCATCGCCCGCGCCGCCGGCCGCCGCGTCGCCATCAGCCTGTCCGATCCCTTCTGCGTCGGCCGCCACCGCGCCGCCTTCCGCGACTTCGTGCGCGACGAAGCCGATATCCTTTTCGCCAATGAAGCCGAGGTGATGGCGCTTTATGAGGTCGCCCGCTTCGAGGACGCGGTGGAACTCGCAGCCAGGGACGTGGCCTTCGCCGCCCTGACCCGCAGCGAGAAAGGCAGCGTCGTCGTCGAGGGCGACAAGCGCGTGACGGTGCCAGCGGAGCCCGCCAGGGTGGTGGACAGCACCGGCGCCGGCGATGCCTATGCGGCGGGCTTCCTCGCGGCGCTGACCCGTGGTCGCCCGGTCGGCGAATGCGGCCGCTGGGGCTCGATCGCTGCCGCGGAGGTGATCAGCCATTTCGGCGCGCGCCCGCAGGCCGACCTGAAGGCGCTGATCGGGATCTGATCCGGACCCTCACCGCCCCGGTATGAAGATGAAGCCGACCGCCGCGACCAGGCACAGCCCCGCGGCGACGAAGTTCCAGCGGATTTCCTCGCCCAGGTAGTAGACCGAGAAGACGCCGAACACCGCCAGCGTGATCACTTCCTGCATCACCTTCAACTGCTGCCCCGAAAAGGCGCCGTAGCCGATGCGGTTGGCCGGCACCGCGAAGCAGTATTCGAAGAAGGCGATCCCCCAGGAGATCAGGATCGCCATCCACATCGGCCAGGATGGCTGCTTCAGGTGCCCGTACCAGGCGAAGGTCATCAGGATGTTCGAAAAGACCAGCAGGACGGGTGGCCAGATCAGGGCATGCGTCACGGGATGGCGTGTCCTCGCACCGGCGGCGGCAGGCGCCGCAGCAGAAAGATCATGATGCCCATCGCCGGCAGCGCCGCCGCCGTGGTCAGCAGGAAGAAGTCCGGCCAGCCCAGCGCTTCCGCGATCCAGCCGGAACTGGCGCCGAGCGTGCGCAGCGGCACCGCGGCCAGCGAGGACAGCAGGGCATACTGCGTCGCCGTGAAGCGGATGCTGGTCAGCGAGGAGAGGTAGGTCACGAAGGCCGCGTCGGCGAGGCCGTCGGTGAAATTCTCGATCCCCACCTGGGTCCAGAGCGTCGGCATCGAATGCCCGGCATGGGCCAGTGCCACATACATCAGGTTCGACAGCATCTGCGCCATGCCGGTCAGCACCAGGGCCGGCGCGGTGCCGATGCGCGCCACCAGCCAGCCGCCCGCCAGCGCGCCGCCCAGCGTCGCGAACAGCCCGAACATGGTGGCGACCGCCGCCACCTCCTCCCGCGAGAAGCCGAGCGAGCGGTAGAAGGGCGTGGTCATGATGCCGGCCAGCGCCTCGCCGAGCTTGAACAGCCCGACGAAAAGCAGGATCGCGAGCCAGAATGGGCGCCGCGTCAGATCCGCGAAGGGTTCCACCACCGCCGCCCGCAGCCGCGCCGCGAAGCCCTTGGCGGTGACCGGCCGCGCTTCCGGCTCCGTCGCCAGCAAGGTCGCCGCCATGCCGATCAGCATCAGGAGCGCGGTCGCCTGATAGGCCCCGCCCCAGCCCAGCACGCCCACCAGGAACAGCGTGCCGGCACCGGCTGCCAGCAGGGCCAGGCGATAGCCCCAGACATAGGCGGCCAGGCCGTAGGCCTGCTCCCGCTCTTCCAGCATCTCGATGCGCAGCGCGTCGATCACGATGTCCTGGCTGGCGGAGAGGAAGGCGACCAGCACCGCGATCGCGATGGTCGTGGCGGCGCCGTGCAGCGGGTCGGTCAGCCCGACCGCGGCGATCGCCAGCAGGAGTGCCATCTGGATCGGCAGCAGCCAGCCGCGCCGGCGCCCGAAGCGCCCGATCGGCGGCGGCACCGCGTCGAGCGCCGGCGACCAGAGGAACTTGTTCGCATAGGCCAGCCCGATCAGCGTCGTCATGCCGATCGCGCCGAGCGATAGGTTGGCTTCCGAGAACCATTGCCGCAGCACCTGCCCGGCGACCAGCGGCAGGGGCAGGCCGGCGGAGAAGCCGAGCGCCAGCAGGATGGCGAAGCGTCGGTCACGCAGGATGGAAGGCCGGGACGGCGTATCGGACATGGCGCGACCCTGCCAGATCAATGGCGGCCGGGCGAGACGTCCGGCGCGCGCGGCAGGCCCCGATTTTTTATATCGTAACGCTTGCGCGGCACGAAACGCCCCGGCAAGTGTTGTTCCGCAGGCGGCACAGGCCGCCGGGCGCCGGGCACCGCCTGGCGACGGGCCACAGGGCAATCACACAAGGGAAGATGGGTATGGCGGATATCGTTTCGCGGGTGAAGAACATCCTCCTGACACCGAAGGAGGAATGGCCGGCCATCGCCGCCGAGCCTACTGACCTCAAGAGCCTGTTCACCGGCTATGTGATGATCCTGGCCGCGATTCCGGCGATTGCCAGCTTCATTGGCGTGACCCTGTTCGTCATGCTGCCGCTGGTTGGCGCCCGCGCGATCCCCGGCATGGTGGTCAGCACCATCATCAACTACATCCTGGCGGTGGCCGGTGTCTTCCTGCTCGGCAAGGTGATCGCCATCATCGCCCCGAAATTTGGCGGCACCGCGGAAGAATTGCCGGCCATGAAGCTGGCCGCCCATGCGCCCACCGCTTCCTGGCTCGCCGGCATCTTCATGCTTTTCCCGCCGCTCGCGATCCTGGGCATCCTCGGCATCTACAGCGCCTACCTGTTCTATCTCGGCGCGACCCCGGTCACACGTGTGCCGCAGGACAAGGCGCCGCTCTTCACCGTGGTCGTCTTCGTGGTCGCGATCGTGATCTTCCTGCTGGTCGGCGTGATCGCGAACGTGTTCCGGTTCTGAAAGACGAAACGGCCGGGCATCGCTGCCCGGCCGTTTCCCTGTCCATCGGATCGCCCGCCGGTCATCGACCGGCGGGCGCCTCGGTTTATCCGGCTTACGCCGCCTCGCCCTCGGCGCGGCGCGCGTGCTTCTTGCGCTCATGCGGGTCGAGGTAGCGCTTGCGCAGGCGGATCGCGGTCGGCGTCACCTCCACCAGCTCGTCATCCTCGATATAGGCGATCGCCTGTTCCAGGCTCATGCGCCGCGGCGGGGTCAGCAGCAGCGCCTCATCCTTGCCGGCGGCGCGGATGTTGGTGAGCTTCTTCTCCTTGATGGGGTTCACATCAAGGTCGTTCTCGCGGCTGTGCTCACCGAGGATCAGGCCCTCATAGACCTTCACGCCCGGGTCGACGAACAGCGTGCCGCGCTCCTGCAGGTAGAACAGCGCGTACTGGATCGCCTCGCCATCGGCATTGCTGATCAGGGACCCGTTGCGGCGGCCCTCGATCGGCCCGGCCCAGGGCTGATAGCCCAGGAACAGCCGGTTCATCATGCCGGTGCCGCGCGTGTCGGTCATGAACTCGCCATGGTAGCCGATCAGGCCGCGCGACGGGATGTGGAAGGTCAGGCGGGTCTTGCCGCCACCCGACGGCCGCATGTCCTGCATCTGGCCCTTGCGCAGCGACAGCTTCTCGACGACCACGCCGGCATAGCCCTCGTCGACATCGACCAGCGCTTCCTCGAAGGGCTCCTCGCGCTCGCCGGTCTCCTCGTTCAGCCGGGTCAGCACGCGCGGGCGGCCGATGGTCAGCTCGAAGCCTTCGCGGCGCATCTGCTCGATCAGCACGCCGAGCTGCAACTCGCCACGGCCGGCCACCTCGAAGGCGTCCACCTCCTCGCTGATCTTCACCTTGATCGCGACGTTGCCTTCCGTTTCCTTCATCAGGCGGTCGCGGATCTGGCGGGAGGTGACCTTCTTGCCTTCGCGGCCGCCGAGCGGGCCGTCATTGATGCGGAAGGTCATGGCGAGCGTCGGCGGATCGACCGGGATCGCCGGCAGCGCCTCGGTCACTTCCGGCGCCGCGATGGTGTCCGGGATCGTCGCGTCGGACAGGCCCGCGATCGCCACGATATCGCCCGCCTGCACCTCGTCGACCGGCACGCGGTCGAGGCCGGAGAAGGTCATCAGCTTGGTCAGGCGGCCGGTCTCGACCACCGAACCGTCCTGGCGCAGCACCCGCACCGGCATGTTCACTCGCGCGGTGCCCTGCTCGATGCGGCCGGTCAGGATGCGGCCCAGGAAGTTGTCGCTCTCGAGAATGCTCGCATTCATCGCGAAGGGCTTGTCGAGCGCTACCGTCGGCGCCGGCACATGGCTCAGGATCAGGTCGAACATCGGCGACAGGTCCTTGCGCGGACCGTCCATCGTCATGTCGGCCCAGCCCTGGCGGCCGGAAGCGAACATGGTGTGGAAATCGAGCTGCTCATCCGTCGCGCCAAGGGCGGCGAAAAGGTCGAACACCTCGTTGTGGACCTCGTCCGCGCGCGCGTCCTGGCGGTCGACCTTGTTGATCACGACGATCGGCTTCAGGCCGCGGGCCAGGGCCTTGGTCAGCACGAACTTGGTCTGCGGCAGCGGGCCCTCGGCGGCATCGCAGAGCACGATGGCGCCGTCGACCATGGACAGGATGCGTTCCACCTCGCCGCCGAAATCGGCGTGGCCGGGGGTGTCCACGATGTTGATCTTGGCGCCCTTCCACTCGACCGCGGTGGACTTGGCCAGGATGGTGATGCCGCGCTCACGCTCCAGGTCGTTGCGGTCCAGGGCACGCTCGGCCACTTGCTGATTGGCGCGGAAGGCGCCGGCCTGCTTGAGGAGATTGTCGACGAGCGTGGTCTTGCCGTGATCGACATGCGCGATGATCGCGACGTTGCGGAGTTCCATGGGCGCAAGCTTCCGGGCTTGGCCGGACCCCCCTATGGCTCAACGGAAGCCCCCCGTCCCCAACAGGAACGGGCCGGCCCCCGTGGGGTGCGGCGATGATTAGGCTGTTGCGGCGCAGCATATAGTCGGGTGCAGGCGGAAAAGCGAGGGGCAAACCGCGCGGGCCCGGTTTGCGGGCCGCGCCGGCATCGCCCCGAACGACCCCGAGGGGTTACCGCCTGGCTTCGATCGCGTCCCAGATCGCCCGTTCCAGGTGCACGCCGTCGAAGCGGGCGATCTCCTGCAGGCCGGTCGGGCTGGTGACGTTGATCTCGGTCAGGTAGTCGCCGATCACGTCGATGCCCACGAAGATCATGCCGCGGGCCTTCAGCTCCGGGCCGATGGCGGCGCAGATGTCCCGCTCCCGGTCGGTCAGGGTGGTCTGCACCGGGGTGCCGCCGACATGCATGTTGCTGCGCGCCTCGCCCTTGGCCGGCACCCGGTTGATGGCGCCCATGGCGACGCCGTCCACCAGGATGATGCGCTTGTCGCCTTCCCGCACCGCCGGGACGTAGCGCTGGACCATCAGCGGCTCCCGCGAGCGTTCGGTGAACATCTCGATCAGGGCTGCCATGTTCGGGTCTTCCGGGCGCAGGTGGAAGACGCCGGCGCCGCCATTGCCGAACAGCGGCTTGATGATGATGTCACCATGCCGGGCCCGGAACTCGGCGATGCGGTGGCGGTCGGCGGTGACCAGGGTTTCCGGCATCAGTTCCGGGAACTTCAGGACGAAGAGCTTCTCCGGCGCGTTGCGGACGCTGGCCGGGTCGTTCACCACCAGGGTCCTGGGGTGGATATGCTCCAGCAGGTGGGTGGCCGTGATGTAGGCCATGTCGAAGGGCGGGTCCTGGCGCATCAGCACCACGTCCATGGTGCCGAGGTCGATCTCCTCGTCCGGACCCAATGTCGCATGGTTGCCGGCTTCCCGCCGCACGGTGACCGACTGGGCACGGGCGGTCAGGCGGCCGGCGGCGAAGGCCAGGTCCCGGGCATGGTAGTGCCACAGCCCATGGCCGCGGCTCTGCGCCTCCAGCATCAGCGCGAAGGTGCTGTCGGCATTGATGTTGACGCTGTGGATCGGGTCCATCTGGACCGCGACGCGGAGGCTCTTGCCCATCTGGTGCTGCCCTCTGTGGCGTTCGGCTGGACCTCTGCCATCGCGACGCGGCCGCGGCCAGGGAGATTCTTTAGTTCAGGCGCTGGCGCAGCTCGGTGATCGCGGCCCGCACCCGCTCTGCCGGTGGCCCCTCCGGCTGCAACTCCAGGTAGCGCTCCAGCGCCGTGAGCGCGGCGCCGATGCGTTCCAGACGCTGGTTCATGAGCCCGACCTCACGCCAGAGCGGCGCCTGTTCCGGCGCCAGGCGCAGCATGTCCTCGGTGCAGGCCAGCGCGCCTTCCATGTCCTCGGACCGGAGCCGGCGCAGCTTGATGTTGTTCTGCAGCCGCAGCAGCACCGCGCGCCGGGCCATCGGCGCCAGCAGGCCCGGGCGCAGCTCCGCCTTCTCGCCCTCGAAGCGCTTGACGAGGGCGCGCAGGTCCGGGGCGGTCATGGCGGCGCCGCCGGCGAAGACGTCGACCAGCAACTGCCCGCGCGGCCCTTCGAGGGCGATCAGGAAATGGCCGGGAAAGTCGACACCATGCGCCGGCCATCCCACGGCTTCCGCCGCGTGCAGCCAGAGGATGCCGAGTGCCACCGGCAGGCCGCGGTGCCGTTCCAGCACCCGGATCAGATTGGCATTGGCCAGGTCGTCATAGCGTTCGGTGTCGCCGGTGAAATCATGCAGCACCGCGGCCAGCACCTGGCGCCGCGCGTCCAGGTCGCCGGCATCGGCGCCCGGCGCGTCCATGGCGGCGACCACCGCCGCCCGCGCCAGCGCCGACAAAGTCGCGGCGGCAGCGCGCCAATCGAGCTCCGGCGCATCGATGCGGCCGAATTGCAGGGCGACGCCGGCGATGTCGATCTCGTCGTCGGGCAGGATCCCGGCGGCATCGAGGGCGGCGCGCGCCTCCGCGAGGTGGGTCTCGGACATCCTTGGAATGTCGGCCCGCGGCGCCGATCCGGCAAGGCTCGGCGGTATCAGCCCTGGGCAACCATGCGGCCCAGCCGCTTGCCGCCGAAGATATGCACGTGGAAATGCGGCACTTCCTGGCCGCCATCGGCGCCGATATTGCTCAGCACACGATAGCCGCCGGCCTCCAGCCCCAGCGCCTTGGCGGTCGTGGCGACAGCGCGCCAGAAGCCGGCGATCTCGGCATCGCTGGCGCCGCTGCCGAAATCGGCGGCCGAGACATAGGCGCCCTTCGGGATCACGAGCACGTGCACCGGCGCCTGTGGGTTGATGTCGTGGAAGGCCAGCGCGAAGGCGTCCTCATGCACGCGCTTGCAGGGGATCTCCCCACGCAGGATGCGGGCGAAGATGTTCTGCGGGTCATAGGGCGGCAGGCCGGTGGCGCTCATCGGGCGGTTCCTTTGCTGGCCGCGCAGGATGCCCGGGCAGCGGCGCGGGGCAAGCCCCGGCGCGTGCCTGGCGTAACCGCGGCCCGCCGGGGGGCGAAGCCGGGAAGATCCACGCCTTCCACGCCTCAGGAGTGCGCGCCCGTGCCCCTCGATGACCGCACCGGCCAGATCGTCACGACGGAAAGCGCGGCGGCGGTCCGCGCCCTGGACGCCGCCGCCGATGCCTTGCTCGGCCATCGGGCCGATGTGCCGCGGCATCTGCTGGCGGCGCTGGCGGCGGATCCCGACCTCGCCCTTGGTCATGCCTGGCTCGGCCTGATGCTGCGCCTGGCCGCGCGCCGCGATCGGATGGCGGAGGCCGGGCGCCGCCTGGCGCTGGCCCGCGCCGCGGTCGCGACGCGCGGCGCGACCCCGCGCGAAGTCGCGATGATCGCGGCCCTGGCGGCCTGGGAAGAGCGCGGCGACATGGAAGAGGCAGCGGCACGGCTGGAGGCCGGGTGTGGCGCCGCACCGCCCGATCCGGTGCGCTTCAAGCTGGCGCAGACCATCCGCTTCCTGCTCGGCGACGCCGCCGGGATGCGCGAGGCCAGCGCCGCGATGCTTCCCCGCTATGCGCCAGGGCAGCTGGGGCGCGGCTTCATCCTCGGCTGCCATGCTTTCAACCTGGAGGAAACCGGGGAAGCACGCGCCGCCGAGGCGCTGGGGCGGGAAGCGGTGGCGCTCGACGCGCGAGACCTCTGGGCGGCGCATGCGGTCGGCCATGTGATGGAAGGCGAAGGCCGCGCGGCGGAAGGCATCGCCTGGCTTGCCGGCGTCCGGGCGGAACCGGGTGATGTCGGCTATTTCGCGCGCCACATCGTGTGGCACCAGGCACTGTTTCACCTGCATCTCGGGCAGCGCGACGCGGCGCTGGCGCTGTTCGACGGTGCCGTGCACCAGCCGGGCGCCGAGGATGTGCGCGACATCGCCAATGCCGTCTCCCTGCTCTGGCGGCTGCAGGCGCAGGGCGCCGCGCCCGGCACCCGCCGCTGGGACATGCTGGCCGCGGCCTGCGAAGCGCGGATCGGCGACCATGCCCTCGGCTTCGCGGAAGCGCATTACGCGCTCTGCCTGGCGCTGGCCGGCCGCGCCGCGGCGCTGGAAACACTGATCGGCGGCATGCGGCGGACCGCGCAGGCCGAACGCGGCACCCAGCCGCGCCTGCTCGGCGACCTCGGCGCCGGTATCGCTGGCGGCATCGCCCATGCCCAGGCCGGCGACGCGGCGGCGGCGCTGGCGCTGCTGCTGCCGTTGCGGTCGGAACTGCGCCGGATCGGCGGCAGCAATGCCCAGCGCGACCTGTTCGACCGGCTGATCCTGGAGACTTGCGTCGCGGCCTGTCGCTGGGATGCGGCGCGCAGCCTGCTCGGCGAACGCCGCGCGTCGCGCGCGCCGGGCGTCTGGGAAGCGGGGATCGAGGCAAGGCTGCCGCCGCGCATGACGGCGCGGCCGTCATCCTCGGCCTGCCGGGCGGCCTGATACCCGGTGGAGAAAGTTCTGACTTTCGGAGCCGGGGATCAGGCGCGCAGGGTTGGTGTGGCGGCTGCGCGCCAAACAAAGCGTCATACCGGCCGCATGACCTTGATCGAGGGTCGATACATCATGCGGTCGGTATGACCCTCACCTCCCGGGGGCGAGGCTCCGTACCGCCGCTTCGCAGCGTGTCGCGACGGCGTCCCAGCCGGCACGGGTATTCTCCTGGTCCTGGAACAGGATTGGCGCGCCGATCGCCAGGCGCAGCGGCCCCGGGCGCGGCATGCGCCGGCGTGCCGGCCAGGCGTCGAAGGCGCCGTCGAGATGGCAGGGCAGCACCGGCACGTCGGTGCCCGCGACCAGCGCGCCGATGCCGGGCTGGAATCGCGCCATGGCGCCGTCGCGGCTGCGGGTGCCTTCCGGAAACAGGATGAAGACCAGGCGGTCTTCCACCAGCCGGTCCCGCAGCGTCGCCAGCTCCCCCGCGCGGGTGCGGCGCCGCCAGACCGGCAGGGCGTTGATCGCATGCGCCGCGAAGGCGGCCATGGGCAGGGAGGTGAAGAAGGTATCGCCCGCCGCCAGCACGAAGGCGCGCCGTGCCGCCGCGCCGCGCAGCACCGCGCTCAGGGTCAGCGCGTCCAGGTGGCTGGTGTGGTTGCCGATCAGCACGAAGGGCGGCTCCGGCAGGTGGATGCCGCCGGTCACCTGCAGCCGGTGCGCCACCGACAGGTAGCCGCGCAGCAGCCGGCGCCAGAGGAAGGCGATGCTGGCGGCGGGCAGCCCGGGTTCCCGGCTCAGGCTGCGCAGCCGGTCGCCGCCGGAGAGGTTGAGGTCGCGCGCCGGGCGCAGCTTCCAGTCCATCATCCGCCGGTGATCAGCCGGGTCGGCTGCTGCAGGCCGAAGCCGACGAAATAGCCGATGAAGTGGAAAGCGGCCGGCGCCACCAGCAACAGGCTGTTGAAGCGGTCCAGCACGCCGCCATGGCCAGGCAGGGTCACGCCCATGTCCTTGATGCCGATGTCGCGCTTGATGGAGGACAGCATCAGGTCGCCCGCTTGCGCCGCGACGCCGACGATCAGCCCGAAGCAGATCAGCCAGTGCGGCTTGTCCATGTTGCTGCCCTGGAACACGGCGCCGGCCAGGAAGGCGACCACCACGGTCGTCGTCGCCAGCGCGCCGAGCGCGCCGGCCACGGATTTGTTCGGGCTGGTCGCCGGCAGCAGCTTGGGTCCGCCGATCAGCTTGCCGAAGGTGAAGGCGGCGACGTCGCTCAGCGCCACCGTGGTCATCAGCATCAGCAGGATGGGGCGATAGTTCAGGTCGTTGGCCATGTAGCCGAGATGCGCGAGCCCGGCGCCGAACAGCATGTAGCCGAAGACGCCGAGGGCGCTGCGCTGGATATAGCCCGCCGGCCGGTCCATCGGGATGGAGGCGATGGCGATCACGCCGACGCTCAGCGGCCAGAGCGCCACGAAGAAGCCGTACCAATGGTCGAGCGCCGCGAAATTCACCGCCAGCACGCCGGCCAGCACCGCGCCCACGATGACCCAGTCGCGGAACAGCCCGGTCGCGCGGGCATATTCGCGGAAGCAGAGCAGCCCGAGCACGGTCACCGCGCCGATGGTCCACACCCGTCCCGCCAGCACCGGGCCGAACATCAGCGGCAGCAGCCAGCACCAGGAGAACAGCCGCAGCCGCAGTTCCCGCCGCATCGCGGGCGCGACCGAGCCGGTCAGCGACAGGCCGCCGATCACCAGCGCCGCGGTGGCGACGACGGCCAGCGTCGCGGCCAGGATCCAGATGGTGACCGGCGCGGCCAGCATGGTGCCGATCGGCGCCACCAGGGGTTCGTTGGCCATCAGCGCGCGTCCAGTGCCCGTGCCGCGCCCGCCAGCCGGCGCAGTGCGGTCAGTGTCGCCAGCAGGGTGATGGCGATCAGCACCCAGCGGGGCAGCGTACCGATCCAGTCCAGGGGCGCCATCGCGCACCAGAGGGCGAGCGCCGTCACCAGCGCCATGCGGTGCTGCTTGGCCATGGGGCCGCGGAAATCGCTCGGCGCGCCGGCGGCGCGCCCGACCGCGCGCACATAGGCGGTCGCCATGGCGGCAAGCGCGGCGCCGAGGCCGAGCGCCCAGTCACCGCCGGCCGCCAGCCCGAGCCCGACCAGGATCGCGGTGTCGGAGACGCGGTCCGGCACCTCGTTGAACAGTTCCCCGCGCGGGGAGGCGATGCCACGCCCGATCGCCACCATGCCGTCCAGCAGATTGGCCGCGAGCCGGAGCTGGGCGAACAGCGCCGCCAGCAGCCAGAGCGGCCGCGCCGCATCGGGCAGCAGCCAGACCCCGGCGAGGCAGAGCCCGGCCGCCATGCCGCTGATCATGCCGGCGATGGAAATGCCATCCGCCGAGGCACCGAGGCGGATCAGCCAGCCGGCGGCGGCCTGGGCCGGGCGCGTACCGCGCGCGGCGATCGGTCGTCGGTCGCTGCCGGACATGGCTCCCCCTTCCGTGCCGCTATCGACACGTCATGCAGGAGAGCCGGTTTTCCGATGCCGCGGCAAGCGCGGCGCGGCCACACGGGGTTTCAGGGCAGCTTGCGGGTGCCGGCCGCGCGCATCAGCCCCTGCGGGCGCGACGCCTTTTCGGCGATGCCGCTGATCCCCTGGCGCCGTGCCAGCTCGGACCACACCTCGGCCGGCTGGATGCCGGCATCCACCCAGAGGACGATCAGGTGGTACAGCAGGTCCGCCGATTCCAGGATCGTGCCCTTGTGGTTGCCGAGCGTCGCCTCGATGACGCACTCGACCGCTTCCTCGCCGAGTTTCTGCGCCACCTTGGGCGTGCCGCGCGCCAGCAGCCGGGCGGAATGCGACTGCTTGACGTCGCCGGCGAGGCGGCGGCTCTCGACGGTATCCCAGAGCCTGTCGAGGATGGCGGCATCGACACCGACGGGCGCCTCGATCGCCGCCAGATAGCGGGTCTCGACGCGCTTCACCGTCTTCGGCAGCACCGCCTGCGCGGCCCCGAGCGATTCCGGCAGCGGCACGGCCTGCCGCTTCACCGCCACCTTCTTGGTGCCCGACTTCTTCACCGCGGCGAGCTTCGCCGGGTTCTTCTTCTTCACTTCCTTGCCCATGGCTACGCGGCCCTCAACCTGGCAGGCAGCGGCCGCACCGGCAGACCCGCGGCGGCCAGGGCCGCCTTGGCATCCGCGACGCGGAGCTCCCCATAATGAAACACGCTGGCGGCGAGCAGCCCGGTCGCCCCGGCCTCCGCCCCCGCCACGAAATGATCGGTGCTGCCGACGCCGCCGGAGGCGACCAGCGGCAGCCGCACCACGCGCCGGATCGCGCGCAGCAGGTCGGTGTCGAAGCCCTGCTTGGTCCCGTCCCGGTCCATCGAGGTCACCAGCAGCTCCCCGGCGCCAAGGCCGGCCATGCGCGCGGCCCAGGCGACGGCATCGATGCCGGTCGCGCGCCTGCCGCCATGGGTGAAGACTTCCCAGCGGTCCGGCGCCACGCGCTTGGCATCGATCGCGACGACGATCGCCTGGCTGCCGAAGGCTTCCGCCGCGCGACCCACCAGCTCCGGTTCGGCGACGGCGGCGGAGTTGATCGATGCCTTGTCGGCGCCGGCCAGCAGCAGGCGGCGCACATCCTCGACACTGCGGACGCCGCCGCCGACGGTCAGTGGAATGAACACCTGCGCGGCCGTGCGCGACACGACATCCAGAATGGTGTCGCGGTTCTCCGCGCTGGCCGCGATATCGAGGAAGGTGATCTCGTCCGCGCCTTCGGCATCGTAGGTCCGTGCCTGCTCCACCGGATCGCCGGCGTCACGCAGCGACAGGAAGTTCACGCCTTTGACGACGCGGCCATCCTTCACATCGAGGCAAGGGATCACGCGCAACGCCAGCATGGCGGATGAGTTCCCGGGTTGTCGGTGAGCGCGCGGATCTGCGCGGACAGGCACGCGATGACGATGAAGTCACCGGCGGTCAAGTGTTCATTCGGCGAAACTATCGTGAGGCGGGCGCCGTGTTGCGCGAGTCACGCCATCACCGGAAAAACTCCGGTGGATCAGCCGAGTTTCAGGGCCTCGGCCGGATCGATCCGGCCATCATACAGCGCGCGGCCGATGATCACGCCGGCGACACCGTCTTCCGCCACCGCGCGCAGCGCCTCGAGATCCGCGATGGAGGCGACGCCGCCGGAAGCGATGACCGGCGTGGTCAGCGCGCGGGCCAGGGCGACGGTCGCCTCGAGGTTCACGCCGCCCAGCATGCCGTCGCGATCGATGTCGGTGTAGATGATGGCCGCCGCGCCGGCATCCTCGAAGCCGAGCGCCAGGTCGCGGGCGGAAACGGCGCTGGTCTCGGCCCAGCCTTCGGTCGCCACCATGCCGCCGCGGGCATCGATGCCGACGGCGATGCGGCCGGGGAAGCCGCGGCAGGCCGCGCGGGCGAAATCCGGATCCTTCACCGCGGCCGAGCCCAGGATCACGCGTGCCACCCCGGCCTCGAGCCAGGCCTCGACCGTCGCCATGCTGCGGATGCCGCCGCCGAGTTGCACCGGGATCGGCGCCGCGGCCAGGATGCCGCGCACCGCCTCCACATTCGCGGGCTTGCCGGCGAAGGCCCCGTCCAGGTCGACGACATGCACCCAGGCGAAGCCCTGCCGCGCGAAGCTGGCGGCCTGGGCGCCCGGATCGGTGCCATAGATGGTCGCCTGGTCCATCTCGCCACGCTTCAGGCGCACGACCTGGCCGCCCTTCAGGTCGATGGCGGGATAGAGGGTGAAGACCGGCATCATTGGCTCTCGGCGATCAGCGCGTCGGTCTTCCGGCCCCGTCCAGGCTCCAGCAGCTTGTAGTAATGCAGCCCCGCGACGGTGCGGCCATCGATGCGCGCATAGAAGGGATGGGTGCCCCAGTGGCGGTAGCCCACCGCCTCGAACAGCGCGATGGCGGTCGACTGCGTCTCCCGCACGTCAAGGTTCAGCACCCGGTAGCCGAGGGAGGCGGCGTAGTCCTCGACCCGGCGCATCAGCAGCCGCGCCAGACCGAAGCCGCGCGCATAGGGCGCGATATAGGCGTGGGTGAGCTGCGCGGCGAAGGCCTGCGCCTCATTGTTGCGGGGCGGGCGGACGAGCTGGGCGGAGCCCACGATATGGCCGTCCATGCGGGCGACGAACAGCTCGCGCTCCGGCACCAGCAGCACGCCGCGGAAATGCCGCTCCAGCGTGGCGCGGCCCTGCGGGTTGAGCCAGCCGAAGCCGCCGCCCTCGATGATGGCGGCGTCGGTCGCCTCGCTGAGCTCCGCCATCTCGGCGTCGGTCAGCAGCTCCGCGCGCTCGACATCCAGCTGATGGGCGGTGGCGGCGGTGGTCATCACGGCTCCCAGCGCAGGAAGTTGGCGAGCATGGTGAGGCCGACATCGCCGCTCTTCTCGACGTGGAACTGGGCGGCGACGATATTCGACCGGGCGATCATGGCGCAGACCGGGCCGCCATAGTCGGTGGTGGCGATCACCTGGGCCGGGTCGGCCCCGGTCAAAGCGTAGCTGTGCACGAAATAGGCGTGGTCGCCCGGGGTCAGCCCCTCCAGCAACGGGTGGGCGCCG
>DASYDR010000333.1:0-12259 GCA_036499545.1 Roseomonas sp. | reverse complement strand
ATCTGGTCGCGGATGCCGGCATGCTGGGCGCCTGTGCCGGCGCGCCGGACGCGCTGGCCGGGGCGGCGGTCATCACGCCGCATGCCGGCGAATTCGCGCAGGTCTTCGGCAAGCCGGCGGAACGGCTGGCGGCGGCCCGCGCCGCCGCGGCGCGGATCGGCGGCGTGGTGCTGCTCAAGGGTGCCGATACCGTCATCGCGGCACCCGATGGCCGTGCCGCAATCAACGAGAATGCACCACCGAGCCTTGCCACCGGCGGCAGCGGCGATGTGCTGGCCGGGACCATCGCGGCGCTGATCGCGCGCGGCATGCCGCCCTTCGAAGCCGCCTGCGCCGGGGCCTGGGCGCAGGGGGAAGCGGCCGGGCGCATCGGGCCTGGCCTGATCGCCGAGGATCTGATCGCCGCGCTGCCGGCGGCGCTGGAACGGGCCGCCGCCATCTGAACATCGCCCGGCGCGATCTCCGTCATTGACGGTCTGGACACCGGCGGCAGAGCATAGTGCCGGCTGCCGCAACGCAAGGGACCCAACGACTTGCCCGCCGCCGTGATACCGATTTCCGAGGCCGAGCGTCTGCGGATCCTGCGCTCCTACGAGGTGCTGGATACGACGTGCGAGGCGTCCTTCGACGCGCTGACCCAACTGGCGGCCGAGATCTGCGGTTGCCCGATGGCGGCGGTCGCGCTCGTCGATGCCAATCGGCAGTGGTTCAAGTCGCGCATGGGCATCGAGATCACGGAGACCCGCCGCGACCAGGCCTTCAGCACCCATGCGATCCTGTCGCCCGAGGGGATGCTGGTGGTGCCGGATGCCCGCCGCGACGCGCGCTTCGCGAACAACCTGATGGTCACCGATGCCCCGCATATCCGCTTCTACGCGGCGGCACCGCTGGTCAGCCCGGAAGGGCATGCGCTCGGCACGCTGTGCATCGCCGACCGGGTGCCGCGGGACCTCAGCCCCATGCAGCTGGGCGCGCTGCGCACCCTGGCCGGCGCCGTGATGACGGCGCTCGAGCTGCGGCGCCGGGTGCCCGTGACAGGTGCCCTGGCGCTGACCGATCCGCTGACCGGCCTGCCCAATCGCGCCGCTTTCATCGATGCCCTCGACCGGGCCATCGCGCGCATGTGCCGCGACCGGCAGCCGCTGACGCTGCTCTGGGCGGATCTCGACGGCTTCAAGGGGCTCAATGACCGCCATGGCCAGAAGGCCGGCGACGGGGTGCTGCGGGGCGTCGCCTCGATCCTCAATGAAGAACTGCGCCGGGAAGATGTGGTCGGGCGCCTCGGCGGGGATGTCTTCGCCATGCTGCTCGTCGACCCTGATATCGGCGAAACCCGGCGGATCGGCGAACGCCTGTGCACGGCGATCCGGGATGGGCTGGCGGCCTGCGGCTGGCCGGTCACGGTGTCGATCGGCAGCACGGTCTTCCTCTCGCCTCCGGCCGATACCGCCGCCGCGATCCGGATCGCCGATGATCGCATGCATGAGGCGAAGCGCGCCGGCAGGGACCGCGTGATCTGGGGAAGCTGGAGCGAGTAGCTGGCAGCGGACCGTTGATTTGCCGGCCACGCCGCGGGCGCGTTTAGATGCGGCCGCAAAGTCAGGGACAGGACGGATTTGCCTGCTGCCGGAAAGCCATCGACCGAAGCCGAGCGCCTGCAATCGCTACGCTCCTACGACGTGCTGGATACCGCATGCGAAGCCAGCTTCGACGAATTGACGCGGCTGGCGGCGCGAATCGCCGGCAGCCCCATCGCGCTGGTGTCGCTCGTCGACGCGGATCGCCAGTGGTTCAAGGCACGGATCGGCGTGGACGCGGAGGAGACGAGCCGCGACGCGGCATTCTGCGCGCATGCGATCCTGCGGCCCGAGGAGATGCTGGTCGTGCGCGATGCCCGCGCGGATCCGCGCTTCGCGGACAACCCGCTGGTCACGGATGCACCGCATATCCGCTTCTATGCGGGCACGCCCCTGATCAACCCGGAAGGCCATGCGCTCGGCACCCTCTGCGTCATCGACCGGGCGCCCCGCGACATCGACCCCGAACAGCAGGCAGCGCTGCGCACCCTGGCGAATGCGGTGATGACGACGCTGGAACTGCGCCGCAAGCTGATCGACATCCGGGCGCTGGCGCTGACCGATGCGATGACCGGCCTTCCCAATCGTGCCGCCTTCATCGACTCGCTCGACAAGGCGATCGCCCGCATGCGCCGCGACCGGCAGCCCCTCTCGCTGCTCTACATGGATCTCGATGGCTTCAAGGCGATCAATGACCACCATGGCCACCTCGTCGGCGACGAGGTGCTGCGGGAGGTCGCCTCCATCCTCGCCAGGGAGGTGCGGCGGGAGGATGTCGCGGGCCGCCTGGGCGGGGACGAATTCGCGGTGCTCCTGGCCGGGAGCGATGAGGAGGGCATCCAGCCGATCGCGGAGCGGCTTCGCCTGGCGATCGCGGCCGGGATGGCGGCCCGCGGCTGGCCGGTGACGGCGTCGATCGGGGGGGCGATCTTCCTCTCGCCGCCGGAGAGCGTCTCCGCCGCGATCCGGGCGGCGGATGACCGCATGTACGTCGCCAAGCGCGGCGGCAAGGATCGCGTGGCCTGGGGAAGCTGCGCCTGACGGCGCCGCCCCGGCTCAGTTCAGGAACGGGTTGCGCGCCCGCGGATTCGCCATCGACGGCCCGAAATGGCGGGCCAGGTAGTCGACGATCACCTGCCGCTGCTCCCCTTCCAGCGGCGCCATCCCGTGCTTCTCCGTCATCCAGTCCATCAGCCCGTCCCATTGCGCGCGGGGCAGGCGGGAACGGCGGATGATCGCCGTGTTGTGGCAGGCGGTGCAGGCGTAGAAGGTCTCCTCGCGGCCTGTTCCGGCGGGCAGCGCCTCCTCCGTCTCCGGCGCGCTCTCCTGGGCGCCGGCGGGTGCGGGCGCGAGAAGCGCCAGCGCACCGATCAGCAGCAGCCGCTTCATCCGACCAGGATCGCCGCGCGGTTGATCGCGTTGGCGCCGTAGCCCTGCGGGTTCCAGTTCGCCGGCAGGTGCGGCTGCATGCGGCCCTTGTCGTCGGTGGCGCGGTACCAGAGCTCGAAATACCCGTCCGACGGCAGCGCCGCCTTGCCGGTCCAGCGTTGCCAGGCATGCCGGTTGGCGGGCGCCGCGATCTGCATCGGGCGCCAGCTGGCACCGAAATCGACCGAGACATCGACGGCCCGGACCAGGTCGTCGCCCGCCCAGGCGGCGCCGCGCAGGTCGATTTCCCGCGTGCCGGCCGGCAGTCGCGCACCATGCGCCAGGCTGGTCAGCACCGAGCGCACCGGCATCGACTGCATATCGGCGAAGTCGCGGCCATTGTTGTCGCTGCCCGGCACGATCGGACGCACCGGCAGGCGGTAGGAGGTGCCGCCCATGCCGGCGCCGTCATGTGGTGTCGCGCGCACCAGGATGCGGGTCAGCCATTTCTGGCTGAGGCTGCCCGGCCAGCCCGGCACCAGCAGCCGCGCCGGCGCGCCATGGATATGGGGAATCGGCTGGCCGTTCATGCGGAGCGCGATCAGTGTCGTCTCCTCCATCGCCTTCGCGATCGGCATGCCGCGGCTGATCGCCGCCCGGTTCGGATCGCCCGAGAGATGCGGGTCGGCACCGAAATGCCCGGTATGGGTGGCGCCCGGCTTCAACCCGGCGGCGGCCAGCACATCGCGCAGCCGGACCCCGGTCCAGGCGGCGTTGGAGATGGCGCCATTCCCCCATTGATTGCCGCGGGTCTGCGGCTGGAACTGGGCACGGCCATTGCCGCCGCATTCCATCTGCAACTGCAGCGTCACCGGCGGAAACCGCTGCTCCAGCTCACCGAGGCTGAGTTCCAGCGGTGCGTTGACCTCTCCCTCGATGCGGATCTTCCAGGCCCGCGGATCGCCCGCGAAGGCGTCCGGCACCTGGCCGTTGTTGCGGATGAAGAGCTTTTCGGCCGGGGTGACGGCGTCGTCGAGCAGGGTCTCCGGCGTCTCGGCCACCAGCGGCCGGTCGCCGAGCACGATCAGCCCGGCCTTGCCCTCCATGCTGAGCGTCGCCGGGGCGCCGCCCTGCGCCAGGGCGGCCGGCAGGTAGCCCGCCGGCATGTGGCGCGCGAAGGGAATACCGGCGCCCAGCGCGGTGCCCAGGGCAGCGAGGGAGGCGCCTTTCAGCATGCCGCGGCGCCCGAAGGCGAGCGCGTCCGCACGCTCCGCATCATCGGCATAAAGTTCCCGCAGGTTGCGTTCCCCTGGCATCGATCATCTCCTCGGCTTCTTGATTGGAGAAGAGGTTAGCCCTGGCCCAAGGCTTGCGTCATCAGCGCCATGCAACGCCCCGGACCGGTCCGTCGTTGGGGGATGCATCTCACGCAGGGTTACGCTAGATTTCATATCTGTCGTGTTGGAGCTGTCGATGTCCGATCTCGCTATCCAGCCAGGCCTGTTCGATCGCGCGCTGCGCCGGGTCACCACCCTGTGGCGCGACATGGCGGCCAGCGTCTCCGGCGGGAGCGGCGAAGATTTCGCCGAACAGCTGCGCACCTGCCTTGATGCCCGCGGTGGCGAGGTTTCCGCCCGCAACCGGGCGGCGAAGCTCGCCGAAGCCTATCTGGCGGCCGATCATGCCGGGCGCGACAGCTTCCTGCGCGCCTTGGCCAGCCTCGATTCCGATGCCGAAGCCGTGGGGCGGGCGATGGCCCGCGTCACCGCCGCGGCCGATGCCGCCGAACGCGCCGCGGCCAAGGCGAAGCTGCGCCGGGTGCTGGAACCGCCGCGGCTGAAGCTGCTGACCCAGTTCACCACCATCCCGGACGGCATGAAGTTCCTGGTCGAGCTGCGCGCCGAGCTGATGCGGCGCATGGATGGCGATGCGATGCTGATGGCGCTGGAGAGCGACCTGCGCGGCCAGCTCGCCGCCTGGTTCGACGTCGGCTTCCTGGAACTGCGCCGGATCGACTGGCACAGCCCGGCGGCGCTGCTGGAGAAGCTGGTCGGCTATGAGGCGGTGCACCGCATCCGCACCTGGCGCGACCTGAAGAACCGCCTCGATTCCGACCGCCGCTGCTACGCCTTCTTCCATCCCCGCATGCCGGAGGAGCCGCTGATCTTCGTCGAGGTCGCGCTGGTGCAGGGCATGGCGCCCAGCGTGCAGGCGCTGCTGGACGAGAAGGCGCCGGTGCTGAACCCGCGCGAGACCGACACCGCGATCTTCTATTCGATCAACAACTGCCAGCGCGGGCTGGACGGCATCTCCTTCGGCAATTTCCTGATCAAGCGCGTGGTGTCGCTGCTGTCGGACGAGTTCCGCAACCTGAAATCCTTCGCGACACTCTCCCCGATCCCGGGCTTCCGCCGCTGGCTGGATCAGCGGCTGGAGGCGGCGGAGGCAGGGCTGCTGAACGAGGAGGAGGCGAAGGCGCTGGCCGCCGCCTGCCCGATGCCGGCCGCGATCGCGGCCCCCGATGCGCCGCCGGCGGAGCTGCGCGGGGAAGCGCCGGTGGAGGTGTTGCGCCGGGTGCTGGCGCGCCGCTTCTGGCTGCGCGACGAGGGGCTGGCGAAGGCGCTGGAGCCGGTGTTGACGCGGCTGAGCGCGCGCTACCTGGCGGTGGAGGAGGCGAAGGGCCGCGCCGGGCGGGCACGTGATCCGGTGGCGCATTTCCACCTGTCGAACGGCGCGCGTATCGAACGCCTGAACTGGCGCGGCGATGTCAGCGAGAAGGGCCTGCAGGAGAGCTGCGGGATGATGGTGAACTACCTCTACGACCCGGCCCGCATCGAGGATTACCACGAAGGCTATGTCGGAGAGGGCAAGCGCCCGATGGCGAACCCGATCCGGAAACTCGCCAAGGCCTGACGCTGAGCGACCGCTCAGCGGAGTCCTGCTCGATAGTCCGGCAGCCGCGGTCGCAGACCGCCGCTGATCCCTGCGGAGCGAGCACTGTGATGCTCCGGGGCCGCGCATGCGGCCCCGCGCGTGACCATCAGCCGCGCCGGGTGTGCCCTGGCAGCGCGCAAACCAGGCAGCCGGAGGCTGCGCCGGCGCCCGAGGCCGGCATATTGCGCTCAAGGTCACGCTTGCGCATCCTGTCCGGATGTCACTGCGCCTGTCGATCCTTGATCAATCCACCATCGCCTCCGGCCGCGGGGCCGCTGATGCGGTCGCGGAAACCCTCGCGCTGGCGCGGCAGGCCGATGCCTGGGGCTATGCCCGCTACTGGCTCGCGGAGCATCACAACAGTCAGTCGCATGCCGGCAGTGCGCCCGAGATCCTGATCGCCGCCATCGCCGCGACCACGCGGCGCATCCGGGTGGGCTCGGCCGGAATCATGCTGCCGCATTATTCGGCGCTGAAGGTCGCCGAGCAGTTCCGCGTCCTGGAGGCGATCGCGCCCGGCCGTATCGATCTCGGTGTCGGGCGCGCCCCGGGCTCCGATGGGCGCACCGCGGTCGCCCTCAACCCGCTGGCGGCGCGCCAGGTGGAGGATCGCTTCCCCGCCCAGGTGCAGGAGCTGCTGGGCTGGACCGGGGAGGGGCTGCCGGTCGACCATCCCTTCGCGATGATCCGCGCCAACCCGGAGGTGCAGACGCGGCCGGAGGTCTGGATGCTGGGCAGCAGCGACTATGGTGCCCAGCTCGCCGGCTATTTCGGACTGCCCTACTGCTTCGCTTACTTCATCACCGATGGCGCCGGCTGCGCCGAGGCCATGCAGGCCTATCGCCATGGGTTCCGCGCCCAGGCCGGACGGCTGCCGGCGCCGCATGGCGCCATCGCGGTCTTCGCGCTGGCGGCCGAGACCGAGGCCGAGGCCTGGCGGCTCTACCGCTCGCGCGAGATCTGGCGGTTGCATCGCGACCGTGGCCGCTACCCGCCGCTGCCGAGCGTGGCGGAGGCCGAGGCCTATCCCTTGAGCGAGGCGGAAAGCGCGCATCTCGAACGCGGCCGCGCGCGGGCGATCGTCGGCACGCCGGCCCAGGTGATGGCCCGGCTGGAGGCGCTGGCCGGGGAGGTGGGGGCGGCGGAGGTGGCGGTGCTCACCCCCTGCCACGATCCGCAGGCGCGGGCGCGAAGCTTCGCCCTGCTGGCGGAAGCGGCCGGCCGGGCAGCCGGCTGACAGGCCGGCCTTCCGGGTCATGCCGCGCCTGTGACGGGCGTTCCCCGGCACCCTTGGGCATTGAAGCAGATTGGGCGGCACCCTCGCGCCGAGTCCGTGGCTGGAGGGGCGGAGGCGCAGAAAGGGCAGGGCATGACGGGTCGGGTGCGTGCGAATAAACCAAAGAGAACCAAGGCGCAGGCAGGTGATCCCGGCGCCGAGATCGCGCGGCTGACCGCTGAACTGGCCGAGGCGCAGGCCAGGCTGAGGACCATCGAGGAGAAAGGCGTCGACGCCTTCACGGCCGGGCGGATCGAATCCTTGATCGAGGCCGCGCAGATCGCGCGTGGCCAGGCCTTCGACGCGGCCCTGGCGCGGAACAAGGCGGAGGGCGAATTGCGCGGCCTCCGCAAAGCGATCGAGGAGGAGCGCGGCCCGTCGGGCTGGCTCCTGCGCCGGGCGGCGCGGCGGCTGGCAGTGAAGCCCGGCTGATGACCGGCGGATCGGTTCACCGATCCGCCGGCTGGTATCACCCCGGCTTTCGGGCCAGCAGTTCGAAGCCTGCCGCGATACCCTCCTGCGCCGGTTGGGGCAGCGCCGCCAGGTCGGCCCAGGCAGCGATGCCGCGCGCCGCGCGCTGGTCTTCCGGCGCCCGCCACAGCCCGGCCAGGTCGGCCAGGGTGGTATCGCCGAAGGCATCGGCCGCCCGCGCCGAATGATGGGCGCGCAGCGCCGCTTCGCATTCCGAGGCGAGCCAGGCCAGCGCGTGTCCGGGATGGAAATTCTCGGATACCCGCAGGGTCTCGATGTCGAAATCCGCGAACCACTCGGCCAGGCCATAGCGCGTGCAATTGAAGAAGTGCCAGGGCGCCTCGTGCTGCGGCTGCAGGAAGGCGGTGCGGATCAGCACCCGGCCGCCGGGGCGCAGCACGCGCAGGATTTCCGCCGCGGCGGCCTTCGGGTCGCGGTAGTGCTCGAAGGCGTTCATCGCCACCACGGCCTCGAAGGCACCGTCGACGAAGGGCAGGTCGTGCGCATCCGCCAGCACATCGGTGTGGCGGAACACGGCGGCCTCCGCCTCCACCACATGCGGCAGCCGCTCGGCGGAGCCGCCGGCGCTCAGGTGCAGCACCGGGCCATGGGCGGCGCGCATCAGGGCCAGGGCGGCTTCCGGCAAGGGGTTGCTGACGTGGCTGTCGTCGTTCAGTTGGGGGGCGGACAGGCCCGGGAACAGGTTCGGCCGGCCGGCCAGCAGCGGCCATCGCCGCCCGTCCTCGGCAACCAGGGCGGCGCCATCGGGGGCGAGCGACAGGCATCCGCCCCCTGCGGGACAACGGAGCAGGGGCAACAGGGTGGCAAGGCGACCGATTCCGGCCGCCGTGGCGGCGGGAGCCGGCAAGGCGCGCAGCGCTTCCTCCTCCGGAGGGCGGATCTGCTGCAGCCAGGGATGCCGGCGCGCCAGATCATCCCGCATGGCCAGCGCCGGGGCGCCATGGGCGAGCGCGGTCTGCAGCATCGACCCGGCATGGACCCGGTATTCCGCCAGAGGCTCACCGGGAACCTGGACGCCGAACAGGCCCTGCTCGATGAAACGGCACCAGAGGTCGTAATCCTCGAGCCCGCCCGGCACATGGTCGTAGCCGCCGACGCCAGCCCATGCGCCGCGTGCGATCAGGGCCATCGCGTCGACGTAGTTGCCAAGCGCCAGCCGGGCCGGATCGAAGGGGGCGTTGCCGAGCAGGCCGGTCGCTTCGCCGAATTTCTGGATCAGCGGATAGGCCATGGCGGCCGCGTTCTTCTCCGCGACGGCCAGGCAGGCGGCGGCGCAATCCGGCAGCAGGTGGTTGTCGGCGTCGAGCGGCAGCACCCAGGGCGTATCGGCCAGGTCGAAGAAGACGTTGCGGGTCGGGCCAAGCCCGGCATTGGCCAGGTTGCGCACCACGAGCAGCCGGTTGAAGCGCGCCGCATTGGCCTTCGCCCAGCGCAGCGCCACGGCCAGCGAATCATCGGTCGACGCATCATCGACGATGATCAGGTCGATGGGCGACAGGGTCTGGGCCGCGACGCTGTCGAGCGCTTCCGGCACGAAGCCCGCGTAATTGTACAACGGGATGCCGATGGTCACCTGGGCGCCGCCCAGCGCATCGCTGTCGAAGACCACCTCATGCGCCGGAATCCGCGGCGGCCGCGCTTGCGAACGGGCAGGGGCGGCGGCGCGCAGCAGTTCGGTTTCGAAGGCGCGCGCCGAGGCGCGGCCGCCCCGGATCAGGTCGAGCAGTTCCATCATGTCGCGCTGGCGCCGTTCGGGGCCATAGGTCCACAGCACCTTGCGGCGCGCCTCGCCGGCGATGCGCGCCCGCAGCGCGGCATCGCCGGCCAGGCGCATCAGGGCGGCCTCCCACGCCGCGGGCGTGGCGGCGAGGAAGCCGGTCCGCCCATCCTCGATCGCCGCGCGATAGGGGCCGGTGGGCGATGCGATGGTCGGCACGTCGACCAGGGCCGCCTCGAAGAATTTCAGGTCGCTCTTCGCTTCGCAGAAGGCGTTGCCGACTTCGAGGGGCGCCAGGTTGATGTCGAAGCGGGCCACTTCCTCGGGCAAACGATGGAGCGGGACGAAGCTGCGCCACTCCACCTGATTCTCCAGCCCGCGCAGGGCGGGGAATTCCTGGACATCCAGGATGGGGGCCGATCCGTCGGCGGCGCGGAAGGCGACCAGCCGCGCCTGGGGATGCGCCCGCAGCACGGCCGCCACGGCATCGGCGCAGAGCGCGAAATCGCGCTGATGCGTGCGGGACCCGCCGGCATAGCCGATGCGCAGCAGCCCATCCTTCGTCCGCGCCCAGTGCCGGACCGCCAGGCGCGATGCGATCAGGGTGGCGTGATCGAAGCCGTTGGGCAGCACGCGGGTCGGCTTCCCCCACTTGCGCAGATGCGCCGCCAGTTCTTCCGTGCTGGTGGTGCAGAAATCCGCGGCCAGCATGCATTGCCGGACACGGCCGAAATGCGCTGCGGTGCCTGCCTCGGTCAGGCCGTAGCTGCGGATGCCGTCGATGATCTCGAGCGTCGCGAGGGACGGATCGACCATCAGGTCGTCGACATCGAACACGATGCGTGCCCCGGCGGTGCGCGCCATGTCGACGACGGCGGCGATCTCCTCGCACCAGGCAGTCCGCCACAGGATGACGATATCGGCCCGCGCCACCTCGGCCAGGCGGCCGCCGATCTCCGCCAGCGGCAGGATGGTCGCCTTCGCGCCGATCGCCCGCGCCGCGGCCGCAGGCCGCTCGACGCGATAATGATGCCCCGGCGTCGCGGCTTCGCCGGAGATATAGAGCAGGCGCAGCGCGGCCGACGAGGGCGGCGCGTGGGATGAAGCGGCAGCCGGCGGCGTGATGGCCGCAGCGGGCGGCGCGCCTGGCCGGTGATCAGGCCGCCGCATCAGCAGCCTCGAGGCGCGGTTCAGCCCCATCCGGGCCGCGTTGCGTGCGGGACGGGGAATGAGACCGGCCGCGCGACGCAGGGGATGCAGAACCCGCCACATCGTCGACGTGGTGACGACCTGCAAGGTTTCGCGAAGGGTCGCGGCCTCCTGCTCGGCCTGGCGTTTCCCGGCTTCGAGGTGCGCGACTTCCGCCGACAGCCTCTTCCACGCGGCCGCGGCCCGATCGGCCTCCGCCCGCCGGGTCTCGGCCTCGGTCCGGGCCGCCTGCCTTTGGGATTCGGCCCGCGCCAGCAGCGTCGCCGCGGATGCCGCGCCCGCCGCCGCCGCCTGACGCAGCATGTCGCCCTGGCGGCTGAGATCGGCGGCTTCGCGGCGGGCCTCCTGCAATGCGGCGCCGAGATCGGTCGCGAGCATGCGCTCGCGCGTTTCCGACAGCCAACGCTCCCCGAGCCATGCAAAGCGGGAACGCAGGCGGGCGATGTCCTGCGGATCGGCCAGCCCGGTCAGGGTCCGGATGGCGGCCGGCGGTGCCTGCCCGACGGCCAGCACGCCGAGGCCTTCGCCGTGCAGGAACTCGAAGCTCGGGTAGCGGTCCCGCAGCGCACTCCACAGGCGCCAGACCCCGAAGTCACGCTCCCGCACGTTGGTGTCATGGAACAGCACCACGGCCCGCTCGGACAGCTTGGGCAGCCAGGCCTCGAAGTCGTGCCGCACCGCGTCGTGCGTGTGCAGGCCGTCGATGTGCAGCAGGTCGATGCTGCCATCCTCGAAGCGCGGCAAGGCGTCATCGAAACTGCAGCGTAGCAGCCTGGAGAAATCGGCGAAGCGCTCCTGGTGGTGGACGAGATCCTGGAAGACCTCCTCACCATAGAGGCCGGCATGAGGGTCACCGGTCCAGCTATCCACCGCGAAGCACTGCGTCGGCAGCCGCGCCGCCCGCACGGCCGCACAGAATGCGCTGTAGGAGACGCCATGATGGGTGCCAAGCTCGACGAGCAGACGCGGTGCCGCGGCGGCGACGGCCCAGTGGGCGAAGGGCACGTGGCGCCACCAGGCGCTGGGCACGCCGATTCGCTCCGCGGAGGAGAAAACGGCATCCAGGGCCGGGTCGTTCAGCAGCAGCAGGGACGCATCATCATGGCCGTGGTGGCCGGTGCGCTCCAGGACATTCATGGCGGCGATCGATCCTTGCCCTGGCAAAGTGAGCTTGCTGCGCTGCAGCGAACGAAGGCCCACTCTGGTGAACGTCGCGGCGCGGGGTCAACGACGTATACAAAGAAAGCTGGGGGCCGCGGGCGGGCCGGCCAAGGCGTGGATCCGCATCCGGCGTCTGTCGACAGAAGCCTGCGCGCGTGAAATTCTTCTGGAAGCCAGCCGAATTGGCGGTGGTGCGTGGTCCGTGCGCACTGCCGATCAATTTCCGTCGATCAAGAAATGGCGCCACGAGGAAACATTCATGCAACGTCGACATCTGCTTCTGGGCGCAGCCGCGGCCGTGACCGCCGGCGGCCGCCTTGCCGCCCCCGCGCTCAGTGCCGAGCCCAAGACGCTGATCCATGTGCCGCAGGCCAGCATGGCCACGATCGATCCGGTCTGGACCACCGCCGTCGTCACCCGCAATGCCGGCGCCATGATCTGGGAGACGTTGTACGGCCGCGACGAGCACCTGAATGCCCGCCCGCAGATGGTCGAAGGCCACACGGTCGAGAATGACGGCAAGCG
>DASYDR010000332.1:0-27102 GCA_036499545.1 Roseomonas sp. | reverse complement strand
GACCCGGGCGCCGGGGGCGAAGATGACGCCGGAGGGATTGACGATGACGATGCCGCCATTGGCGGTGACGGCGCCGGCGATCTGGGAAGGCGTGGCGCTGTTGACGCGGTTGAGCGTCATGGCGGCGCTGTTGGGCTGCTGGAACTGGACGCTCTGGTTGCTGCCGACATCGAAGCCGCGCCAGTCGATGACGGCGCGGCTGGTGGTCTGGTTGATGGTGGTGCGGGTGGCATCCTGGGCGATGCTGGCGCTGCCGGCGTTGACCGTGCCGCCCTGCGGCCGGGCATTCGGTGCCTGGGCGAAAGCCGCCGGGGATGCGACCAGCGCGGTGCCGCAGAGCAGCAGGCCGCGAAGATCGGGCAGGCGACGGCGGAGCGTCGGGATCATGGCTGTCTTCCCAATCCTCAGAAGCGCGTCAGCACGCGCCAGTAGATCGCATCCGCATGCAGCGCCGGTGCTTGGTCGCCATTCGGGCGCCGCGTCACCCGCCTGACGCCTTCCACCTGGAATTCCAGGAAATCGTTCACCGGCACCCGGACGCCGATGCCGTAGGAGGCGATGTGGCGGTCGGGGTCGATCGACTGGCTTTCGTAGGTGCGGCCCCAATCGTAGAACACATAGGTCATCGGTGCGAAGGTGAAGCTCTGGCCGAAGATCGTCCGCTCGAAGCTGGTGCCGAGCTGCAGCTCGACCGAGGCCGCGATGGCGCGGTCGCCGCTGACCTCGCCGGCGTAGAAGCCCCGCCCCAGCCGGCCGCCGCCCAGGAAGAATTTCTCCGACAGCGGCAGCACATCATTGCTCCATTGCCCGGCGAGCGAGGCCTGCAGCGCCAGGGTGGCGCCTTCCCAGGGCTGGAACAGCGTCTGGGTCCGGGTCAAATCGAAGCTGATCGCGGTGAAGCCGGGATCGGATCCGGCGCGGCCGGCATTCGGGTTGTCCCGCGCCGTGGCGCCGAAGGCGCTGATGCCCTGCGACAACCGCAGCACCGCCGTGTTGGAGGCCGGGCGCGTGTCGCCCAGCAGCAGGTCGTAGACCGCGCCTTCGGCGCCGACCCGCAGGACGCGCAGCGCGTCATGGCTCAGCCGCACTTGGCCGGCGCCGCCATCCACCTCGATCTCGCTGTCGATCGCGTCGAAAGCCGCGGTCAGGTTCAGGCTATGGGTGCGCCGGCGCAGCAGCGGATAGCTGGCGGAGATGCCGGCGACCGTCGTCGTGCCTTCATAGTCGATCGCGCGCAGCACGCCGGACGGCCGCGCCCGGCCGCGCCCGGCATAGAGCCGCACCTTCAGGCCGGAATCGCCGACATAGAATTCGGTCGAGGCCTGGCCGAACAGCTGGGTGTCATGCGTGCCATAGAAGAAGGACAGCTCGGTCCGCTCCGCCAGCTCGGTGAAGCTGTTGAGCTGCAGCACCGCCAGCGCCTGCTCCGGCCCGGTCAGGCGGAAGGCGCGGTTGTCGACGGTCAGATAGCCGCCGACCGCGCGGCGGCTGACGCGGGCGACGAGCGTCAGGGCGCCGGGCGCGGTGCCGGACGGGCGCAGCACGGTGCGCAGGCTGATGCCCGGCATGTCCTGCGCGATCAGCAGCCAGCGTTCCAGCGTGGCGACGTCGAGCGGGCGTTGTCCGACCAGATGGTTCAGGAAGCGCAGCAACTGGGTGCCGGCGGGCCCGATATCGCCGTCGAGCTGCACATCGGTGATGCTGCCTTCGCCCACCACCAGGCGCAGCGTGCCGTCGCGGTCGACCACGGCGTCGACCGTGGTGAAGACATAGCCCTGCTCGCGATAGAGGCCGAGGATGGCGGCGCGCGCCGTTTCCAGATTGGCGACCGGGACCGCGGCGCCGGTCAACGGGACATTGCCGCGCGCCAGCAGATCCGCGGCCGGGAAGGCGGTGGCGCCTTCGACCACTGCACGGCGGATGGCGACATTGCCGGCCAGCGCCGCGGCGGGGATGCCAGGTGCCGCGGGCGTCTCGGTGCCCGGGCCGACACGGGGTGGCGTCGAAGGCCGGATCTGCGGGATGGGCGAGCCCTGGGGCGGGATGACCGGCACCCCCGGCTGCGCCGCGGCGGGGAAGGGCGACGACAGCGACAGGAACAGCAGCGCCGGCAGGAATGGCGACAACAGTTGGCAGGTCCGGAATCCACGCATGTCCCTGACACATCCCCCCTGGTCGAGCGGCCGGCAAGCCGAGTGCGATCCTGCAAGCAGGATAGAAACGAATCCCCGCGCGCAATCTAGCGCGCGATGTCACAGCCCGGCGTCCCCCTTTTGGATGAGGCCGGAACGGGGGACGTATCGCCGTGGCGTGTTGCCGATCCGCAACAGGTGTCACCGGCGTTACGCCAGGCCGCGCAACCGGGCCTGGGTCCCCGGGCTTGGACTTCGGGGCGGCGGGCGTGGCATCGTCCTTCCGCGTCGCGGGGAACCGGATCGGCGTGGATGCGGGGGGCAGATCATGGCGAAAGCCGCAGCAGCGACTATCCGCGTCGGCATCGGCGGCTGGACCTTCGAGCCCTGGCGCGGCAGCTTCTACCCGGAGGGCCTCGCGCAGAAGCGGGAACTGGAATATGCCAGCGGCAAGCTGACCTCGATCGAGATCAACGGCACCTATTACGGCTCCCAGAAGCCGGAGAGCTTCGCTCGCTGGCGGGCGGAGACGCCGGATGGCTTCGTCTTCTCCCTGAAGGCGCCGCGTTTCGCCACCAACCGCAAGGTCCTGGCCGAGGCCGGATCCTCGATCGAGCGCTTCTTCGCCAGCGGCGTGACCGAGCTGAAGGAGAAGCTTGGTCCGATCAACTGGCAGTTCCCGCCAACCAAGCAATACGACCCCGAGGATTTCGGCGCCTTCCTGGCGCTGCTGCCGAAGACGGTCGAGGGCCACGCGATCCGGCACGTGGTGGAAGTGCGGCATGACAGCTTCGCGGTGCCGGGCTTCATCACCCAGGCGCGCCAGCATGGCGTCGCGATCGTCATGACCGACAAGGACGGCTTCCCGCATCTGCACGACGTCACCGCGGATTTCGTCTACGCCCGGCTGCAGCGGTCATCCGAGGATGTGGAGACCGGCTATACGCCGAAGGCGCTCGGCGTCTGGGCGGAACGGGCGCTGGAATGGGCGGCAGGTGGCGCGCCGCGCGATCTGGGCACCCTGGCGGATGCGGCCCCGAAGCGGGCGCGCGATGTCTTCATCTACATGATCAACGGCTTCAAGCCGAAGGCGCCCTTCGCCGCCATGGCCCTGATCGAACGCCTGGCCTGATCCGGCGCGGTGCATCCGGCGCTTGACGCGGTGCAATCCTGCATATAGTCACATAGCTATGTGACGATGTGTGGCGCCAGACACCATGGACCCGCTTGATCGCGTCTTCTCCGCCCTGGCCGATCCGACGCGCCGCGCCATCCTCGCGCGGCTGGCGGAGAGGGAGGCGACGGTGAACGAGCTGGTGGCGCCCTTCGCGCTCAGCCAGCCGACCATCTCCCAACATCTGAAGGTGCTGGAACGGGCCGGCCTGGTCGCGCGCGGCCGCGCCGCGCAGTTCCGCCCGGTGCGGCTCGAGGCCGCGCCGCTCGCCGGTGCCGCGCGGTGGATCGGCGACTACCGCCGCTTCTGGGAGGAAAGCTTCGACCGGCTCGACGCCTATGTGAAAGACCTGCAAGTCAAGGAGACAGCGCATGGCCGCAAGCGCGAACCCGACTGAGCCGGAAGCCGACCGCCAGGTCGCCATCACCCGCGTCTATGATGCCCCGGCGCGACTGCTGTTCGAGGCCTGGAGCAGGCCGGAGCACCTGCTGCGCTGGTTCGGCCCGAAAGGCTGGCCGCTGACCTTGTGCGAGGTGGATTTCCGGGTGGGCGGCCGGTTCCGCTTCGCCATGACGGGATCGAGCGGCGAGCAGAACACGCCCTTCGGCGGCGAGTATCTGGAGATCGTGCCCGATCGCCGGATCGTCTTCAGCAACCGCTTCGAGGAGCCGGGCTCCCCGCAGATGATCATGACGGTGAGTTTCGAGGCGATGCCGGACGGCCGCACGACGCAGACCTGGCACACGCTGTTCGAAAGCATCGCGATGCGGGACGCGTATCTCGGCATGGGCTTCGAGCAGGGCGCGGGTTCCGGCCTCGATCAGCTCGCTGATGTGGTGCGCGACATGGCGGGGCGCTGACCGCCGCCCAACCATGCTAGCCTGGGCCAGCCATGAACGGGGCCGGCACGCGCAAGATCATCCATATCGACATGGACGCCTTCTATGCGTCCGTCGAACAGCGCGACGACCCCGCGCTGCGCGGCCGTCCGCTCGCCGTGGGCCATGGCGCGCAGCGCGGCGTCGTCGCGGCTGCGAGCTATGAAGCGCGGGCCTTCGGCGTGCGCAGCGCCATGCCATCGAGCACGGCGCTGCGGCGCTGCCCGGAACTGGTCTTCGTGCCGCCGCGCTTCGAGGTCTATCGCGCGGTGTCGCGCCAGATCCACGCGATCTTCGCCGACTACACGGCGCTGATCGAACCGCTTTCGCTCGACGAAGCCTATCTCGACGTCACCGCCAACCGGCGCGGCCTGCCGACCGCCACCGCGACCGCGGCGGAGATCCGCGCCCGCATCCTGGAAACGACCGGGCTGACCGCCTCGGCGGGCATTTCCTATAACAAGTTCCTCGCCAAGCTCGCTTCCGATCACCGCAAGCCGAACGGCCAGTTCGTCATCACGCCGGCGATGGGCGCCGGCTTCATCGAGGATCTGCCGGTCGGCAGGTTTCACGGCGTCGGACCGGTGACCGCCGGCCGGATGAATCGCCTCGGCATTCTCACCGGCGCCGATCTCCGGCGGCAGTCGATCGGCTTCCTGCAGCGGCATTTCGGCAAGGCCGGCGCCTGGTACCATGCCATCGCGCGCGGTGAGGACGACCGGCCGGTCGTCGCCGATCGCGCGCGCAAATCTTCGGGTTCGGAGACGACCTTTCCGAAGGACCTGACCGATCCCGCCGAGATCGAGGCCGGCGTGCGCGCCATGGCCGATGATGTCTGGGCCTGGTGCGAGGCGACCGGCGCGCATGGGCGCACCGTGACCGTGAAGATCAAATACGCCGATTTCCAGCAGGCGACGCGCAGCCGCACCCTGCCCGCCGCCGTGACCTCGCAGGAGAGCCTGCGCATGGTCAGCCTGGCGCTGGTGCGATCGGTGTTCCCGCCCGCCAAGGGCATCCGCCTGCTGGGTGTCACCCTGTCCGGCTTCGATAATCCGGGCAGCCCCGAACTTCGCCAGTTCGACTTGTTGCTGACTGCTGCGCAGTCCTGAGGTTTTCTCCACCACAGCCAATACTTGAGTGACCGAAATCACTGGGCGCGGCGGCGTTCCGACTGTTACTGCGCCGCCCATGCCGATGGCCCGCCGGGGACGCTGGACCGGGCGGCATCGGAATCACGCAGGATGGAGGAGGCGGGTCGCATGGCCGTGCTCAAGCTGACGCTGTTTCACACCAAGACCGTCGCCAAATGGGCGGATCTGGTCTTCAGCAAGCAGATCGAGAAGGGCAACGCCTTCCTCCGTCCTTACGGCATCGCCTTCGAACGCTACCCGGCGGCCGGCAGCATCGAACTCGACTGGACCGCCCCATTGAACGCGAGCGGGGGTGCCAATCCGGGCCTGAAGGAACGCCTCGATCTGCGCCGCCTGGCGAACGACACCTACTACAGCACCGACAACCGGCTGCCGGTGATCCTTTGCCAGATCGGCGGTGCGGGCGGCGGCGAATCGCCCGGATCGATCGCCCGGAAGCTCGACTGGGCTCCCTGGGTCATCATGGATGCCTTCACGCTGAACAATGACGGGCTGACCCTGACGCATGAGGCCGGGCATTGCGCCGGGCTGAAACACCCGGGCTATCCGCCGGAGGGGGATCCGCGGCTGATGATCGGCAGTGAGGCCGTGACCGACAACATCATGGCCTATGGCACCTTCGATCTCGGAACGCAGAAGCTCGCGCCGCGATCGCTGATCGAGCCCTGGCAGGTCAATGCCTATCGCACGGCCTATTTCCACGCCGCGTGAACCCTTCCGCCACCGCCATTCACCAAAGGGCTCTCAGCCGGGAGCGTGCGCGTAGCGCTTCCGGTATTCGGCCGGCGTGACGCCGACGCGGCGGACGAAGGCCCGCCGCAAGGTATCGGCATCGGCGAAGCCGCAGAGCGCCGCGACCTGCTTCGGCGCGGCGTCGCCGGCTTCCAGGGATTGCCGCGCCTTGGCGACCCGCGCCGCCTCCACCCAATCGCCGGGCGTGCTGCCCACTTCCTGCCGGAACAGGCGGGCGAAATGCCGCGGGCTGAGGCCCATCCGCGCCGCCAGGCTGCCGATGCTATGATCCTGGGCCGGGTTGGCCGCGACCCAGCGCTGCACCTCCTGCAGGGCCGAGCGGCCGACGGGCGCGGCTTCACCCCGCCGGCTGAACTGCAATTGCCCTCCGGGGCGCTTGAAGAACATCACGAGCTGCCCCGCCACGCGCAGCGCGATCTCCCGCCCGAGATCCTCCTCCACCAATGTCAAAGCGAGATCGAGCCCCGCGGTGACGCCGGCCGCGGTGCGCACCCTGCCATCGCGGACATGCAGCGCATCGGCCTCCACGGTCACGGACGGGAAACGCTGCGCCAGCCGGTCCGCCACCGCCCAATGCGTGGTGACGCGCCGCCCTTCCAGCAGCCCGGCCGCGGCCAGCACGAAGGCGCCGCTGCAGACCGAGCCATAGCGATGCAGCGCCGGGGTCACCGCGCGCAGCCAGGCCTGCAGCCGCGCATCCGGCGGCGCTTCCGCGACGTGCGGCGCGCCCGCGACCAGCAGCGTATCGAGGTCCGCGACATCCTCGCCGATCACCAGGTCGGGCAGCAGCCGCGCGCCGGCGGAACTGCGGATCTCCCCGGACGTGCAGCCGATGATGCGCAGGCGATAGGCGTCCCAGCCCGCCTGGACATTCGCTTCCGCGAAGACATCCATGGGGCCGGAGACATCCAGCAACTGCACGCCGGGCATGGCCAGGATGGCGATGGTCCTGGCCATGCCCGCCGCATGTCCTGCCCGGACGCTTCTTGTCCGCATTTGCCGTGCTCCGTCGATTGCAGACAGGCTAGCGCGCCTCCTACCCTGTGCCAACAGCCGAAAGGAGGCAGTGATGTCATTCAAGGTCGAGGGTATCGGGGTTCCGGACAGCAAGCTGGCACGGGAAATAACCGAGCTGGTGCGGGACACGGAA
Organism: Roseomonas sp.; assembly: GCA_036499545.1. Lineage (GTDB taxonomy): Bacteria > Pseudomonadota > Alphaproteobacteria > Acetobacterales > Acetobacteraceae > Plastoroseomonas. The sequence continues at coordinate 19,864 of DASYDR010000332.1, read as the reverse complement.
TCGCCGCTGTTGTTCCATCATTCCAGCCGCGTCTTTTATTTCGGTGCCCTGACCGGGGCGCGCCGCGGCCTGACCTGCGACCCGGAACTGCTCTATGCCGGCGCGATGTTCCACGACATGGGGCTGACGCACGCGCATAGCAGCCAGGATGAGCGGTTCGAGGTCGACGGTGCCAATGCCGCGCGGGATTTCCTGCGCAGCCGCGGCATCGCGCAACAGGATATCGACCTGGTCTGGACCGCGATCGCGCTGCACACCACGCCCGGCATCCCGCAGCATATGCACCCCGTCATCGCGCTGCTGACCGCGGGGGTGGAGATGGACGTGCTCGGCATCGCCTATGACGGGTTCAGCGAAGCGCAGCGGCACGCCGTGGTGCATGCGCATCCGCGCAGCGAGCACTTCAAGGAAGATATCATCCAGACCTTCTATGACGGCATCCGCCACAAGCCGGACACCACCTTCGGCAACGTCAAGGCCGACGTCCTGGCCGACAAGGACCCGCATTTCCACCGCGGCAATTTCTGCAGCGTGATCCGCTGCTCCGCCTGGGCGGGCTGACAGGGTTACGCGCCGCCAAGGCTGGGCTAGCTTCAGCCGGAAGCCCGAGGGAGTTCGCGATGTCGGATCTGTCAGCCTTTCCGATCACCAGCCGCTGGCCGGCGCAGCATCCCGACCGGCTGCAGCTCTATTCGGTGCCGACGCCGAACGGCGTCAAGGTCTCGATCATGCTCGAGGAGATCGGGCTGGCCTATGAGCCGCACGCGATCAACATCGGCGAGAACGAGACCTGGACGCCGGAATTCCTGTCGCTGAACCCGAACGGCAAGATCCCGGCGATCATCGATCCGGACGGGCCGGGCGGTAAGCCGATCGCGTTGTTCGAGTCCGGTGCCATCCTGCTCTACCTCGCGGAGAAGACCGGCAAGCTGCTGCCGGCCGATCCCGCGCGGCGCTACGAGACGGTGCAGTGGGTCTTCTTCCAGATGGCGGCGATCGGGCCGATGTTCGGCCAGGTCGGCTACTTCCATAAGTTCGCGGGCCGCGAGATCGCCGACAAGCGCCCGCTCGAACGCTATGTGGGCGAGTCGAAGCGCCTGCTCCAGGTGCTGGAGGCGCGCCTCGAGGGGCGCGACTGGATCATGGGGGACGACTACACCATCGCGGATGTCGCCTCGCTTGGCTGGGTGCGGAACCTGATCGGCTTCTACGGCGCCCGCGATCTGGTGGAATTCGACGCGTTGAGGCGCGTTCCTGCCTGGCTGGAGCGCGGGCTGGCGCGGCCCGCCGTGCAGCGCGGGCTGGAAATCCCGAAGCGGCCATGACCTGAGCCCGGGGCGCCAGCGCCCTGGGTCATCTGGTTAAGAATACGTAGTCTTGAAGCGGGACGGGGCCGGTGCTAGCATCGGTTTATGAATACGTATTCTCGCGTGCCCACCAGCCGCGATGTCGCGCAGAAGGCGGGGGTGTCGCAGGCCACCGTGTCGCGTGTCCTCAGCAACCACCCGATGGTGGCCGAGGCGCTGCGCCTGCGCGTGCGGGAAGCGATCCGCGAGCTCGGCTATACGCCCAACGCCGCGGCCCGCTCGATGCGCACCGGCAGCACCGGGAATATCGGTGTCGTCACCGCCCGCCTCGACAACCCCGTCTATCCCCGCATCCTGCAATTGCTGGGGCGGGAGCTGCGCCACGCCGGCTTCCGCATGGTGGTCTGGAATTCGGACGCGACCGATGACGACGCGGCGGCCGATGCGGCGCGGCAGGGCATCGTCGACGGCATCATCTTCACCACCGCGACCGCCGCCTCCACCCGCCTCTATGAAGCGGTGACTTCCAGCATCCCGGTGGTGCTGATCAACCGCACCGTCGAAAGCTGGCCCTGCGACCAGGTGGAAAGCGACAACCATGCCGGAGGCAAGGCGGTCGCGCGCTATTTCCTCGGCGCCGGGCGCCGCCGCATCGGCCTGATCGGCGGCCCGCCGGCGGCCAGCACGATCCGCAGCCGCGAAGCCGGCTTTCGCGAAGGCCTGCTGGAAGGTGGTGTCGGTCCCGACCAACTCCTGACCGTGCAGGCGGAGATCTTCTCCCATGAGGCGGGGCGGGAGGCGATGCGCCGCCTGCTGGCGACGCCGAGCCCGGCCGCCACCGTCTTCTGCGTCAATGACGTGCTGGCACTCGGCGCCTGTGATGCGGCGCGCGTCGCGGGCGTCCGCATCCCGCACGACCTCTGGATCGTCGGCTATGACGATATCGAGATGGCGTCCTGGCCGGCCTTCGACCTGACCACCGTGCACCAGCCGCTGGACCAGATGGCGCAGGACGCGGTGCGCCTGCTGACCGCGCGCGTCGCCGGCAAGGGTGAGGGGCATGAGCATCTCTGCCTGCCCAATGATCTCGTCATCCGTGGTTCGACCGGCCATGAGCCGATCGGCGAGCAGCGCCAACCGGCAAGGGCGCGGGCACGCTCGCCCAAGGGAGGAAAGCAGTGAGTTTCGCGCATCCGGGCGGCATCGATTGCGATGTCCATCCTTCCGTCCCCTCGCTGAAGGCGCTGCTGCCGTATCTCGGTGACCAATGGCGCGACATGGTCGTGCAGCGCGGCCTCGATGAGCTGAATTCGATCAGCTATCCGCTCAATGCACCGATCACCGCGCGCGCGGATTGGCGCGTCGATGGCGCGGTGCCCTCCGGCGTCGCGGCCATGCGGCAGCAGCTGCTGGATCCCTTCCAGCTTCGCTTCGCCATCCTGAACTGCCTCTACGGCGTCCAGCTCCTGTTCAGCGAGGATCTGGCGGCGGCCTTCGCGCGCGCCGTCAATGACTGGGTGCGCGTCGAATGGCTCGACCGCGATCCGCGGCTGCGCGCCTCCATCGTCGTGCCGACCCAGAATCCGGAGATGGCGGTGGAGGAGATCGAGCGCTGCGCCGGCGATCCGCGCTTCGTGCAGGTGCTGCTGCTGGTCGCCGGCGACATGCCGCTCGGCCGTCGCTACCACTGGCCGATCTATGCCGCGGCCGAGCGCCACGGGCTGCCGATCGGCATCCATGCCGGCAGCGCCTATCGCCACCCGGTCACGCCGGTTGGCTGGCCCAGCTACTACACCGAGGACTACGTCAACCAGGCGCAGGGTTTCCAGACCACGCTGACCAACCTGATCTGCGAAGGCGTCTTCGCGAAATTCCCGGATCTGCGCGTGGTGCTGCTGGAATCCGGCTTCACCTGGCTGCCCGCCTATATGTGGCGGCTGGCGAAATACTGGCGCGGCCTGCGCATGGAAGTGCCCTGGGTGCGGCAATCCCCGGCCGAGGTGATCCGCCGGCATGTCCGCCTGACCGTGCAGCCGATCGACGGGCCGCCGGCGCCCGACGATCTCGGCCGCGTGCTCGACCATATCGGTTCGGACGAGGTGCTGCTGTTCTCGACCGACTATCCGCATTGGCAGTTCGATGGCGATGCCGCGCTGCCGCCCGGCCTGGATGCCGGGCTGATCCGGCGCCTGACCATCGACAACCCGCTCGCCACCTATCCCCGCATCGCGCAGGAGGCCTTCGCATGAACGCCGATACCCGCCCTGGCCGCACGGCGCAGCCCACCGCGAGCGCCGCCACCGGCATCGCCGATTGCGATGTGCATCCGGCCCGCTCCTCGCCCCAGGACCTCTATCCCTGGCTGGAACAGCGTTGGCAGCGCCGGCTGGAGACCTATGGCGGCCGGCAGCGGCACGGGTCGCAGAACGGGCCCGCCTATCCCAAGGGCCAGCCGCTGGCGGCACGCCGCGATGCCTGGCCGCCCGGCGGCGGCGTGCCCGGCAGCAGCCTGGCCTTCATGCGCGAACAGCATCTGCTGCCGAACAATGTCGTGCTCGGCATCCTCAACCCGCTGACCCTGACCGGCCAGGGCATGCAGGACCTGGATCTGGCCGCGGCACTCAGCCGCGCGGTGAACGACTGGCAGGTGGCGGAATGGACCTCGCAGGAGCCACGCCTCAAGGCGTCCGTCGTCATCCCCTATGAGGACACCAGGGCCTCGGTCGCGGAAATCGAGCGCCGTGCCGGCGATCCGAACTTCGCGCAGGTGATGCTGCTGAGCCGCACGGCGGAGCCGCTCGGCCAGCGCCGCTACTGGCCGATCTACGAAGCGGCGGCCGCGGCCGGCCTGCCGGTCGCGGTGCATGCCTTCGGGTACGGCGGCTATCCCGTGACCTCCGGCGGCTGGCCCTCCTTCTACATGGAGGAGATGGTCGGCCATGCGCAGTGCTGCCAGGCGCTGCTCACCAGCATGGTCCTGGAGGGTGTCTTCGAGCGTATTCCCGCGCTGCGCTTCATCGTCGTCGAAGCGGGCTTCGCCTGGCTGCCCTCGCTCGCCTGGCGGCTCGACAAGCACCAGGCCCGGCTGAAGGACGAGACGCCGCATCTGACGCGCGCACCGTCGGACTATCTGCGCCAGCATGTCTGGATCACCACCCAGCCGATGGAAGAGCCGGAGAATCCGAAGCACCTGACCGAGGTGATCGACTGGATCGGCTGGGACCGGGTGCTCTTCGCCAGCGACTACCCGCATTGGGACTATGATGATCCGGTGCAGGCACTGCCGATCCGCCTGGATGAGGCGCAGAAGCGTGCCTTCTTCCTGGACAATGCGCGCGCGCTGTACGGGGTCGGCTGATGTCGCGCCACGTCGTCGCCGTCCTCGGCGAAATCCAGCCGGGCGGCCGCAAACTCGTCACCGTCAAGGGCCGCCCGATCGCCATCTTCAACCTGGATGGCGACTTCTACGGCCTGTTCAACCGCTGCCCGCACCAGGGCGGCAGCCTCTGCGACGGCACCGTCACCGGGCTGGTCGAAGCGCCGGTGCCCGGCGACTACAGCTATTCGCGGCGCGGCGAGATCCTGCGCTGCCCCTGGCATGGCTGGGAATTCGACATCCGCACCGGCCAGTCCTGGTGCGACCCGGAGCGTATCCGCACCCGCAGCTTCCCGGTCTCGGTCGCGGATGGCGCCACGCTCGTGAAAGGCCCCTATGTCGCGGAGAAGGTCGAGGTGCTGGTGGAGGGTGACTATGTCGTCGTCGACATGCCCTGAGCGGCTCCGGGGGATGCGCGCATGAGCGGGACCGAAGCCCTGCACTGGGTCCGCGTCGCCTCGCTGGCCGAGATCGGCGACCGCGAGGCGGTGGCGATCGAGCATGACGGGCATCAGATCGCGCTCTTCCTGCTGGAGGGCGGCGAGATCCGCGCCACCGACAATGTCTGCACCCACGCCTATGCGCTGCTGACCGATGGCTGGGTGGAGGAGGGTGTCATCGAATGCCCGCTGCATGGCGGCCGCTTCGATGTCCGCTCCGGCTGCGGCCTCGGCGCGCCGATCACCCGGGACCTGAAGACCTGGCCGGTGCGGGTCACGGAAGGCGAGATCTTCATCGGCATCGCGGCACCGGCGGCCTGACCGGGCGCCGGGCGGCCGGACACTGATTTGCGCGCCGGGCCATCGGCGCGGACGACCTTGAGGGAGAGAAACATGACAATGATCGGCAGGCGCGCCTTCGGCGCCGGCGCGCTGGCCCTGGCCGCCGCCCCCGCGGCGCGCGCCGCGGAATTTCCGGAACGCAGCATCCGCTTCGTGATCCCCTATCCGCCGAGCGGCGCGTCCGACGTGACGGCGCGGCTGCTGGCGGATCGGCTGACCCAGGCCTTCAGCCAGTCGGTGGTGGTCGAGAACCGGCCCGGCGCCAATGGCATCCTGGCCTGCGAATTCGTCGCCAAGGCGCCGGCCGATGGCTACACCCTGCTGATGGGCAATCTGGGACCGAACGCCATCAACCAGACGCTCTATCGCACGCTGCCCTATGACTGCATCACCAGCTTCGCGCCGATCACGCTGACGACGCGGGTGCCGCTGCTGCTGGTGGTCAGCGCGAATTTCCCGGCCAATACCCTGCAGGAACTGATCGCCCTCGCGAAGCGGGAGCCGAACCGGTATTCCTTCGCATCGGCCGGAATCGGATCGGCGAACCACCTGGCCGGCGAAATGCTGAAGCAGATGGCCGGGATCGAGTTGACGCACGTGCCCTATCGCGGCGATGCACCGGCGATTACCGATGTCATCGCCGGCCGCGTCACCATGATCTTCCCGACCGCGATCGGCGCCCTGCCGCATGTGAATGCCGGCCATATGAAGATCATCGGCATCAGCACCGCGGAACGCTCGGCCGCCCTGCCGCAGATCCCGACCCTGGCCGAGCAGGGGCTGCGGGAGATGGACGCCTATTCCTGGGGTGGCGTCATGGCGCCGGCCGGCACGCCGCCGGCGATCGTCGCCCGCTATCACGCGGAGCTGACGCGCATCCTGGCGGTGCCCGATGTGCGTTCGAAGCTGGTGGAGCTGGGGGCGGAGATCATCGGTGGCGGGCCCGACCAGTTCGCGACCTTCCTGCGCAGCGAGATCGACCGCTGGGGCGCCGCGGTGCGCGCCTCCGGCGCCCGGGCCGAATGAGCGAGGTCAACGTCATCCTGGGTGCCGGGCAGGCCGGCGCCCATGCGGCGCTGGCGCTGCGCCAGGCCGGCTTCGCCGGGCGCATCCTGCTGGTGGGGGCGGAGCCGCATCGCCCCTATGACCGCCCGCCGCTGTCGAAGGCCATGCTCGGCGACGTGGCGGAGCCGGCGCCGGCTTTCTATCACGCCGAGGCCGCCTATGCCGAAAACGGGGTCGAGCTGCACCTCGGCGCCCGCGCCGAGGCCATCGATCTGGCCGGCCAGCGGCTGCGGATGGCGGCCGGCGGCACGCTGCCCTTCGACCGCCTGCTGCTGGCGACCGGCGGCCGTGCCCGGCCCCTGGCCGTGCCGGGCGGCGCGCATGCGCATGGGCTGCGCGACCTCGATGATGCGCGGCGGCTGCGCGTGGCGCTGCGGGCGGCGAAGCGGGTGGTCTGCATCGGCGCCGGCATCATCGGCCTCGAAGTCGCGTCCAGCGCCCGCGCGCTCGGTCTCGGCGTCACGGTGATCGAAGCCGGGGCCGCGCCGATGGCGCGCTGCCTGCCGCAGGCCGCGATCGGCATCGTCGAGGCGCTGCACCGCGCCGCCGGTGTCGATTTCCATTTCGGCGCGGCGGTCGAAGCCATCATGCCGCACGGTGCGGGCTTCCGGGTGCTCTGCCGCGATGGGCTGGAGCTGGAGGCGGATTGCGTGGTCGCCGCGATCGGCATGGAGCGCAACACCGAACTCGCCGCCGATGCCGGTCTCGCCATCGATGGCGGCATCGCGGTCGACGCATACGGCCGCGCCAGCGTGCCGAACGTCTTCGCGGCCGGCGATGTCGCCGCCTTCTGGCACCCGCTGTTCCAGCGCCGGCTGCGCCTGGAAGCCTGGCGGCACGCCCAGGACCACGCCATCGCGACGGCGCGGAGCATGGCCGGCGATGCCACGCCCTATGCGGAGATCCCGTGGTTCTGGAGCGACCAGCACGGTGCCAGCCTGCAGGTTACCGGATTGCCAGGGGACGGCGTGGCAGCCGTGCTGCGCCAGGGCGGCGGCCGCGCCTGCGCGGTCTTCGAACTGGCCGCGGATGGCCGCGTGGTCAGCGCCTTCGGCCTCGACATGCCGCGGGAGGTCCGCGCGGCGGGCGCGCTCATCCGTGCCGGCGTGCCGGTGCCGCCGGAGATGCTGGCCGACCCCATGGTGGCACCGCAGCGCCTGGCCCAGCTCGCCCGGCGCTGAGGCGCCCGCCGGTCACCGCGATTGCACTTTGCCGGCGCCCGCCCACATGCGCCGCGGGCCGGCGTGCGCATGGACGTGATCATCCCCCGGGCACGCGCGGTTCCAGACTGATTCCAGGACCGACCGAACAGAAGGGGAATTGCGACGATGGCCACGCTCACCGTCAACGGGCGGCAGGTGACCGCCGATGTCGACCCGGACATGCCTCTGCTCTGGTACCTCCGCGACATGCTGGGGCTGACCGGCACCAAATTCGGCTGCGGCATGGCGCTGTGCGGCGCCTGCACCATCCATGTCGACGGCAGCGCGGTGCGCGGCTGCCAGACCTCGGTCGGCGATGCCGATGGCCGCGCCGTCACGACGATCGAAGGATTGTCGCCGGATGGCAACCACCCGGTCCAGATCGCCTGGCGCGACCTGAACGTCGCCCAATGCGGCTACTGCCAGACCGGGCAGATCATGCAGGCGGCATCGATGCTGAAGGACACGCCGAACCCGGGCGATGACGACATCGACGCCGCCATGGCGGGCAATATCTGCCGCTGCGGCACCTACACGCGCATCCGCGCCGCCATCAAGCAGGCGGCGGCCGGCAGCCAGGTGACGGAAGGAGCCAGCCGGTGAACGCCGTCCGCAACCTCTCCCGCCGCGCCGCGCTGCTGGGCCTCGGCGCCGGCACGCTGGTCCTCGCCACCGGCTTTGGTGTCCGCGCCCAGAACCGTCCGCCGCGGCAATTCGGCGGCGATGCCATGCCCGGCGGCGTGCGCGACGATCCGAAGACCTTCGTATCCATCGCCCCCGACGGCCTGGTGAGCGTGCTCTGCGCCCGGTCGGAAATGGGGCAGGGCATCCGCACCGGCATGACCATGATCGTGGCGGAGGAGCTGGAGGCCGACTGGGCGCGGGTCCGCGTGGTGCAGGCGGCCGGGGATGAAGCTCGCTTCGGCAGCCAGGACACCGACGGGTCGCGCAGCACGCGGCAGAATTTCATGGCCATGCGCCGCTGCGGCGCCGCCGCGCGCCAGATGCTGGAAGCCGCCGCCGCCGCGCAATGGCGCGTGCCGGTCAGCGAGGTCGCGGCGGAGAACCACGATATCGTGCATCGCCCCACCGGGCGGAAGCTGGGCTTCGGCGTCCTGGCCCAGGCCGCCGCGGCGCTGCCGGTGCCGCTGCGCGTCGATATCCGGCTGAAGGATCCGGCGACGTTCCGCTATGTCGGCAAGGGCCAGCTCGGCCTGATCGACAATGCCGGCATCACCACCGGTCGCGCGATGTACGGCATCGACACGCGGCTGGACGGCATGGCCTATGCGGTCGTCGCGCGCCCGCCGGTCTATGGCGGCACCGTCGCCCGCTTCGATGCCACGGACGCGCTGAAGGTGCCGGGCGTGCTGAAGGTGGTGCCGATCGAAGCGCGGCCGCTGCCCTCCGTCTTCCAGCCGCTGGGCGGCATCGGCGTCATCGCGACCAATACCTGGGCCGCGATCAAGGGACGCGAGGCGCTGAAGATCACCTGGAATGACGGGCCGAACGGCAGCTACGATTCCACCGCCTACAGGGCGGCGATGGAGCAGGCCGCCCGGCAGCCGGGCCAGGTGGTGCGCGACGACGGCAATGCCGCCCAGGCCCTGCCGCAGGCGGCGCGCCGGGTCGAGGCGGAATACTACGTGCCGCATCTCGCCCAGGCGCCGATGGAACCGCCGGCCGCGACCGTGCGCATCGCCAATGGCCGGGCCGAGGTCTGGGCCTGCACCCAGGCGCCGGAAGCCACGCGGAAGAATGTCGCCGATCGCCTCGGCCTCGGCACCGACAAGGTGACCGTGAACGTGACCCTGCTCGGCGGCGGCTTCGGCCGCAAGTCGAAGCCGGACTTCGTGGTCGAGGCGGCACTGATGTCGCAGGCGATGGATGGGCGGCCGGTGAAACTCACCTGGACGCGCGAGGACGACCTGCAGCACAGCTATTTCCACACCGTGGAGGTCGACCGGCTGGAAGCCGGGCTCGATGCCGCGGGGAAGGTGACCGCCCTGCTGCACCGGACCGTGGCGCCCAGCATCGCTTCGATCTTCGCCGCGAATGTCGAACACCAGGCGCCCTTCGAGCTGGCGATGGGGGCGACCGGCCTGCCCTTCGCCATTCCGCACTACCGGGTGGAGAACCCGGCGGCCAAGGCGCATACGCGCATCGGCTGGTTCCGCTCCGTCTCCAACATCCCGCATGCCTTCGCGGTGCAATCCTTCATCGCGGAGCTGGCGGCGGCGGCCGGGCGCGACCCGAAGGACTACCTGCTGGAGCTGATCGGGCCGGCCCGCCGCATCGATCCCACCACGCTCGCCGACCAATGGAATTACGGCGAGGATCCGTCGGTCTACGTGATGGATACCGGCCGGCTGCGCGGCGTGATCGAGAAGGTCGCGGCGGAGGCGGGCTGGGGCCGGCCGCTGCCGGCGCGCCACGGCCTTGGCATCGCCGGCCACCGGTCCTTCGCCAGCTACACGGCGGCGGCGGTGCAGGTGGCGATCGGGCCGCGCGGTGAGCTGACCATCCCGCGCGTCGACATCGCGATCGATTGCGGCCCGGTGGTGAACCCGGAGCGCGTGCGGTCGCAGCTGGAAGGCGCGGTCATCCAGGGCGTGGCGCTGGCGACGCTCGGCGAGATCACCTTCAAGAACGGCGCCGCCGAGCAGAGCAATTTCGACACCTACGAGGTGACGCGCATGGATGCCGCCCCGCGCGAGATCCATGCGCATATCATCCCGGCCGCCGACTGGAACGGGCCGCTCGGCGGCGTGGGTGAGCCGGGCGTGCCGGTGGTGGCGCCGGCCCTGGCCAATGCGATCTTCGCCGCGATCGGCAAGCGGGTGCGCAGCCTGCCGATCCGTGACCAGCTCGCGGCGTGAGCATCCGTTGAACACGAACAGGGCCCGGCATGTCGCCGGGCCTTGTCTTCAGCGGCCGCGCGCTTCGGCCAGGTGGTCGAAGCGGCGGATATAGCTGCCGAGCCCCTGGGTCTGCGACCGCAGCTCCATGATCAGGTCGGCGAGTTCGGCGGCCGGCACCAGCGCCTGCACGTCATCCCAATGCTCCCAGCCCGGCTTGGCGGCGAAGCCCAGGATCTGGCCGCGCCGCCCGGTCAGCAGCCGCTGCGCGGCGGGGGTGAATTCCGCCGGCACGCTGACCGTCACGTCATCGACCGGCTCCAGCAGCACCGGTTCCGCCTTGGCCAGCCCTTCCTGCATCGCCATCCGCGTCGCGGTCGCGAAGGCCATGTCGCTGCTGTCGACGGCGTGGAAGCCCCCATCCAGCAGGGTCACCGAGATATCGACCACCGGATGGCCGAGCGGGCCTTTCCGCGTCGCGTCCTGCGCCGCCTGGGACACCGCCGGGATGAAGCGCTTCGGCACCGCGCCGCCGACCACCTTGTCGTCGAAGTGGAAGCCCGCGCCGCGCGGCCGCGGCGAAATCTGCAGCTTCACATCCGCGAACTGGCCATGGCCGCCGGTCTGGCGCTTCAGCCGCGCATTCTGCACCACGGCGTGGCGGATCGTTTCCCGGAAGGCGACCGGTGCCGGCGCGGTGCGCAGCTTGACGCCGGCGGTCGCCGCCAGCCGTTCCAGCGCGATGCGCAGATGGATCTCGCCCTGGCCGGCCAGGATGGTGGCGCCGCTTTCCGGATCCTGGGTGATGCGCAGCGCCGGATCCTCCTCGCCCAGCCGTTCCAGCGCGGTCGCCAGCCGCACCTCGTCCTTGCGCTCCTCCGGCGCGATGGTGATCGCGTGCATGGGCGGCGGCGGCGGCGGGAAGGGCAGCGCGCCGTCGCCGAGCGTCATGCCGGTGCGCACCCCGTCCAGCCGGGCGATGGCGACGAGGTCGCCGGGATCGGCCTGCGGCGCCTTCTGCGCCTCGCCGCCCGGGAAGCGGCGGATGGCGCCGGCGCGAAGCCCGTTCAGCACGCTGCCTTCATGCAGCACGCCGCGCCAGACCCGCGCATAGGACAGCCGCCCGGCATGGCCCGCATGCTGGGTGCGGAACACCTGCGCCAGGGCCGCGCCATCCGGCGCGATGCCGCGGCGGGCCGCCGTCGCCGCGTGATCGGGCGTGTCATGGCGCAGCGCCTTCCACAGCCGCTGGATGCCATTGTCGTGCTCGGCGGCGCCGAGCAGCACGCCGACCACGGCGCCACTCGCTTCGCCGCTGTGCAGCGGGCGGTAGATGTCGGCGGGTTCCACCACCGCATCCTCGATCACCTTCTCCAGCAGCGCGTCGTCGTGATCGGCCAGCACCTCGAGCAGGGCGCCGCGCGCCTCGGCCTCGCGCGCCTGCATCGCGGCCGGCAGGTCGATGCGTTCCGAAGGCGCGCCGCGGCGGTAGCGATAGGCGCGGCGGCTGGCCAGGTCGACATAGCCCACCACGCTGTCGCCCTCGCGGATCGGCACCTGGCGCAGCGCCAGTTTGCGCACCGTCTGGCCCTGCAGCGCGGCGAGCGTATCGCGCACCGCGCCGGTCAGGGTGTCGAGCTTGTTGATGAAGACCAGCGCCGGCGTCTCCGTCTCCTCCAACCGGCGGAACAGCGGGCCTAGGCCGATGGCGCGTTCCGGCGCCGGGGTGCAGACGATGACGGCGAGATCGGCGACCGCCAGCGCGCAATCCACGTCATGGGCGAATTCGATCGAGCCCGGGCAATCGAGCAGCGCCCAGTCATCGCCGAGCAGGCTGCCATGGCCGAGCCGGATTTCCGTGCCCATGGCGCGGCTGTTCGGCGGTCGGGGTGGCGCGGCGGTGGCCGCGGCGAGCAGCGCGTCGAACAGGGTGGACTTGCCGCTGCCCTGCGGCCCGATCAGGGCGACGGAACGAGGTCCGGTCCGATCGGACTCTGTGCGTGGGAGTTGCGCCATGGAACCGCGCCTCCTGGAGTTTCCCTCCCTGGTTCGTAGCGCGATTGCCGCGGATCGGGTTAGTACGGATTCGTGAGCGCCGCCGGAAAGGCGGGCCGGCCGGATCCCGCAACCGCGAAGATCATCCGGCCGATGGTCAGGTCGTCGGCTTGCCCGGGCGTTCGCAATGGCGGTTGCCGTTCCAGAACATCCGCGGTCCGGTTCGCCCGGCCGCGGTCCATTCGCCGCGGAAGCCGCAGGCGGCGGCGTCGAAATGCATGGTGAGGCTGCCCTCGCCGTAGCGGTCCTGCCAGCGGCAACGCACGTCCAGCGCGGTCACGCTGCACTGGCTCAGCGTGCCGGGCATGTCCGCGCCATTATCCAGGAAGCTGTTGCGCCCGTGCAGCGCGCCGTCCGCGCCGGCCTCCAGGATGGTCTCCGCCGGTGCCGGCGCGCCATCGCTTTGCAACTGGCCCTGATAGGTCCCCGCGAAGCGCGCCGCATCGGCGGCCGCCCTGCCGTCGGCAGCCTGGGCAGCCCCGGCGAGGCCTAGTCCGAAGACAAGCATCCAGCGGCAGGTCGTGATCATGGCGGCAACCGGAAATGGGCAGGCGCCACTCTGCCGGGTCCGGCGCCTGGCCGGAAGCCGTCCGGGCGTGGCCGGCGCGGGGTTTCACGCCATGCTGATCCGCGCCGCATCCAGCGATCCGGCGTCGAGCATGGCCAGCGCGTCCAGGAAGCGCCAGCCGAAGCTGCCAGGGCCTGTGGCCTCGGCGCCCGCCGCTTCGCCGGCGACGGCGAAACAGGCGAGGGCGGCGATGGCGGCGCCGAAGGGATCCCGCGGCGTCACCGCGGCGAAGGCGCCGACCAGGCAGGTCAGCGCGCAGCCGAGCGCGGTCACCTGCGGCATCAGCGGTGACCCGCCGGCGATGCGCGCCGCCTGCGCGCCGTCGGTGACGAAGTCGACGGCGCCGGTCAATGCGACGACGCTGCCGTGCCGCCGCGCCAGCGCGATCGCCGAGGCTTCCGCCTGCTCCACCGGATCGCCGCTGTCGACGCCGCGACCGGCGCTCTGCCCGCCAGCGAGCGCGATGATCTCCGATGCATTGCCGCGGATGATGGTCGGGCGCAGCGCCAGCAGCTCCGCCACCGCGGCGCGGCGGAAGCCGGTGGCGTAATGCGCCACCGGATCCAGCACCCAGGGCCGTCCCGCCGCGACCGCCGCCTGGGCCGCGACCCGCATGCCGCGCAGGCCGCCGGCCGAGAGCGTGCCGATATTCACCGTCAGTGCACCGGCGATGGCGGCGAATTCACCGGCCTCTTCCTCCGCATGCACCATGGCCGGCGAGGCGCCGGCTGCCAGCAGCACATTCGCCGCGATGTTCATCGCGACGTAGTTGGTGATGCATTGCACCAGCGGCGCCGCCTGCCGCATGGCCCGCAGCGCGGTGCCCGATGATGTCGCCATGCAGCCTCCTTGTGGCGGAGACGCCGCGGGACCGCCGCGCCAGGGCGCCGCCATCCCGAGACTCCCTCCGCCGGCATGATCCGGTTCAGGTTCGAAGGGTGCTTCTCAGCCCGTCCAGCCGCGGGCGCCCCTGTCTCGTCCGCGAGGATCGCAGGAAGCCCGGCGTCTGTCATCTGATGGCCATGCATGCCCTGGTTGTGGCGGCTGCTTGTCGGCGCAACCGGGCGGGACCATGCTGCCCGGACAAGAAACTCCGGAGGATCCGCCCATGATCGAACGTCGCACGGCGATCGGCCTGGCGCTCGGCGCCGTCATCGCGCGCCCCGCCATCGCCCAGCCCTCCAGCGCCGCACGGATGTCCGCCGCCTTCTTCTACCAGAGTGTCGGGCCGGTACTCGCCACCTGGCAGGCCGATGCCACGGCCGTGACGCTGACCCGCGCCTCCGAGGTCACCTTGCCGGCCAATATCCAGTATGTCTGGCGGCATCCGGCGCAGCGCGTGCTCTATGTCGCGTCCAGCAATGGCGGGCCGGACGGGCCCGGCGACCGCCACTTCGCCAATGCTTTCACGATGGATCCGGAAACCGGCGCGCTGCGCCCGCATGGCGAGCCGGCGCGGCTGCGCGCGCGGCCGATCCATATCTCCGTCGACCGCGCCGGCGCCCATGCGCTGATCGCCTACAACAACCCGAGCGGCGTCAGCGTCCACCGCATCGGCGCCGATGGCATGCTGGGGGAGGAAGTGGCGCAGGCGGTGACGCCCGATGGCGGCATCTATGGCCATCAAGTGCTGGCCGCGCCGGACAATGCCACCGTCATCCTGGTCACCCGCGGCAATGACGCCGCGGGCGGCAAGCCCGAGGATCCCGGCGCGCTGAAGGTCTTCGCCTTCCGCGACGGCCAGCTCACCCTGCGCCAGACCGTGGCGCCGGATGGCGGCCGCGCCTATGGGCCGCGCCATATCGATTTCCACCCGACGCTGCCGATCGTCTTCGTGTCGCTGGAGCGGCAGAACAAGCTGCATGTCCACGGCCTGCGCGACGGCACCATGACGCCGGAGCCGATCTTCACCACCGATACCCTGCAGCACCCCGGCGCGCTGCCACCGCAGCAATCCGCCAGCACGCTGCATGTGCATCCGAACGGCAGGCATCTCTATCTGGCCAATCGCAGTGACGCGATGGGCGAATACCAGGGCCAGCCGATCGCGCTGGACGGCGAGAACAGTGTCACGGTCTTCGACCTGGATCCCGCCACCGGCCGGCCGACCCTGGTGCAGAGCGTCGATACCCGCGGCTTCCATCCGCGCACCTTCTCGCTCGATCCGACGGCGCGCATGCTGGTGGCCGCCGACATCACCGGCCGCCGCGTGCGGCAGGGCGACGGCACGGTGCTGCGCCCGGCCAATCTCGCGCTGTATCGCGTCGGCGCCGATGGGCGGCTGGCGTTCGTGAACTCCATTCCCGTCGAGACCGGCAATGCCCTGCAGTTCTGGACCGGGATGGTCCGGCTCTGAGTGAAGCCGGCGCCGGCTGCCTTGCCGGCGCCGCCACCCGGGACCATGCTGGCGGCAACGCGACATCCGGAGGATCCGCCCATGACCGATCGCCAGGCGGTCTTCTATCAGAGTGTCGGGCCGGAGCTCGCCGCCTGGCGGCCCGATGCCGCGGCGGCGACGCTGACGCGGCTGTCCGCGGTCACCTTGCCGGTCGATGTGCAGTATGTCTGGCGGCATCCGGCGCAGCGCGTGCTCTACGTCGCGTCCAGCAATGGCGGGCCCGGCGGCGGGCCGAATGACCGCCATTGGCTGCACGCCTTCGCCATGGATCCGGCAACCGGCGCGCTCAGCCCGCATGGCGCGCCGGCCGCGTTGCCCGCACGGCCGATCCACATGTCGGTCGACCATGCCGGCGCGCATGTGCTGACGGCCTACAGCAAGCCGAGCGGCGTCAGCGTGCATCGCATCGCTGCCGACGGAACGCTGGGCGAGGAAGTGCGGCAGGCGGTGACGCCGGATGGCGGCATCTATGGCCACCAGGTGCTGGCCGCGCCGGATGATGCGACCGTCATCCTGGTCACCCGCGGCCATGACGCCGCCGATGGCAAGCCGGAAGAACCCGGCGCGCTGAAGGTCTTCGCCTTCCGGGACGGGCAGCTCACCTTGCGCCAGACCGTCGCGCCGCATGGCGGCTTCGGCTTCGGCCCGCGCCATATCGACTTCCACCCCACCCTGCCGCTGATCTACGTCTCCCTGGAGCGGCAGAACCAGCTTACCGTGCACGGCTTCAGCGATGGCGTGGTGACGCCGGAGCCGCTCTTCACCGTGGAGACGCTCGCGCGCCGCGACGTGCCGCCGCGGCAGATCGCCAGCACGCTGCATGTGCATCCCGACGGGCGCCACCTCTATCTCGGCAACCGCAACGACGCGATGGGCGATTGGCAGGGCGAGCGCGTCGCGCTGGAGGGTGGCGAGAACACCCTGGTCGTCTACGCGCTGGACCCCGCGACCGGGCGCCCCAGCCTGGTGCAGCGCATCGACAGCCACGGCTTCCACCCGCGCACCTTCTCGCTCGATCCGTCGGCGCGCATGCTGGCCGTCGCCCATATCACCGGCCGCCGCGTGCGGGAGGGGGAGGGCACGGCGCCGCGCCCCGCGACGATCAGCCTGTTCCGCGTCGGTGCCGATGGCCGGCTGGATTTCGCCCGCGCCATCCCGGTCGAGACCGGCGATCGCCTGCAGTTCTGGAGCGGGATGGTCACGCTCTGAAGCGGGGCGGGCCGCCGCCGGCACGCAGCACGTCGAGGCAAGGAGGAAGCCGCCCATGAGCACGCCGATCCCGCGATCCACGCGGCGCGACTGCCGCCGCGGATCGATGCCGGCCCTGGCCGGGTGACGGCCATGAAGGTCGGCTTCATCGGCCTCGGCACCATGGGTGCCAGCATGGCCGCCCATCTCGCGAAGTCCCAGACCGCGCTGGTGGTGCACGACATCCGGCGCGAGGCCGCGGCGGCGCTGGAAGCGATCGGCGCCGGCTGGGCGGATACGCCGCGCGCGGTCGGCGAGGCCTGCGAGGTGGTCTTCACCTCACTGCCCGGCCCGAAGGAGGTGGAGGCGGTGGGCGCCGCGCTGCTGCAGGGCATGCGGCCCGGCAGCGTCATCGTCGACCTCTCGACCAATGCGGTCTCCGCGGTGCGGGCGCTGCATGCGGCGGCGGCCGGGTGCGGCGTGCATGTGTTGGACGCACCGATCAGCGGCGGGCCGCGCGGCGCGGTGACCAGGAAGCTCGCTTTCTTCGTGGGCGGCGACCGGGCGGTCTTCGACCGGGTGCGGTCGTTGCTGGACGCGATGGGCGACCGCGCCATGCTGGTCGGCGATATCGGCGCCGGCAGCATTGCCAAGCTGGCGCACAACCTGTCCGGCTATGCGCTGAACGCGGTGATGGCGGAGGTCTTCGCCATGGGCGCCAAGGCCGGGCTGGATCCGCTCGATCTGTTCGCCGCGATCCGCCAGGGCGTGCATGGCCGGCGCCGCACCTATGACGGCGTGATCGACCAGTTCCTGCCCAACAGCTACGACACGCCGGCCTTTCAGCTGCGCCTGGCGCACAAGGATGTCTCGCTGGCCTGCGCGCTGGGGCGGGAGGTCGGCGTGCCGATGCGCTTCGCCGCGCTGACGCTCGAGGAGATGACGGAAGCGTTGAATCGCGGCTGGGGCCAGCGCGATTCCCGCAGCGCCATGCTGCTCGAGCTGGAGCGGTCCGGCGTGGAGATCGAAGTGGACCGGGCCGCCCTGCAGGCGGTGATCGAAGCCGATGGAGCCGACCGATGAGCCATGAGATCTACGCCATCCGCTACGCCCAGCGCGCGGCGAAGCGCAGCGACCACTTCATCGGCGGCGACCCGCATGACGGGCCGATGCCGATGGACTATTTCGCCTGGGTGATCCGCGGCGACGGCCGCATCATCGTGGTCGATACCGGCTTCACGGCGGAGGTGGCGAAGAAGCGCGGCCGCGACCACCTGCGCTGCCCGGTGGAAAGCCTGTCGCTGCTTGGCATCGACCCCGCTGCGGTGACGGATGTGGTGCTGACGCATCTGCACTACGATCATGTCGGCAATTTCGACCGCTTCCCGAAGGCTGATTTCCACCTGCGGGAGGCCGAGCTGCATTATGCCTGCGGGCACTACATGCGGCACAAGCAGCTGCGGCATTCCTTCGAGGTGGAGGATGTCACCGGCATCATCCGCATGAACTATGCCGGCCGCGTGGTTTTCCACGAAGGCGTGGTGGAACCCTGGCCGGGCATCAGGCTGCACCCGACCGGCGGGCATTCCGCCGGGCTGCAATTCGTCTCGGTCGCGACGGCGCGCGGCACCGTGGTGCTCGCCTCCGACGTCACGCATTTCTATGAGAACATGGAAAGCGGCCGGCCCTTCACCACCGCCTTCCATGTCGGGGAGATGCTGGAAGGCTTCGACCGGCTGCGCGCCGTCGCGACATCGCCCGCGCATATCATCCCGGGGCATGACCCGCTGGTGATGCAGCGCTACCCGGCGCCGAGCCCGGCGCTGGACGGCATCGTCGTGCGGCTGGACGTGGCGCCGCGGGCATAGGGCCACGCCCGCGCGGCCTTCAGGCGGCGCGGGCGCGAATGCCGTCGGCGATCTTCTCGGCGATCATGATCACCGGGACGTTCAGGTTGGCGCAGGGAATGGTCGGCATGACGGAGGCGTCGCAGACCATCAGCCCCTCCACGCCGATCACCCGCCCGGCCGGGTCGCAGACCGCCATCGGGTCCTCCGCATCGCCCAGCCGGCAGGTGCCGCAGGGATGCCAGACGCCGCCGACATGCCGCCGCAGATGCAGGCGCAGCGCCGCATCGTCCTGGCACAGCACCTCCAGCGGGGCATTGCCATCCTGCGCCATGGCCAGGATGCGGGACCGCATGGCGGGGCTGCGATCCATCACCGGGCCGGCCAGCGCGGTCAGCAGGCCGTTCTTCATCGACGGTTGCAGCAGCTTCTTCACCGCCGCCGAATAGGTGGAGGGAAAGGCTTCCAGCACCATCCCGGCCATGGCCGGCGCCCGTAGCACGCCGGCCGCCAGCCGGAAGGCCTGGGCCAGCCGCGCCAGGTCACGCTCATCGGTCAGCATGCGGAAATCGACCGCCGGCGGCATCGCGGCATCCGGCGCCGCCAGGGTGACGGTGCCGTGCGAGTAGGATTTGTTGACCCAGGAGAACAGCGTCGCGATCCGGTGCCCCACCGCATGCCAGCCCGACCGCGTGTTCACCGCCAGGTGCATGTCGCCGGGCGGCGTGCCGGCCAGGCCCGAGGACCAGCGCAGGATGGACTGGATATGGTAGTGCTCGCCTTTCGGCAGCCGCACATCCGGCCGCACGAAGGCGGACATGCCGATGGAGGGATGTTCCAGCAGGTTGCGCCCGACGCCGGCCCGGTGCGCGACGATCGGAATGCCGAGCGCCTGCAGGTCGCGCCCCTGGCCGATGCCGCTGCGCAGCAGCATCGCCGGCGATTGCAGCGCGCCATTGCTGACGATCACCAGCGGCGCCGCGACATCGACGACAGCGCCATCGCGCCGCAGCCGCGCGCCCACCGCCCGCGTGCCCTCGAACAGCACCCGTTCCGCCCGGGTTTCCGTCCAGAGCGTCAGGTTCGGCCGCCGCCGCACCGCATCGGTCAGATAGACGGTGGCGGTGGAGGTGCGGTGGCCGGCATCGTCCAGATTGACCGCGATCGGGTAGACGCCGTCTTCCCAGGCGCCGTTCTGGTCTTCCCGCGCCGCGTAGC
>DASYDR010000331.1:0-8976 GCA_036499545.1 Roseomonas sp. | reverse complement strand
CCTGGCCCATGCCGCGCGCGGCGGTGAAGAGCTGCTGCGCCTGCGCCGCCAGCGGCACCGGGAAATCGAGCGAGCGCGCCATGTCGGTGACCAGGCCGAGATCCTTCACGAAGATCTCGACCGCGCTGCGCGGCGCGTCGTCGCCTTCCAGCACCCGCGCCATCCGGTTCTCGAACATCCAGGAATTGCCGGCAGCACTCGTCACCACGTCATAGAGCGCGCGCGGATCGGCGCCGGCGCGGATGCCGAGCGCCATCGCTTCCGCCGCCACCGCGATATGCACGCCGGCGAGCAGCTGGTGCACCACCTTCACCGTGGCGCCGATGCCGACCTGATCGCCCAGGCGCCAGACCTTGGTCGCGATCGCATCGAGCACCGGCTGGGCCGCGGCGAAAGCGGCTTCGCTGCCGCTGCCCATCACCGTCATGGCGCCTTCGCGCGCCTTGACCGCCCCGCCGGAGACCGGGGCGTCCAGCCAGAGGAAGCCCGCCGCTTCCGCTTTCGCGGCCAGGGCGCGGGCCGCGTCCGG
Organism: Roseomonas sp.; assembly: GCA_036499545.1. Classification (GTDB taxonomy): domain Bacteria; phylum Pseudomonadota; class Alphaproteobacteria; order Acetobacterales; family Acetobacteraceae; genus Plastoroseomonas. The sequence goes on along the minus strand of DASYDR010000331.1, from coordinate 8,447 downwards.
CGCCATGGTGGCGGAGGACAGGATCACCGCCCCGGGCCGCAGCCGCGGCAGGGCGCCGCCATCCCCGAACAGCACCGCTTCGGTCTGCTGCGCATTCACCACCAGCACGACCAGCGCTTCGATCGCTTCCGGCAGCGCCGCGGCGCCCGCGACGGCCTGGCCGCCGGCGGCGGTGAATTCCGCCCGCGCCGTGTCCCGCATGTCGCAGCCGGTGACATCATGCCCCGCGCGCAGCAGGCTGAGCGCGGCGCCCATACCCATGCTGCCCATTCCGATCACACCGACCCGCATTCGCCATTCCCTCCGCTCGTCAGGCGGAACACTGGCCGCCGGCCGGGACGCCGGCAAGGGATCAGCCGAGCACCGCAGCAATCACCGTCACCACTGCCGCGACCGCGGCGAGGATCAGCGCGATGGCGCTCAAGCGTTCGGGCGGGGGCAGGCGCATCAGCGGGCGAATGGCGGCGCCGGGCCGTCCGAGCGACCGGTGCCGCGCCCCTGCGCATCGTAATAGGTCGTGCTGCGGCCGCGCGTCTCGGTACGACCGACCGCACGGCCTTGCGCGTCATAGCGGGTCGTCGTGCCGCCGCGCCGTTCGCTGCGGCCGGTGTTGCGATTCTGCGCGTCGTAGTCATGCACCGCGCCGCCGCGTTCCTCGCTGCGTCCCAGGTTGCGGCCCTGCGCATCGAAATAGCGGGTGATGCCGCCGCTGCGCTCACTGCGGCCGGTCTGCCGTCCCTGGGGATCGTAATAGGTCGTCGTCGTGCCGCGGGTCTCCGCCCGGCCGGTGCCGCGGCCCTGCGCATCGCGGAATTGCGTGGTCTGCGCGGCTGCGGCGCGCGGCAGCGCCGGCAGCAGCAAGGCGGCCAGGATGGTACGGCGCAGCATGGCTTTTCTCCCGCGAACGGAACGACATGGCCATCTTCATCCCGTTCATGCAAGAACCGGATGGCTCATCCCCGCCCTTGTACCCCGGCCCGCGATTTACACAATTCGGTCACGTTGCTATGGACCGGCCCGCCTCGCATCCCTCCCCCTGCCGGCGACGGAGCCTTCCCCGCATGAAGATCGTGGCCTGCAACAGCAATCGCCCCCTGGCCGAGGCGGTCGCCGCCGCGCTGAACCTGCCGCTGACCAACGCCTCCGTCCGACGCTTCGCCGACATGGAGGTTTTCGTCGAGATCCACGAAAACGTGCGCGGCGAGGATGTGTTCGTCATCCAGAGCACCTGCTTCCCGGCGAACGACAACCTGATGGAGCTGCTGATCACGCTGGACGCGCTGAAGCGCGCTTCGGCGCGGCGCGTCACCGCGGTCATCCCTTATTACGGCTATGCGCGGCAGGACCGGAAATCCGGCAGCCGCACGCCGATCAGCGCCAAGCTGGTCGCCAACCTGATCACCGCGGCCGGCGCCAACCGCGTGCTGACCATGGATCTGCATGCCGCCCAGATCCAGGGCTTCTTCGACATCCCCGTCGACAACCTGTTCAGCGCCCCGCTCTTCGCCCGCGACATCCAGGACCGCTATGCGGGGCGCGAGCTGATGATCGTGTCGCCCGATGTCGGCGGCGTGGTTCGCGCCCGCACCATCGCCAGCCGCCTCGGCGTCGATCTGGCCATCGTCGACAAGCGGCGCCCCCGCGCCGGCGTCTCCGAGGTCATGAACGTCATCGGCGAGGTCGAGGGCCGGCACTGCCTGCTGGTCGACGATATAGTCGATTCGGGCGGCACCCTCTGCAACGCCGCCGAGGCGCTGCTGAAGAACGGCGCCAAGTCGGCCGGCGTCTACGTGACCCATGGCGTCTTCTCGGGCGGCGCCGTCGCCCGCATCGGCGCCGCGCCGATCGAAAACATGACCGTCACCGACAGCATCATGGCGACCGAGGCGGTGCGCGTGTCCCGCAACATCCGCCAGCTCACCATCGCGCCGCTGCTCGCCGAGGCGATGAAGCGCATCAGCGACGAGAGCAGCGTGTCTTCCTTGTTCTGCTGAGGGGCTATAACGTCCTCCGCGTCGCGGAGGACATCCCATGCCCAATACGCTCTACTACGCCCCCGGTGCCTGCTCGATGGGCATCCACGTCATCCTCGAGGAGATCGGCAAGCCCTACGAGCTGTCGCTGGTCAACATGAAGGAAGGGGCGCAGTACAAGCCCGACTATGTCGGCGTGAACCCGAAGTCGAAGGTGCCGGCGCTGAAGCGCGAGGATGGCTCGCTGCTCACCGAATTCCCGGTCATCGCGGCCTGGCTCGCCAAGTCCAACCCGGACGCCCGGCTGATCCCGACCGACCTGGAAGGCGAGACCCGCGCCGCCGAGGCGATGGCCTATTTCACCGGCACCATCCACCCCTACGGCTTCACCCGCCAGTATCGCCCCGGCAACTTCACCCCGAGCGAAGCCGACCTCCCGAAGGTGGTCGAGACCGGCAAGGCTGCCGCCGACAAGTACTTCTCCCTGGTCGACACCCATTGGAACGAAGGCGACTGGGTGCTGCCCAGCGGCTATTCGGTGGCCGACGCGGCGCTGTTCTTCGTCGAATACTGGGCCAGCAGGCGCTCGGGCATGACCCTGCCGGCGCAACTCGCCGCCCATCTCGACCGCATGCTCGCCCGGCCGGCGGTGCAGCGCACGCTGCAGCAGGAAGGGCTGGCGGCTTGACGCCGCGGCTCAACCCGATCCCCTTCTGGTTCCTGCGCCACGGCGAGACGGACTGGAATGCCGAAGGCCGCTCTCAGGGGCGGACCGACATTCCGCTGAACCAGGTGGGGCTGCTGCAGGCCGAACGCGCCGCCACCGCGCTCAAGGGGCGCGGCGTCGCCACCATCGTCGCCTCCCCGCTGTCGCGCGCGCTGCGCACCGCGGAGATCGTCAACCAGGCGCTCGACCTGCCGCTCTCGACCGATGACGACCTGATGGAGGTCTCCTTCGGCACGGAGGAAGGCCAGCCCATGGGCGACTGGTACGATGACTGGATCGCCGGGACCTTCACCCCCGAGGGTGCCGAGACCTTCGCCGGGCTGGTGGCGCGTTCGGTCGCCGCCATCAATCGCGCGACCGCCCTGCCGGCACCGGTGCTGGTCGTGGCACATGGCGCACTGTTCCGCGCCCTCCGCCTCGCCTTCGGCCACGAGCCCAACGTCCGCACCCCGAACGCCCTGCCGATCTGGTGCGCGCCGCCGGCCGATGGCGGAACGGTCTGGGCGGTGGAGCCGGCGTCCCTGGGCTGAGCCTGCCCCCGGGGAAGGCCTGCCTTCCCCGGGCTGCCATCCTTCAGGAGGCCTGAGGGCCTGACGGGCCGGCGGCAGGGAGGGCAGCGCCCTCCCCGGGATCGCGCCGCACCACGAAGCGCCGATAGACCGCCCCGAGCCCGATCAGCGCCAGACCCAGCCCCAGAAAGGACAGCACGCGCCAGAGCCCGACCAGCGCGTCCATGTCCAGCAGGAAGACCTTGAGCGTCGCCAGGGCGATCAGCAGCAGACCGGCCTGGCGCAGGATGCTGCTCCGGGCGCGGATGCCGCCCCAGACCAGGGCGGCGCCGAACAGGATCCAGGCGCCGGAATAGCTGTAGAGCTCGGCTTCCTCGGCGCTGCCCTCGGCGAGCAGGCTGCCCCGGAAGGCATGGCGCACCGAAAGGGTGATGAAGGCGAAGACCGCGGCGAGCGCGTAGAGGCCGAGCAGGCGGCGCAGCAGCGGCAGGGCGGCGGTCTCACGCGGCCAGACCGCGGCGATGCCGGCCAGCAGGCCGGGCAGCAGGTAGGCGGGCAGCAACGCGTTGGCGATGGGCGTCGCGCCGACCGCGGCGGGCGCGAGCCAGGGATTGATCAGCAGCAGCCAGGCGCCGAGCGCCATCGCCATGGTCCCGAGCACGCGCCAGGCCCAGCCCAGGGCACGGTGGCCATGCCGGGCGAGCAGCAGCGTGGCGGCGGCGAGCAGCGCCAGCGCGCTGAGCTGCAGCGCGGCTTCCAGGAAAGGCCAGTCCGGGCCATCCAGCGCGCCGCCTTGCAGGCCATGCCGGATCTGCAGCAGCACCAGCGCGGTGGTCAGGGCAACGGCGCCGGCTTCAAGCACGGAGACGGCGGCATCCTCGCCGCCATCGCGGCGGAAGATCATGGCCGCCATCCAGAAGGCCAGCGCCGGCACGCCATAAGCGAACCAGAGCGCGTTGAGGATCGGCGCGCTGCCGAAGCCATAGCCGAGCACGGATTCGTTCAGCACCAGCCGCATCAGCACCACCGCGGCGACGGCCAGCGCGATGCCGCGCAGCGCGCGCAGCCCGCTCCGCCCCGCGATGACGGCCAGCGGCGGCAGCAGCAGGGAGACGGCGAGGCTGAGCCAATGGTCGCGCAGCAGCATGGCGGCCATCAGCGCCAGCGCGGCGGTCGCGCCGGCGGCATGCGCCCCGGCGCGCAGCGGCGCCACCTGGCGGGCGGCGCGGGCCGCGGCGGCGGTGAGAATGCCGGCGAGCAGCAGGGCGACAGCCGCCCAGCCCTGGTCCACCGCGAAGCCGCGCACACGGCCATAGGCGATGGCGAGCGCCAGAACCGGCACGGCGGCGGCCAGCGCCGCGAAGCGCAGGCCCCTCGGCGCCCGTGCTTCCAGCCATAGCCCGGCCAGCAGGTGCAGCAGGGCGAGCGCCAGGGCGACACCGAGGTAAGGGTGCAGCGCGTCGGGCGCGAGCGCCCCGGGGATCACCGCCTGCACGGTGCCGCCCGCGATGACGGCTTCGGCCGTGGCGCTCCAGTCCGCGACCGCCCAGAGATGCAGGACGACCAGGCCGAGGGCCGCGGCGATCGCCGGCAGCCAGGCCAGCCGCGCCTCCCCCCTGGCGCGCAGCAAAACGACCGGGGAGAGCAGCAGCAGCCCGACCGGTGCCGGCAGCGCCGGACTGGAGAGCACCGCGGGCATCAGCGCCAGGCCGAGCGCGATCACCGGCAGATGCGCCAGCCGCCGCCCGAGCGGCACGTCGAGCGCTTCGCGCGGCAGCAGTGCCAGATGCAGCGCGGCCGCGAGCGGGACGAACAACGCCGGCGCCCAGGCCTCCAGCCCGGTGGTGAAGTTCAGGGCGCCACCCAGGGCATAGGCGGCGCCGAACAGGCTGGCGCACCAGCCGAGCCAGCCCCAGGCGGTGGCGCGCACCACCGCCATGGCCGCGCCGGTCACCGCCAGCAGATAGGCGAAAAGACCGAAGGCGGAGGGATCCGGCGTCTCGACCAGCATCGGCGAGACGAAGGCGCCGACCAGCCCGATGACGGCGACCAGCTGCCCGCGCCGGAGCGACAGCAGCAGCCCGGCCGCGCCGGCCAGCGCCATGGCGGCGAAGCCCAGGATCGGCGGCAGCAGGGCATAGAGGCTGGCGGCGGCATAGGCGGCGCCGAACAGCACCGCGACGCCGCCGGCGGTGAGCCCGGCCGGGGCGTGGTCGGGCAGGCTGCCGCGCGGCGGCCGGCGGCCGAGCCATTCCCCGGCCGCGACCAGGGCCAGGCCGAGCAGCGCCGCCAGGCTGGTACGGGCGGCGGGGCCGAGCCACCCCTCCTCGACCGCGTAGCGGATCAGGAAGACGCCGGCGAGCAGCAGCGCGCCGGCACCGAGCCAGACGCCCCAGTTCAGCGCCAGCACCTCCTCCAGGCTACGGCCGGGCGGGGCCGGCATGGGCACGGCCGTGGCGGGGGCAGGATCGACGGGGACAGGTGCGTCGACGGGCTCGGGCGGGGCGGGATCGAGCGGGACGGCCTCCGGGATCGGCATCACCGGCTCGGCTTCGGCCGCCGGGTCCATCCGCGGCGCAGCCGGAGCGCCGCCGCGCAGGGCCGCGATCTCGGCCCGCAGCCGGATCAGTTCCGCGGCGGCGGCATCGGCCAGCCGCCTGGCGCGCCCGGCCTTGATGAAGCCGGCGATACCCAGCACCCAGCCGCCCGCCACCACGAGACCGAAGAGGAAGCCCAGCTGTTCGAAGACCATCCGGCATGGTACCGGATCGTCCCGTCGCCGGGTCAAGCGTGATGCGGTTGCATCCCCGGCCCGCTTCCCCTATGCACCCGCTCTGCGCCGGCACCCCTGGAGGCCGGCGCTTGCCGTTTCCGGTCTTCGGAGCGGACAACACAACCCGAAGGAGTTTTGGCATGGTCCAGACGATCCGGATCGAGGCCGAGGCGCGCGAGCGGGCCGGTAAGGGGGCGGCGCGTGCGACCCGGCGTGGTGGGCTGGTGCCCGCCGTCATCTACGGCGCGAAGCAGGAAGCGACCCTCGTCGCCCTCGACCCGCGCGACGTGATGAAGGAATTGCACAAGGGCGGCTGGCAGTCGCATCTGTACGAAGTCGCGGTGAAGGGCGGCGACGCCGTCCGTACCCTGATGCGCGACGTGCAGTTCGACCCCGTGACCGACCGCCCGATCCATGTGGACTTCCAGCGCCTGGCGCCTGGGGCCCGCATCCGCGTGAAGGTGGCGGTGCATTTCGAGAACGACGCCACCGCCCCGGGCCTGAAGGCCGGCGGCGTGCTGAACGTCGTTCGCCGCGACATCGAGGTCTATGCCGACCCCGATGCGGTGCCGGAGCACTTCCTGATCGATCTCGGCGCCGCCGAGATCGGCGACAGCCTGCGCTGGTCGTCGGTGAAGGACACGTTCGGCACCAAGCCGGTGATCGCCGACCGCGACTTCGTGGTCGCGACCGTCGCGCCGCCGACCGCCGAGGCCGAGCTGGCCCCGGTTGCCGCCCCGGCGCCGGAAGCGACCAAGCAGAAGGCCGGCGGCAAGGCTGCCGCGGCCCCGGCCGCCGCAGCCAAGGCGCCCGCGAAGAAGAAGTGACGTGATGTGCCCCGGCGTGGCAACGCGCCGGGGCACGCACGTGAAAGGTGGGTGCCGTGCTGCTCTGGGTAGGCTTGGGCAATCCGGGCGCGGAGCACGCACGGCAGCGCCACAATATCGGTTTCATGGCGCTCGACGCCATTGCGCGGCGGCATGGCTTCGGCCCCTGGCGCAAGCGCCACAAGGGCGAGGCGGCGGAAGGCAGCATCGGCGGGGTGAAGATCCTCGCGCTGAAGCCGCAGACCTACATGAACGGCTCGGGCGATTCCGTGCAGCCCGCCGCCGGCTTCCACAAGATCCCGCCCGGCGACATCTGGGCCTTCCATGACGAGCTCGACCTCGCCCCCGGCAAGGTGCGGGTGAAGAAGGGTGGCGGTGCCGCGGGGCATAACGGGCTGCGCGACATGCAGCGCGCGCTCGGCACGCCGGATTACTGGCGGGTGCGGCTTGGCATCGGGCATCCGGGCATGAAGGAAAAAGTCCACGGGCATGTGCTCGGCAACTTCGCCAAGGTGGACACCTGGGTGGAGCCTCTGCTGGATGCCGTCGCGGATGCCGCGACGCTATTGGCCGCCGGCAAGCCGGAGGACTTCATGACGCGCGTCGCCCTACTCACGCAGGAGTCGAAGTGATGGAAGACGACGACTTCGCCTTCGGCGGCCCTGGCCGCGAGAGTCTGGCGCTCGGCGCCGCCGCGCTGGCGGCGGGGCTGGTGCGGGAGGCGCAGGCGCTGGCCACCACCGCCGCCGCGCTGCGCAACGCGCTGGTGCCGCTGCCCGGCGGCGATGCGGGGGATGTGCGTCGCACCCGTGGTGCCATGGGCGCGGTGGCCGAAGCCGCGGCCCGCGCCGCGCTGGCGCTGGAAGCGGCGGAAGCGATGACACAGCCCGGGGACGAGGCACGCGTCGCGCGGATCCGCGACGTGGCCAAGCGCATGGGCATGAACGCCGCCACCGTCGCGCCGCTGCTGCGCGCCGCGGCGCTGGCTTTCCAATCGGACGACGCCTCCGCCCGCGTGGCGGCGGAGAGCATGGCGCAGGCGATCGCCGCCGCGCTCGAGGGAGCTGGGTGAGATGGGCTTCAACTGCGGCATCGTGGGGCTGCCGAATGTCGGCAAGTCCACGCTCTTCAACGCGCTGACGCAGACGGCGGCGGCGCAGGCGGCGAATTACCCCTTCTGCACGATCGAGCCGAATGTCGGCCGGGTCGCGGTGCCGGATCCGCGCCTCGACATGCTGACCCAGATCGGGCGCAGCCAGAAGACGGTGCCGACCAGCCTGGAATTCGTCGATATCGCCGGCCTGGTGCGCGGCGCGTCCAAGGGCGAAGGCCTCGGCAACCAGTTCCTGGCCAATATCCGGGAGGTGGACGCGATCGTCCACGTGCTGCGCTGCTTCGAGGATGGCGACATCACCCATGTCGAGGGCAGCGTCGACCCGATCCGCGATGCCGAGACGGTCGAGACCGAGCTGATGCTCGCCGACCTCGATGGGCTGGAGAAGCGCGCGATCGGCCTCGGCAAGCGCGCCCGCGGCGGCGACAAGGAAGCCGCGGCGCAGATGGCGCTGATCGAGCCGTTGCTGGCGGCGCTGCAGGCGGGCCAGCCGGCGCGCACCGCGGTGCCGAAGGGTGAGGAAG
>DASYDR010000330.1:0-13390 GCA_036499545.1 Roseomonas sp. | reverse complement strand
GTGCTGGCCTGCGGCCGGCGCGGCCGATTCAGACCTCCAGGCCATCCGGCCCTCCGGTCATCGGACGCGTCACCTGCCAGCAGCGCGGCCGATTCAGACCTCCAGGCCCTTCGGCCCTCCGGTCATCGGACGCGTCACCACCAACAGCAAGGCCACCCGCATGCCCCCCACGCTCCTGCTCGACCTCGACGGCACCCTGGTGGACAGCGTCCCGGACCTGCTGGCGGCGCTCGATCGCCTGCTGGTCCCGCTCGGCGCGGCGCCCTTCGGCCGCGCCGAGGTGACCGCCATGGTTGGCGATGGCGTGCCCGCCTTGGTCAGCCGCGCCTTCGCCGCCCGCGCCATGCCTCAGCCGCCCGCGGCCGCCGACGCCTTCCTGGCCGACTACACCCCCCGCGCGGCCGAGCTGACCCGCCCCTTCCCCGGCATCCTGCCGATGCTGGACGCACTGCGTGGCGCCGGCTGGCGGCTCGCGGTCTGCACCAACAAGCCGGAAGCACCGGCCCGCGCCCTGCTCGACAGCCTGGGCATCGCGCCGCTGCTGGCCGCGATCGGCGGCGGCGACAGCTTTCCGGTGAAGAAGCCCGATCCGCGCCATCTGCTGGCGACGCTGGAGGCCGCCGGCGGCGGGGCCGATGCCGCGGTCATGCTGGGCGACCACGCCAACGACGTCGAATCGGCGCGCGGCGCCGGCATCCCCGCGATCTTCGCCGGCTGGGGCTACGGCCCGCGCGACATGGCAGCCGGTGCGCCGATCGCGGCGACCCCGGCCGCGGTGCCGGGCTTGGGCGCGGATCTGCTTACCGCGCGGTAGCGCCGCGGCCGGGCGGCACGGGCGCCGGCGGGCCGGGCAGCGCGACCGGCGGCGTCACGACGCTCTGCAATTCGGCCCGCGCGGTGCCGAACCAGCGCGTGTCGAATTCCAGCCGCACCGGCACCGGCGGCAGATAGGGGCTGACGGTCGCGAGCCAGGCGGTGCCGCCGAAGGGCCGCGCCGCGTCGCCGCGCGCATCGCTGTTGCGGAAGCCGGCGATCACCCGCCCTTCGAAGCCGCAGCGCAGCGCCATGCCGTCGAAGTGGATCGGGCGGGCGGTCAGCCGCTCCGGGCCTTCGGTATGGGCGTGCCAGGATTGCAGGCGGCGTCCGTCATAGGTGGTGGCGTCGGCATTGCAGTTCCCCTCCATACCCACCAGCCGCATCATGCGCGCCAGCACGGAGAGCGTGTCGACGCTGCCGGGCAGCATGGCCTCCGGCACCGCCTCCCGCTCGATCTCGTTCGGGGGGTCGACCATGCGCAGCAGCGGCCGGCGGCCGTCATAGTCGATATGGATGTGCCGCGGCTCGCCGCGCAGCTGGCCGTCGGCGCGGTAGCGCTGTGGCTGCGGTTCCGGCCCGCGCCAACCGCCTTCCACCACCGTCACCTGGGTGCTGCTGGCGAAGAGCGCGGCCGCGCCCACGGTCCGGGTCGTGGCCTCGATCCGGTACCGCTCCTCCCCCAGATCCAGCCGCGCCGCGACCTCCATGATCCGGAGGCCCGCCGCGTAGACGGTGTAGGTGAGGTCGACCGGCGCCGCTTCCGGGCGGCCGGGCAGCAACAGCAGCAGGGCGGCGAGGTGGCGGGTGCGCATGGCACCGGCATGGAAGCACAGTTCGCCGCGCCCGTCCTGTACGGCGCGACACCTCCGGGCGCGGCGGAGGCCGGCCGCGCCGCGCCATGCCCGGCCGGGAGCACGAAAGGGGTTGCCACCCGCCGGGAAAGCCCATAGAAGGCGGCCCTTCCCGAGGCTTTGGGTGCGTAGCTCAGCGGGAGAGCATCGCCTTCACACGGCGAGGGTCACAGGTTCAATCCCTGTCGCACCCATTCCCGGCCCCTTTCGCCATCCCGACGAACCGGCCTGAATCGGTAAATTTTCGCAATTCCAGAAATTAAATGTTGATGACGGTGCCTGTGCGCCGACAATCGCCCCTTTGGGAGTCTGGCCCACAGGAGGATTCCGCCGCATGGCGATGACCATGGCATTGATCGGCCTGGCCGGTGCGATCGCGCTGCTGCTCTGGGGCACGCATATGGTGCAGACCGGCGTGCAGCGCGCCTTCGGGCCCCGGCTGCGCACGGCGCTGGGCTCGGCGCTGCGCAGCCGGCCGCGCGCCTTCCTGGCCGGCGCCGGCGTCACCGCGGCCCTGCAGAGCAGCACCGCGACCGGGCTGATGGTGACCGGCTTCGCCGCCAGCGGCCTGGTCGAGCTGATGCCCGCACTCGCCGTCATGCTCGGCGCCAATGTCGGCACCACGCTGATCGTCCAGCTCCTGTCCTTCGACATCGCGGCCGTCGCGCCCTTGCTGGTGCTGATCGGCCTCATCCTGTTCCGCCGCGATACCGGCCCGCTGCTGCATGATCTCGGGCGGGTCTTCATCGGCCTCGGGCTGATGCTGCTGGCGCTGCACCAGATGCTGGCGATGATGAGCGCCTATGAGGACGCGCCCGGGCTGCGGACGTTGCTCCAGGCCATCGCCTCGGTGCCGATGCTCGACCTGCTGTTGGCGGCCGCCGTCACCTGGGCGGTGCATTCCAGTGTCGCGGTGGTGCTGCTGGTGATGTCGCTCGCGGTGCGCGGCATCATTCCGATGGAAACGGCGATCGCCTTCACGCTCGGCGCCAATCTCGGCACCGCCATCAACCCGGTGATCGAAGGCGCCACCGGGCCGGATCCGGCGGCCAGGCGCCTGCCGGTCGGCAATCTGCTGACCCGCGTGGCGGGCGTCGGCCTCGCCATGCTCGCCCTGCCCTGGCTGACGCGCCTGGCGGAGACCGTGTCCGCCGATCCGGGCCGCGCCGTCGCCGATTTCCATACCCTGTTCAACCTGGCGCTGGCGGCGCTGTTCCTGCCGCTGCTCGGCCCGTTCAGCCGGCTGCTGTGCCGCCTGCTGCCGGCGCGCATCGACCCGGCCGATCCGGCGCTGCCGCTCTACCTCGACCGCGCGGCGCGGGAGACGCCGATCGTGGCCCTCGGCGGCGCGGCGCGGGAAGCGCTGCGCCTGGCCGATGTGCTGCAGGAGATGCTGCACGGTGCCCGCGAAGCCCTGGCCAAGGGCGACCGCCGCCAGATCGGGGAGACGAAGCGGCTGGACGACGTGCTCGACAGCCTGAACACCGCGATCAAGCGCTATCTGACCTCCATCGATCCGGACGAGCTGGGCGAGGCCGATCACCGGCGCCTGCACGCCATCCTGGCCTTCGCCACGAACATGGAACAGGCGGGCGATGTGGTGGACCTCAACTTGCTGCCGCACGCCGCCAAGCGCCTGAAGCGGGGCCTCAGCTTCTCAAGCCACGGCGAGGCGGAGCTGATCGCGCTGCTCGACCGGTTGATCGCCAATCTGCGCACCGCCGCCTCCCTCTTCATGACCGAGGATCCGCGCGCGGCCCGGATGCTGGCCACTGAGAAGGTCGCCTTCCGCCAGGCCGAGGGCAACGCGACCGAGGCGCATTTCGCGCGGCTGCGCGCGGGGCGGCTGGATTCGGCGCAGACCAGCGCGCTGCACCTGGACCTGCTGCGCGACATGAAGCTGATCAATTCGCATATCGTCGCCGCCGCCGCCTATCCGGTGCTGGAACGCAGCGGCGAATTGCTGCCGAGCCGCATCGCCGCCCAGACGGCATGACGCGCGCCTGACATGGGATCACGGTTGCGGCGCGCGGGCCGGGGCGATTAGCCTCCGCCCGCATGACCGACCCGCGCCTCGCCGAGATCGAGCATCTGCTGACCAACCGCGCCGACGGGCTCTATGGCCTGCATGCGGTGACCCAGCGCGAACATGCGCTGCAGGCCGCCTGGGCGGCGGAGCGGGCCGGATATCCGGTGCCGCTGGTCGTCGCCTGCCTGCTGCACGATATCGGCCATCTGGTGCATGACCTGGGCGAGAACCCGGCCGGGGATGGCGTCGATGACCGGCATGAGGCGCTGGGCGATGCCTGGCTGCGCCAGCATTTCGGGCCGGAGGTGACGGAACCGGTGCGGCTGCATGTCGCCGCCAAGCGCTATCTCTGCGCCACGGAGGCGGATTATTTCAGCCGCCTGTCCCCGGATTCGGTGCTGAGCCTGTCGCTGCAGGGCGGCCCGATGAGCACGGCGGAGGTCGCCGGTTTCCGCGCCCTGCCCCAGGCCGAAGCCGCGGTGGTGCTGCGCCGCTTCGATGAGGAAGCGAAGGTCGAAGGGCTGCAGACGCCGCCCGTCGCCCATTTCCTGCCGCTGGTCGCGGCCTGCCTGCGCCCGGCCTGACAGGCCAGGCGCAGGGCATCAGGTCAGCGGGCCGGCCGCGCCGGGGCGGCGGGCGCCGCCGGGGCACCAGGGGCCGCCGGGGCGGCAGGCTCCGGGTGGTGCATGCGCGGCATCGGGCCCGGGCGGCCATTGCGCATGACCTCCTCGCGGGTCAGTGCGCCGTCGCTGTTCGCGTCGGCGACGCGGAACATCGCCTGGGCGACCGGCAGCAATTCCTCCATCGTCACGCGGCCATCGCCATTGGCATCCACGAAGCGGAAGCCACGCTCCACGCCGGCGCGCATGCGGGCCAGCATCTCCGGCCGCGGCGCCGGGCGGCCGGCGGGGCGGCGGGCCTGCATGAAGGCCATGAATTCGTCGACGGTGACGCCGCCATCGTGGTTGGCATCCGCCTCGGCGAAGCGGGCCTGGAGCCAGGTGCGGCCTTCGTCCAGCGTCACCCGGCCATCATTGTTGGCGTCGGCGCGGGCGAAAGCCTCACCCACCGCGAAGCCGCCCATGCCACCGCCGCCACCGCGACCATGGTGAAAATGGCCGGCACGCGGACCGTGCTCACCCGGCGGCGGCGGCGCAGGCTGCGCGAACGCGACGCCGGCCAGCCCGAGACCCAGGACACCGGCCAGGACCGCGATCTTCCCTGTCTTGCGCATCATTTCTCTCCTGTCGTCATCAGCGACGATGACGACAGGGTGCCGGCGGGCTGTAACAGGGCGATTGCGACGGCCCGGCCGATGCGCGACGAAAGGTAACGAAAGCCTCAGGAAGCGGGCTTTTCGCCCAAATCCCACCACATTCCGGCAAAAGCGAGCAGCCCTTCGCGCGCCGGCGCAACCAGCAGATGCTCGTCCGGGCCATGCTGCTTGCAGCCGTTGTAGCTGTGCGGCACCCAGACCAGCGGCACGCCGAGATGGTCGATGAAGACGTCGCCCGGCAGCCCACCCGAGGAGTTCGGGATGATCTGCACCGGCTTGCCGAGGGTCTTCTGCATGCTGGCCTGCGCCCAGCGCACCCACGGATGGTCGGGATCGGTGCGGCTCGCCGGCATGCGGACAAAGGAATGCCCGATTTCGACTTCCGGGAAGCCCGCGGCATCCAGGTGGGCGCGGATGGCGGCGGTGAAGCCGGCCGGGTCGCTGTCGACCGTGTAGCGGATCTGGCAATGGGCGCGGGCATCGGGGGCCACGGCGTTCACCGGGTTCTCCGGCCGGCCGCTGATCATCGCCAGCACGATCAGGCTGTTCCAGCCATAGATCTTCTCGGCGGAGGACAGGCCGGGCTCGCCCCAGCCGGCATCGATGGTGGCCGCATCGGCACCGCCGCCGACCGGGCAGCCATCCAGCACGGTGCGCACCGAATTCGGCAGGTTCGGCGGCAGGATGCCGCGCACCAGGACCTTGCCATTGCGGTCCATCATGGTGGCGATGGCATGCGCCAGGATCACCGCCGGGTCGCGCGTCAGCCCGCCCCAATGGCCGGAATGCACGCCGCCGTCGCGGAATTTCACCACCAGGTCGAAATGGAAGGTGCCGCGGGTGCCGGTCGCGATGGTCGGCATCGCCGGCTCGACCCGCGGCCCGTCGGAGGCGATCAGCACGTCGGCGGCCAGCAGGGCCTTGTTCTGCGCCACGAATTCCTTGAGGCCCTTGGAGCCGCGCTCCTCCGCCGTCTCGATCACCAGCTTCACGTTGAAGCCGAGCTTGCCGCCACGCTCCGCGATCACCGCTTCCAGCGCCGCCATGTTGAGCGCGTGCTGGCCCTTGTTGTCGGCGGTGCCGCGGCCGTACCAGCGGTCGCCTTCCTCGGTCAGCGCCCAGGGCTTCAGCCCGGCGCGCCACTGATCCTCCAGCCCGCGCACGGTGTCGCCATGGCCGTAGAGGATGACGGTCTTGAAGGACGGATCCTCGACGCGGATGCCGGTCAGGATCGGGCCGAAGCCCGGCAGCGGATTCGGATGGATGGTGGTCTCGAAGCCGAGGCGCTGCGCCCAGGGCGCGATGCCTTCGCCAAGGTACTCGGCCAGGGCCGTCTCGGCGCCTTCTTCCTGCGAGGTCGAGGGATAGGCGACGAGATCGGTGAGAAGCGCCTTGAAGTGGCCTTCGTCGAAGAAGGTCGCGGCGCGATCGATTGCGCCCTGCCGGGTGGCCATGTGGTTGCGGTCCGTTACTGGTGGTTCAGGGGGCGGAGAATGGGCGCCCCGGCGCCCGGGGTCCAGCCGCCGCGCGCGATGACGGGAGGCTGGACACGCGAACAAAACTGGAACATGACTCCGCGCCCCTGCCAGCAAGGAGGTCCAGAATGGCCGATCCCCCAGCCCCGCCGCAGATCGACGGCAAGGTCCTGCGCAGCATGCGGCACCTCATCATCGACGGTACGCGCGTGCACCGGCTGTCGCTGGAGGAGGCGCGCGGCCGCGCCTGGGGCTATGGCCGCGCCTATCATGCCTGGCTGCCGGCCGCCATCATCGACGCGGCGGTCGATCATTGCTGCGCGCGGATCTGGCCATTGCCATCATTCGATGCGGGGGCCGAGACGCCGAACCGGGCAACGGGAGCGATGGGGCTGCGCGGCTGAGGCGCAGTCCGGCAAGGTCGGTGACCGGGCGGCAGCACATCGACTATCCGCCCACATCCTGATCCTTCACGCGTGATCGCGTCCACTCAGGGCGGGCTACCAGAACAGCACACCGGCCGCGCGCAACGAATCGCCATGCCTGAGCAAAGCCATCAGCGAGCCATTGACGCGCCGCCGCCGTGATGGAAAAGGCCAACGGAACTCGCGGAATGCAGGCATGAAATCGCGCAGAGGCGTCAAGGTCTCCCTATCGGATGCGCTTCTGCGCGTCGGGTCGGTGTCTTGCCCCCTTGCGAGTATTTCCACTGTCACGATCACCCGGGATCCGCGACAGGAAAAGATCGTCAATTTCGGCGGCTCGGCGGCGGCAATCAGCCTCGCCATCCTGTTCTGGAGCAGTTTTCATGCCGGATGGGCATGGATCGGCTTCTTGCTGGGGCTTTTGCTGCTGGCCACCGCACTGCGCCCCTCCCGCCTGCTCCGTATCGCCACGCATGGGCAGGACGTGCTGACGCTGCGCTCCAGGAACATGCAGGGTCTCCTGGACGTCAAGGCGGCGATCGAGCAGGCGATCGAGCGACGCGGCTGACGCCGCCGCCTATCGCCGCCCCAGCATCTGCCGCGCCACGATCACCCGCATGATCTCGTTGGTGCCTTCCAGGATCCGGTGCACGCGCAGGTCGCGCACCAGCTTCTCGATGCCGTAATCGGCCAGGTAGCCATAGCCGCCGAGCAGTTGCAGCGCGTCATCCGCCACGCGGTGGCCAGTATCGGTCACGAAGCGCTTGGCCATGGCGCAGAAAGCGCCGGCATCCGGCGCGCCCGCATCCAGCTTCGCCGCCGCGCGCCACAGCAGCGCGCGGCAGGCTTCCAGCTCGGTCCGCATATCGGCCAGGCGGAACTGGGTCGCCTGGAAATCGGCGATCGGGCGACCGAAGGCGCGGCGTTCCTGCACATAGGCCAGCGCCTTGCCCAGCGCCGCCTCGGCACCGCCGAGCGAGCAGGCGGCGATGTTGACGCGGCCGCCATCCAGCCCGGCCATCGCGAAGCGAAACCCCTGCCCTTCCTGCCCGAGCAGCGCCATGGCCGGCACACGCGCATCGGTGAAGATCATCTGGCGGGTGGGCTGGGCGTTCCAGCCCATCTTCTTCTCCTCGGCGCCGAAGCTCAGGCCCGGCGTGTCCTTCGGGACCAGCAGCGCGGAGACGCCGCCCGGTCCCTCACCGCCGGTCCGCACCATGGTCAGATAGAGGTCGGAAACGCCGGCGCCGGAGATGAACTGCTTGGTGCCGTTCAGCACGTAATGGTCGCCATCGCGGCGCGCCCGCGTCGCCAGCGCCGCCGCGTCGCTGCCCGATCCCGGCTCGGTCAGCGCATAGCTCGCGATCCGGGCCATCGAGACCAGCGCCGGCAGATGCGCCGCGCGCTGCGCGTCATCGCCGAAGCGGTCGATCATCCAGGCGACCATGTTGTGGATCGAGAGGAAGGCCGCGATGGTCGGGCAGCCGGTCGCCAATGCCTCGAACACCACCGCGGCGTCGAGGCGGGTCAGGCCGGCGCCGCCGCTCTCCTCCCGCACATAGAGCGCGGCCATGCCGAGTTCGGCGGCCTGGCGCATCTCGTCCACCGGGAAGTGGCGGCGCTGGTCCCAGTCGGCCGCCCGCGGCGCCAGCACGTCGCGGGCGAAGGCGGCGGCCACCTCCTGCAGCGCGCGGGTATCCTCCGGCAGGTCGAAAGCGGCATCCCTCGGCATGGCGTCTCCTCCACGCGCCAGTCTGCACCCGGCCGCTATTCGGCGGCCAGCGCGGATGGCCGGCAGGCGGCTTCGGCCAGGGCGGCGATGCGCGGCCGCGCCTCGGCCAGGTTCTTGGCCTTGATCGGGCCATAGCCGCGAATGGCGCTCCAGGCCGCGATCCAGGCCAGCAGATCGGCTTCCGGCACGTGCCGCGCCAGCAACGCGTCCAGCCCGGCCCGGAATTCGCCCGGCAGAGCACGCTCCGCCCGCCGCTCCTCACTGCGGCCGAAGGGGTCGAGCCAGGTGCCGCGCAGCAGCTTGCCATGCCGCAGCAGGGCCATGGCGCGCAGCATCCAGGGACCGAAGGCGCGTTTCGCCGGGCGACCCGTCGCGGGATCGGTCTTCGCCAGGATCGGCGGCGCCAGATGCAGCACCATGCGCTTCGTGCCGGTGAAATCGCGCGCCAGACCAGCCTGCCAGGCGGCATCGGCATGCAGCCGCGCCACCTCGTACTCGTCCTTGTAGGCCATCAGGCGATGCAGCTGCTGCGCCGCCGCCCGCGCCACCGCCTCGCTCGCCGCGCCGCGCAGCCGGGTGACGTAAGTCTCAAAGGCGGCGGCGTAGCGCGCATTCTGATAAGCGCACAGATCGGCGGCGCGATGCGCGACCAGCGCGTCGAAGGTCGGCGGCGGCGCCGCCGGCGCTGGCTCCTCCAGCGCCACCGCGCGGCCCTGGGCGAAGGCCGCCTTGTTGCGCGCCACCGCGGTGCCGTTCAGCTCCAGCGCACGCTCGATCGCGGCGGCAGACAGCGGCAGCAGCCCGCGCTGGAAGGCGACGCCCAGCAGGAAGACATTGACGAAGATCGCATCGCCGAGCCCGTCCAGCACCCGCCGGGTCGCATCCAGGGTCACCATCTGCCGCGTCGCCCGCGCCAGGCTGTCGCGCATGCCGGCGGCGTCATAGCGGGTGTCGGTGTCGCGCACGAATTGCGCGGTGGGGGCGAGCGCGGTGTTCACCACCGCGGCGCTGCGGTCCCGCGCCAGCAGCGGCCGGGCGTTCAGCCCATGCGCCACCACCATGTCGGCGGCGATCATCAGATCGGCCTGGCCCTGGCCGATGCGCGGGCCGCGCAGCGTCTCCGGCGCCGCGCCTTCCGCCCCGATGCGGAGCTGGGCATAGACGCCGCCGCCCTTCTGCGCGAGGCCGAGCTGGTCGATGGAGCGCACCGGCCGGCCCTCCAGATGCGCGGCTTCCGCCAGGATCGCCGACAGCGCCGTCACCCCCTGCCCGCCGACGCCGGCCAGCAGGATGTTCCAGGCATCGTCGTGCAGCGCCGGCGGCACCGGGTCGGGCAGCGCGCCCGGCGCGGCGGGTTCCACCATCCGCGCCGGCTCCGCCCCTTCCAGGGTGACGAAGCTCGGGCAGAAGCCGTCCAGGCAGGAAAAATCCTGGTTGCAGGCGCTCTGGTCGATATGGCGCTTGCGGCCGAACTCGGTCTCCACCGGCTCCACCGCCAGGCAGTTGGACGCGCGGGAGCAATCGCCGCAATCCTCGCAGACGCGCGGGTTGATGACGACGCGGCGCGTCGCCTTGGCCGCGGTGCCGCGCTTGCGGTGCCGCCGCCGCTCGGTCGCGCATTCCTGGTCGTAGATGATGGCGCTGACGCCCTTCACCTCCCGCAGCGCGCGCTGGATGGCGTCCAGCCGGGCGCGGTGGTCGAAGGTGACGCCGGCCGGGATCATCGCGGCGCCACGATGCCGGTCGGGATCGTCGGAGACGATGGCGATGCGCTCGACCCCTTCGGCGCGCAGCTGGGCCGCGACCCGCGGCACGCTGGTATCGGCTTCCGGCGTCTGCCCGCCGGTCATCGCGACAGCGCCGTTGAGCAGGATCTTGAAGGTGATGTTCTCGCCCGAGGCGATCGCCGCGCGGATCGCCAGGCTGCCGGAATGGGCATAGGTGCCGTCGCCCATATTGGCGAAGATATGCTCATCCTCGACGAAGGGCGCCATGCCGATCCAGGGCGTGCCCTCGGCCCCCATCTGGGTGAAGAATTCCGCCTGCCGGTCCATGCGGCTGGCGAGGAAATGGCAGCCGATACCGGCCAGGGCATGGCTGCCCTCCGGCACCCGGGTCGAGGTGTTGTGCGGGCAGCCCGGGCAGAAATAGGGATCGCGCAGATGGATCGGCGCCGCGGCTTCGGCGGCCAGGGCATCGAGGGCGGCGATGCGCTGCGCCAGGCGATCCGTCTTCAGCGCGGCCGGCAGCCGCGCATCCAGCGCGCGCAGGATCTGCGCGGCGTCGAGCTCGCCGAGGTCGGAGAGCAGCGGCCGGCCTTCCGGCGTCGCCTTGCCGGCGATGCGCGGGCGGTCCGGCAGGTGATACAGCGCTTCGCGCAGCTGCGGCTCGATCACCGGGCGGCGGTCCTCGACCACCAGCACCTCCTCCAGCCCGCGGGCGAAGCCGCGCGCCGCCTCGGCATCGAGCGGCCAGGCGAGACCCACTTTCCAGAGGCGGAGGCCGGCCGCGCGTGCCATCGCGTCGTCGATGCCGGCATCGAGCATCGCCTGGCGCAGCACCGCATAGGCCTTGCCGCGCGCGGCGATGCCGAAGCGCGCATCCGGCGCGTCGATCGCCATGCGGTCGATGCCGTTGCCGCGGGCGAAGGCCAGCGCATGCGGGATGCGGTAATGGCGGTGCCGGCGTTCCTGCGCGATCCAGCTGTCGTTGATGCGGATATGCAGCCCGTCCGGCGAGGCCTCCAGCCCGCGCGGCGGCGTGGTCGCGAAGCGCGCGGCGTCGATCTGCACTGAAGCCGCCGCATCCATGGTGTCGGCCACGCATTTCAGCCCGACCCAGAGCCCGGCGAAACGGCTCATGGCGATGCCCTTGAGGCCGAATTCCAGCACCTCCGCCACATCGGCGGGGTCGAGCATCGGGATTTCGAGATCCATGAAGGCGTGTTCGGAGCCCGAGGTGACGGTGGAGGATTTGGCGGAAGGGTCGTCGCCGGCCAGGGCGATGACGCCGCCGAGCGGCGCGGTGCCCGCCGAATTCGCGTGCCGGAGCGCGTCGCCGCTGCGGTCGAGGCCGGGCGCCTTGCCGTACCAGATGCCGAAGACGCCCTGGTGCTTCGCGCGTTCGCGCAGGCCCGGCATCTGGCTGCCCCAGACGGCGGTCGCGGCCAGGTCCTCGTTCAGCGCCGGCCGCACCAGGATGTTCCGCGCGGCCAGCCGCGCCGCCTGCCGGCCCAGCTCCTTGTCGTAGACGCCGAGCGGAGAGCCGCGATAGCCGGCGATGAAGCCCGCTGTGTCGAGGCCGGCGGCGATGTCCATGTCGCGTTGCAGCAGCGGCAGCCGGACCAGGGCCTGGATGCCGGTGAGCAGCACGGGCGCGCCGCGCAGGTCCCAGCGTTCCTCGAGCGTTGCCTCCGGGCGTTGGATGCTGCCCATCGCGCAGTTCCTCCGGGCGGCGTGATACCGCCATTGATGAAGGAGGTTACGCCCGGTCTCCCGGCGGAGTTTCCCGAATTCTGTTGTGCGGCGCAGAAAGAACGGAAGGATCTTCCGCCGAATGACAGAAGGGCGGCGGCGCTTCCAGGACCTCCCGCGCCGTGGCGATCTGCTCTAGCCTCCGGCCATGCAGATGACGCTCGCCGACCTTCTCGCGCCCGTGACGCCGGAGCGCTTCTTCGCGGAATTCTACGACCGCCAGCCGCTGCTGGTGCGCGGGGGCGCGCAGAAATTCGCGCAGGTGATCTCCTGGCGGCAGATCAACCGGCTGCTCGACATGAGCCATATCTGGTCCAGCACCAGCTTCAAGATGGTGCTGGACAATGCGACGGTGCCGCCGGAGCGGTTCTGCACCCGCGCCCAGGGCCGCGACGGCCAGTCGGTGCTGCAGCCGGATGCGCGCCTGGTGCAGGAATGGATCAAGCGCGGCGCCAGCCTGGTCATGAACGATGTCGACAGCCTGACGCCCGGCCTCGCCGGTGTCTCGGCAGCGCTGGAGGATGCCGGGCTCGGCAAGACCCAGGCCAATATCTACATCTCCTGGCAGGACCACCCCGCCTTCGCGACGCATTACGACACGCATGACGTCTGGGCGGTGCAGGTCGAAGGCGAGAAGAGCTGGAACATCTGGGAAGGCCGCGCCGAATGGCCGATCGCGCACCCGGTCTTCCGCGGCCAGCCGCAATCGCATCACGAGCAGGCGCGCGGCAAGCTGCGCGAGCGCATCCTGATGAAGACCGGCGACCTGCTGTACCTGCCGCGCGGCTGGTACCATGACGCGCTGGCCGAAGCCTCCGCCAGCGTCCATGTGACCTATGGCGTGAGCGCGCCGCTCGGCATGGACATCCTGAACATCCTGCTGGAACGGGCCCTGCACGACCCGATCTTCCGCCAGCCGCTGCCGCGCCAGGATGGCGGCGCGCCGGCGCAATTCGCGCTGACGACGCGGATCGGGCAGCTCGGCCAGCGGCTGGCCGAACTCTGCCGCGACCCGAAGCTGCTGGAAGTGACGCGCGGCTACGTCGCCGATTACCGCTACCACCGGGGCGGCTACGACCTGCTGGCGACCCGCGGCATCGCGGCGGCCGCCGCGGCGCCGGGGGATGCGGATGCGGTGGTGTACCGGGTGCTGGCGCAGGGCGCGAAGCCGGTGCGGCGCGGCCCGGAATGGGCGCTGAAGACCGCGCAGGGCGCCTTGGCGCTGGATCCCACGGAGGCGGAAGCGGCCGGCTGGGTGCTGGCGCGAACCGATGTGACGGAGCCGGAGCTCGCGGCCGCGCATCCGAACGCCG
>DASYDR010000329.1:0-4027 GCA_036499545.1 Roseomonas sp. | reverse complement strand
GGATGATGTTGTAGCCGGCGCCCAGCGGATCGCTTTCCGGATCCAGGAAGGTCGTGATCCGCGCCCGCTGGTAATCGTGCAGATGATTATACGCGATCGGCGCCGCGACGCCGATCGCCGCCCCCAGCGCCGCGAATTTCCACCAGCGCACGCCAGCCGCCCACAGCACCGCGGACCCCACCATGCCGGTGATCAGCGCGGTGCCGAGGTTGGGCTGCTTCAGGATCAGCCCGACCGGCACCAGGATCATGATCCCGGCCGGGATCAGGAACAGCGGATTGCCGACGCGCTCCCAGCTCGCGCGGTGGAACCAGGCGGCGAGCGCCAGCACCAGCATGATCTTCATCAGCTCGGACGGCTGCAGCTGCAGCGGCCCAACATCGATCCAGCGCTGCGCGCCCTTGCCGACATTGCCGTGCAGCAGCACCAGCACCAGCAGCGCGACGCCGCCGAGATAGCCGAGCCAGGAGAGCTTCGCGATCAGCTTGATGTCGATCATCGCGATCGAGAGCATCATCACCAGGCCGAAGCCGAAGCGGATCGCGTGCTTGGCGGCGTAAGGCTCGGCCGAGCCGCCGCCGGCCGAATAGAGCGCCACATAGCCGACGCCGGCGATCATCGTGACCAGCAGCACGAAGAGCCACGGCACCTGCCAGAACTTGCTGAGCAGGCCGAGGCCGCGGTCGCGCGTCAGCAGCCGTTTCTCGAGGATCATCCGCCGCGCTCCGCCACCCGCGCCGGCGGCACCGGCGTGCCCGGCCGGAGCCGCTGGAAGGCTTCCACCAGCACGTCGCGCGCCAGCGGCGCCGCGGCGCCGGCGCCGGAGGTGCCGTGCTCCACCACCACCGAGACCGCGTATTGCGGGTTGTCATAGGGCGCATAGGCGACGAACAGCGCATGCGGCCGCCATTCCCGCGGCATCGTCTCCACCCGGAAGCCACGCTCGCGCTGTTCGCGCGTCACGCGCCGCACCTGGGTGGTGCCGGTCTTGCCGGCGAGCTGGGCGCCGACGCTGGACGGCAGCCGCGCCACGCGCGCCGTGCCGCTCTCCTCGTTCACCACCGCGTACATGCCGTCGCGCACCAGCCGCAGGTCGCGTTCGTTGACGCCGAGGGAGGGCCATTCCTCCGTCCGGGCGCCGCGGGTGGTGCGCCCGGCGATCGCCTTAGTCAGATGCGGCTGCACCGCCCGCCCGGTCGCGATGCGCGCCACCATGGTCGCCAGCGCCAGCGGCGTGAACTGGTAGAAGCCCTGCCCGATGCCATGCACGATGGTGTCGCCCAGGTTCCAGGGCTTGCCCTGGGCTTCCCGCCAGGCCCGGGTCGGGGACAGGCCGCGGCGGACGCCGGGCAGCTCGATCTCCAGGTCGACGCCCAGGCCGAAGCGCCGCGCCATGGCCGAGATGCGGTCGATGCCGGTGCGCCTGGCCATTTCGTAGAAGAAGACGTCGCAGGAATATTTCAGCCCCAGGCGCATATCCAGCGGGCCATGGCCGCTGCGGTTCCAGCAATGGAAGCGGCTGTCGCCGACATCCATGTGGCCGGGGCAGTTCACCCGCTCCCCGGGCGAGACCACGCGCGCTTCCAGCGCCGCCAGGCCAACCACCATCTTGAAGGTGGAGCCCGGCGCGTAGAGCCCATTGGTCGCCTTGTTGATCAGCGGCGTCGCGCGGTTGCGCGTCCATTCCCGCCATTGCGCGGCGGAGACGCCGGTGTTGAAGACGCTGGGGTCGAAGGAAGGCTGGCTCGCCATCGCCAGCACCTCCCCATTCTTGGCATCGAGCAGCACGACGGAGGTGCCTTCCTCGATCTTGCCGCGGATCGCCCGCTGCAGCCCGGCATCGACGCTGATCTGCACGTCCTGGCCGGGCACGCCTTCGCGCCGGTCCAGTTCGCGGATCACGCGGCCGACCGCGTTCACCTCGAACTGCACCGATCCGGCCTGGCCGCGCAGCAGCCGGTCATGCGCGCGTTCGATCCCGGCGCGGCCGACCCGGATGCCGGGCAGTTCCAGCAACGGGTCCTCCCCGATATCGGCCTCGGCCGGCGGCGCGACATAGCCCACGATATGGGCTAGGTGCTCGCCTTCGGGATATTCGCGGGTGGTGCCGAGATCGACGCTGATGCCGGGCAGGTCGGGCGCGTTCACCTCGATCCGCGCCATGTCCTCCCAGCTCAGGAATTCGCGCACGATGACCGGGACGAAGCGGCGGCGGCGGCGCACCTCGCGCTCCACCCGCGCCCGCTCATGCGGTTCCAGCGGCACGATCTTCGAGAAGGTCTCGAGCGTGGCGGTCACGTCGGCGCTCTGCTCGGCCACCAGCAGCGCGCGCCAGTTGAGGCGGTTGCCGGCCACCACATGGCCCTGGCGGTCCAGCACGCGCCCGCGCGGCGGCGCCAGCAGCCGGGCGCTGATGCGGTTCTCCTCCGCCAGCGTCGCGTAGCGCGCGCCCTGCTCCACCTGCAGCTTGTAGAGGCGGCTGCCGAGGAAGCCGAAGGCGCCCAGCTGGATGCCGCCCAGGATCAGCGCGCGGCGGGTGAAGACGCCGCGCCGCCGCTCCTCCTCCTTCCGCACCGTCCGTTCCCCCGCGAGCGGGCGCAGCGGCCGGCTGTCCTTCCAGCTCATGACGCGCGCCCCGCGGCGCGCCATGGCCGATTCAGCTCTCCGCGCCTTGCGGCGCTCCGACCATCGGACGCGTATCCGGCGCGCCATGGCCGATTCAGCTCTCCGCGCCCTGCGGCGCTCCGACCATCGGCCATGCTCACGCTCATGCGTCCAATTCCGCCCGCTGCATCGCCTGATGCGCGCGGGTCATCACATAGGCCATGGTCGGATAAAGGCCAGCCGAGAGCAGCGCCAGATGCAGCGCCGGCACGGCGGAGGGAAGCTGCAACGCCAGCAGCGCATGTAACAGCCAGCCGATCGCCGCCGCGCCCATCGCGAAGGCGCAGAACACCAGCCAGACCGCCAGGAAACTCCAGGCCGCCAGGCCGCGCCGCCAGCGGAAGGCCAGGCCATGCACGATCAGCAGGGTCAGGATGCCGATCCCGATCGGCGCATAGGTCAGCAGGTCCTGCAACAGGCCGAGCAGGAAGACCATGAGCGGCGACATGCTGGCCGGGCGGAACACCGACCAGAAGAACACCGCCGGCACGACGACCGCCGGCACCAGCGCCGGCAGGCCGAGCGGGGCCGCCGCCAGCACCAGCAGCACCGCGGTGGCCACCGACGGCAAGGCCATGCGCGCGAAATCGTCGAGCTGGCGCAGGAAGCCCTGTGCCGGCTCCGGACGGCCGGGACGGGGACGCATCGGCGGACGCGCCATGGTCAGCCCCCCCTGGCGGATGGTTTCACCGACGCCCCGGCCGCGGCTCCGGCCGGGCGACCGATTCCGGCGGCAGGATGCCGCGCAGCCCGAAATCGAACAGCCGGACCATGTCGAGCCGGTCGAGCTGGGCGAACAGTTCCACCTCCGGCACGCCGGAGGCGGACAGGCGCACCACGCCGACCGGCAGCCCGGCCGGGAAGGCGCTGGCTTCGGCGCTGGTCACCACCCGTTCCCCTTCCTGGGGCGTGACGCCTTCCGGCCAATGCGCCAGGCGCGGGCGGGATCCGTTGGTGCCCACCATCATCGCCCGCACCCGGGACCCTTCGAGCGTCACCGGCACCCGGCTGTTCATGTCGGTCGCCAGCAGCACGCGGGCGGAACGCTGGCCGACCTCGGTCACCCGGCCGACCAGGCCACGCTCATCCAGCGCCACCTGGCCCTTGCGCACCGGCTGGGCCGGGTTGGTCGCCAGCAGCACGGCGCGGGCATAGGTGCCGCCGCCATCGGCGACGACGCGCGCGGTGTTGAAGCTCGGCGCCGCGTCCGGCACGAAATTGGTCTGCCGGCGCAGCAGGGTATTCTCCGCCTCCAGCGCCAGCGCGGCCGCGTGCCAGCGGCGGAGATGCTCGTTCTCCTCCCGCAGGCGCTGGTTCTCGGCGCGGATGTTCATCAGGTCGCGCGCTTCGGCAACCGTGTCGC
>DASYDR010000328.1:0-2971 GCA_036499545.1 Roseomonas sp. | reverse complement strand
GATGCCGCGCCTGGATGGGCTGCGCTGCCTCGACCGGATCATGGTCGAACGCCCCTGCCCGGTGCTGATGCTCTCCTCGCTGACCGCGCAGGGCGCCGATGCCACGCTGGCGGCGCTGGAACTTGGCGCCTTCGACTTCCTGCCCAAGCCCGACGGCGCCGTGTCGCTCGCGATCGACGAGCTGGCGCCGATCCTGATCGAGAAGGTGCGCGCCGCCAGCGGGTCGCGCATCCGCCGCTCGCACCGGCTGGCCGAACGCCTGCGGGCGCGGCGGCCGGAGCCGCGGGAGCCGGCCGCCGCCCCGATGCCCGCGCCCGCCCGGCAGCCGGCGCCGGCGGGGACGCCGCCCGGCGTGGTGATCATCGGCACCTCGACCGGTGGGCCGCCGGCGCTGGAAGCGGTGCTGACCGCCCTGCCCGGCGATTTCCCCTGGCCGGTCCTGGTGGCGCAGCACATGCCGGCCAGCTTCACCGCGTCCCTGGCGCGGCGCCTGGATGCGATCTGCGCGCTGCGGGTGATCGAGGTGACGCGGCCGACGCCGATCGCGGCCGGCTGCGTCCATATCGCGCGCGGCGACGCGGACATGACGGTCAGCCGCCGCGCCGCCGGCCCGATCGTGCTGCCGGCGCCGGCGAGCCCCGCGCATCGCTGGCACCCAAGCGTCGACCGGCTGGTCGCCAGCGCCATGGCGCAGCTGCCGCCGGCGCGGCTGGTCGGCGTGCTGATGACCGGCATGGGCAATGACGGCGCCGCGACCATGGCGGCGCTGCGGCTGGCCGGCGGCCGCACCATCGCCGAGGCGGAGGACACCGCCGTGGTCTGGGGCATGCCGGGCGAGCTGGTGCGCGCCGGCGGCGCCGATATCGTGGCGCCGCTCGACGCCATCGCCGGCCACCTGGCCGCGCTGGTGGCCGCGGCATGAGCGGCGCGGCGGAGGCCCCGCTGTCGGGCGCGGACCTGCAGCGCCTCAGCGCCTTCCTGTACCGCCACACCGGCATGCTGTTCGGCGAGAGCAAGCGCTACTACATCGAGCGCCGCCTGGCCGACCGCCTGGCGGCGACCGGCCACCGGGACTTCGCGGCCTATTTCGGCTGGCTGCGCGCGGATGCCGATGAACGCGAGACGCTGATCAACGCCTTCACGGTCAACGAGACCTATTTCTACCGCGAGGCGCACCAGCTCGCCTGCCTCAGCCGTTCGCTGCTGCCGGCGCTGATCGAGACGCGGCGGCCGGGCGACCGGATCCGCATCTGGTCGGCCCCCTGTTCGACCGGGGAGGAAGCCTATTCCATCGCCATCTGGCTGCTGGAGAACTGGCGCCTGGTCGATGCCTACAATATCGAGATCATCGGCTCCGACATCGATACCCGCGTGCTGGCGGCGGCGCGGCAGGGCCTTTATGGCGGCCGCGCCCTCGCGCGCCTGCCGCGCCCGGTGCTGGACAGCTATTTCGAGCCCGCCGGGCCCGATCGCTGGCGGATCATCCAGGACCTGCGGGAATCCGTGGCCTTCACCCAGGCGAACCTGATCGATGCGCGGACCCTGGCGCAGCAGGGCACTTTCGACGTCATCTTCTGCCGCAACCTGCTGATCTATTTCGACGACGACTCCCGGCTCGTCGCGGCGCGCCACCTGCACGACCGGCTGGCGCCCGGCGGCTATCTCTGCCTCGGCCACACGGAATCGATGGGCCGGATCAGCGACCGCTTCGTGGTGCGCCGCTTCGAGGACGCGATCGTCCACCAGCGGCCGGAGGCCGGCGATGTCCGCTGAGCTGATGGCGCAGTTCCTGATCGAAGGGCGCGAGCTGGTGGTGGCGGCCGGGCGCGACCTGGCAGTGCTGCTCGGCCGGCCGGACGACGCGGCGGCGCTCGATGGCTGCTTTCGCGCCATCCACACCCTGAAGGGCTCGACCGGCCTGTTCGACCTGCAGCCGATGGCGCTGATGCTGCATGCGGCGGAGGAATTGCTGGCGTCGCTCCGCGCCGGGCGGCCCGGCACGCCGGCCGATGTCGCGGCGCTGCTGGAGGTGGTCGACCAGGTCGATCGCTGGCTCGATGCGCTGGACGGCCAGGGCGTGCTGCCGGCCGACGCCGCGGCCGTGGGCCAGGCGATACAGCGCGGCCTGGCGGTCGCGGCGCCCATGGCGGCCGAGGCCGCGGTGCCGGCGGCGCCCGGCTGGCGGATCCCGGCCGCCTTCGCCGGCCTCGCCGGCACCGCCATCCGCTACACGCCGCGCAGCGACTGCTATTTCGCGGGCGATGATCCGCTGGCGATCATGGCGGCGGTGCCGCAGCTCAAGGCGCTGACCATCGCGCCGCGCGAGCCCTGGGGCCCGCCGGAGCAGTACGACCCCTTCGCCTGCAACCTGGTGATCGAGGCGGTCTCCGCCGCCGGCCGGGCGGAGGTCGAAGCGGCGTTCCGCTTCGTGCCCGACCAGGTCGCCTTCGCCGAGCTGACGGCGGTCGAACCTGGCGCCGCGATGGACGGCACCGCCACCCGGCGCAGCCTGCGCATCGATGCGGCGCGGGTCGACCGCCTGGGCAGCCTCGCCGACGAGCTGGTGCTGGCCAAGAGCGGCCTGGCCGAACTCGCGGCACGGGCGGAGGCGCTGGCCGGCGGCCATGCCCTGGGCCAGGCGCTGCGCGCCCGCCAGGCCCAGCTCGACCGCCTGGTCGGCGACCTGCATGCGACCGTCGGCAAGGTGCGGCTGGTACCGCTGGGGCCGCTTTTCGACCGCTTCCCCCGGCTGGTGCGCGACATCGCGCGGTCGCTCGGCAAGACGGTCACGCTCACGCTCGAGGGACAGGAGATCGAGGTCGACAAGGCGGTGGTCGACGCGCTGTTCGACCCGCTGCTGCACGTGCTGCGCAATGCGCTGGACCATGGGGTGGAGCCGGCGGCTGCCCGGCTCGCGGCCGGCAAGCCGGAGGCCGGCCGGATCCGGCTGGCCGCGCGCGCGGCCGCCGGC
>DASYDR010000327.1:0-5328 GCA_036499545.1 Roseomonas sp. | reverse complement strand
GCCGATATTGGCGCCCATGATGACGCTGATCGCGGGTCGCAACCCGACGACGCCGGCGTTCACCATGCCGACCACCATGACCGACATGGCGGTCGAGGACTGGATGATGCCGGTGATGAAGGTGCCGGCCAGCACGCCCTTGATCGGCGTCCCGGCGAAGCGGCCGAGCAGATCGCGCATCCGGTTGACCGCCAGGGCCTGGATGCCGTTCGACATGAATTCGAGGCCCAGCATGAAGATGCCGAGGCCGCCGATCACAGGTACCAGGACCTGCGTGAAGAGATCGACTTGCATGGGTGGGTCAGCGCTCCTGGTCGGCGGTTGCGGCGTGCAGGCGGGGGCGGATCGTGATGCGCATCAGCGCGCCGCGGTGGCCGCGGTGCTCCAATAGGCGGTGACCTGGCGCGCCACCGCCTCGGGCAGCGGCACGTAGCCCAGCGCCGTGGCATCGGCGGCGCGTTCGGTCAGCGCCAGGCGGAAGAAGTCCTGCGTCATGCGCGCCCGGCTGCGGGAGGCCGGGCGGCGCTGCATCAGCGCGAAGACCGTCGCGGTGATCGGATAGGCGTCCTCGCCGCCAGGGGCGGCCAGCGGCTGGTGGAAATGCCGCGCCGGATCCCAGGCGGTTGTGGCCATCGCGGCCTGCAGGCTCTGCGCGTTCGGCGCCACGAAGCGGCCGGCGCGGTTCTCGACCAGCACGACCTTCATGGCCAGGCGCGCCACCTGGCTGGCATCGACGAAGCCGATCGCGTTCTCCGTCGCCTGCACCAGATCGGCCAGGCCGCCGTTGCTGCGCGCGCCGACGCCGGCCGGCCAGCGGAGCTGGGTGTCGACGCCGACCTGCTGGCGCCAGTCGGGGCTGGCGCCCGCGAGGTAGGCGGCGAAATTATAGGTGGTGCCTGACCCGTCCTCGCGCCGGATGACCGCGATCGGGGCATCGGGCAGCGTGACGTCCGGGTTCAGCGCGCGGATCGCCGGGTCCGACCAGCGGGTGATGCCGCCGAGATAGATGCGGGCCAGCACCGCGCCGGACAGGCGCAGTCGCTCGGAGGCGACGCCGCGCAGATTGGCGACCACGGCGATGCCGCCGGTGACGATCGGGAATTGGATCAACTCGTGCCGGGCCAGTTCCTCCGGTGCAAGCGGCACGTCGGTCGCGCCGAATTCCACCGCGCCTTGAATGACACGAAGGACACCTGCAAGAGATCCGACCGGCTCGTAATCGAAACCGCCATCGGCCGCGAAAACGCCGCCGCCTTCGCCCTGCAAGGTGGAGAAGACCTGGCCCCAGCGCGCCAGGACCGGATGCGCGAAGGTCGAGCCGGCGCCAGAAAATCCTTGGGATTGCGCCGAATCTGGCGCGAGCAGTGCGGCGGCCAGCACCAGGATCGTGGAGAGGAAACGCCTTGCCATCGAAGCCCCCAAAGCGATGCGCAAGGGGGCCGCGCACGGTCATCCGGCGTGGCGCAACCAGTCATGTGGACCGGCTTTTCCTGGCGCTATCATGGATTTGTGGTTAAGGTGATGCAAGAAACCGGTCCAATGATGCTTGGATGAAAGCCGGGGCAGCCGGGTTGCGGGCCGTGCCCGTCGCTGCACGCGGAGCGCGCACTGTGGCAGTATGGGGGTGCACCCCTGCCGGAAGGCCGCCATGCCCGTCGAGATCGAGCGCAAGTTCCTGGTCACCAGCGAGGATTGGCGGCAGGCCGCGACCGGCCCCGCGATCCGGATGCGCCAGGGCTATGTCGCGGCGGGCGGCAGCATGACGGTGCGCGTGCGCCTGGAAGGCGAGCGCGGCGTGCTGACCCTGAAGGGCCCCGGGCTCACGGCGCGGGCCGAGTTCGAATACACGATCCCGGCCGAGGATGCGGAAGCGCTGCTGGCCGGCCATTGCGCCGCGCCGCTGATCGAGAAGCATCGCACCCGCGTCGCGCATGCGGGCCTGGTGTGGGAGGTCGACGAATTCGCCGGCCACCTCGCCGGGCTGGTGATGGCGGAAGTCGAACTCGATGCCGCCGATCAGGAGGTGGCGCTGCCGGGCTGGACGGGCCGGGAAGTCTCCGGCGATCCGCGCTTCCAGAACGCCAACCTGGCGCGGGCCGCCGGTATCCCCGAACTGTAGCCGATCTCAGCGTGGCGGCGCGTAGGGCTCCGCGCCGCGCAGCAGGGCTTCCCAGCGCTCCACCTCCGCCGCGACATAGCGGCTGCTCTCCGCGGGGCTGAGGGCCGGGACGCGGTCGGTGCCGAATTCGGTCAGGCGGCGGCGCAGATTGTCGTCCTGCAGGGCATGCACGACCGCCGCATGCAGGGCGTCGCGCAGCTCGGGCGGTGTCGCGGCGGGGACGAACAGGCCCATCCAGATGCTCATCGATGCCGGCACGCCGGCTTCCAGCAGGGTCGGCAAGTCGGGGGCGGACGGGCTGCGCTGCGCGGTCGATACCGCCATCGCGCGCACCTGGCCGCCGCGCACGGTCTGCAGCGCGGTCGAACTCGCGTCCCAGAGCATGGCGATGCGGCCGGCGACCAGGTCGAGCGTGGCCGGCGCGCCGCCGCGATAGGGGATCTCGCTCATGGCGAGGCCGGCGGCACGTACGAACATCATCGCGGTCATGCCGTTGCTGCCGCCGGTGCCGGTGCTGCCATAATCGTAGCGGCCGGGATTGGCACGGATCAGCGCCAGGAATTCCGGCAGGTCGCGGGCCGGAACGCTGTTCGCCACCATCATGATCATCGGCGCTTCGGACACGATGGTGATCGGCGTCAGCGCCTGCTGGATATCGAGGCTGGCATTCGGCGCCACGATGCGCAGCACGGCATGGCCGGTATTGGTGAACAGGATCGTGTGCGCATCGGGGGCGGACCGCGCGACCGATTCCGCGCCCAGCATGCCGCCGGCACCGGCGCGGTTCTCCACCACCACGGGCTGCGGCAACTGCCCGGTCATGGCCTGGGCCAGGGCGCGGGCGACGACGTCGGTGCCGCCGCCGGCCGCATAGGGCACCACCATGCGCACCGGGCGCTGCGGAAACTCCGCGGCCGCCGCGGTCCCGCCCGCCAGCGTGAGCAAGGCTGCCGCCAGGGCCAATCGGCGGCGCGGAACGGTGGATGCTGGATGCGCCATCGTCTTGTTCCCCCCAGATTGTGGTGTCGTCGGCGTTGGTGCGGTGGTCTCCGTCAGCTTCGGCGCCGATGCGCGGTGCGCAGCGGCTGTCCGGCCAGGGCATAGGCCGCTTCGGTCAGCCGCATGACCGGCAGCATGGTGTCGAGATCGGCGAGCGGCGCCACGCCCCGGCGCGCGCGGTCGAGCACGTCGCGGACGAAGGGCGGGTATTGCCCGACATTGGTAGTGTGGGTCGCGACCACCCGCCGCGTCCCATCGCGCGCGGTGATCGCCACCGTCTCCGGATCCGGCACCACGATGTAGTGGCGGGGCGTGCGCAGCGCGAAATGCAGGTCGAACTGGCTGGTCGGAGCGGGGTAGAGATAACCGGTCTCCACCTGCGCCAGCGCATCCCCGGGACCGGCGAAGGTGATGGCGCCGTAATCCTCCACCGGATGACCCCAGGCGGCATTGGACAGCGTCGCCGCCACCGGCCGCGCCGCGTCGCCCCAGAGTGCCTGCACGATGTCGATGAAATGGACGCCGAGGTTGAGGATGCAGCCGCCGCCGGCCGTGGCGGGATCGAGGTTCCAGGCGCAGCCGGCATCCAGGTAGCGCTGCGCGAAGCCGGCGATGAAGCGGAAGCCCATATGCTGCACGCCGCCATCGGACGCCGCGAGATCCTGCAGCAGCCGGAAGAAGTCACCGTTGCGCAGCACCAGCGGCACCGCCGCGAAGGCGCCGCGCGCGCGGGCCAGGCGCGCGATGCGTTCGACTTCGGCACTGTCGAGGCCGCAGGGCTTCTCAAGCGTGAAGGGGATGCCTTCGCCGATGAGGAATTCCGCCTGCGCCGCCATGTCGGCATGGCGGCCGAGCGCGAAGACGAAATCCGGCCGTTCGCGCCGGCAGAGCGCGCGGTAGTCGCGATCGAAAGGACATTGCCACTGCTGGCCGAGGGCTTCGGCCTTGGCCGGATCGGGGTCGCTGACGCCGGCGAGCCGGACGTCAGGCAATGCCAGCGCCGGCTCCAGATAGAGCGGCAGGTGCCAATGCGACGCGCCGATGAACGCGACCCTCATGCGGGTTTCCTCCCGGAGGCTTGGCGCCTCCGTTTTGTTGCGGTGTTTATCGCGCGCGGCCGCAAAAGTGTCGACAGGAATATTGCGTGCACGCCTGTTTCGTGGATGATGTGCTGATCAATCCACCAAAGTGTGGACACTCATCCAGGCCGCCACGGCGATCCGGATGGGCGGCAGGAGGAAATCCGGCATGGACCTCGTCACCGAGGCCGCGCGCAGTCTGATCGGCCTGCGATCCGATTGGGTGGAGGCAACGCATCCGGTCGAAGCGAGCGAATTGCGCCGCTTCGCCCAGGCGACCATGGATACCAATCCGCGCCATCGCATGGCCGCACCGCTCGCCTTCGCGGTGCATGCCTTCCGCCGGCCGGCGGATGAGGCCTGGGATCCGTTGGAAGGCCGCGGCGATCCGGAATTCGACGGCGAGACGCGCGTGCTGCGGCCGCATCTGCCGCGCATGCCGGTCCGCCTCTCCGGCGTGCTGAACGGCGGCTATGAATACGAGTTCTTCGACCATGCCCGGCTCGGCGAACGGATCTTCTGCCGCAGCACCTATCGTGATGTGCGGCAACGCCAGGCGCGCAGCGGCCCGATGGTGATCGTCGTCATCGATGATGAATTCGCCGCCGGCACCGACCGCCGCCCCTTGCTGCGCTCCACCACCACCTTGCTGCTGCGGTGACGCGCGGCGTGGCGGCCGCGGAAGACAGTGCCGTGCTGGCGCCGCTCGTCGGGCTGCGCGTGCTGGAGCTTGGCTGCGACATATCGCTCGCCTTCGCCGCCCGGCTGCTCGCCGATCTCGGCGCCGAGGTACTGCGGCCGGAACCGCCCGGCGGCGATCCGCTGCGCGCGGCCGCACCGCGCTGCGGGCCGGCTGGGGACAGTGCCTTCTTCGCCTACCTCAATCACGGCAAGCGGGCCTTGCCGTGGGATGCCGATCGGCCGGGGGACGCGCAGCATATCGCCGGCCTGGCGCGGGAGGCGGACCTGGTGCTCTGGGCGCCGGAAAGCGAAGCGGGTGCCGCGCTGGGTACGCTGTTGCCGGCGCGGGACGATCCGGCCCGGCGACCGATGCTGGTGCTGACCGCGCATGGGCTGACCGGCCCGCGTGCCGGGGCGCCGGGCAATCCCTTCACCGCCCAGCATGGCGGC
>DASYDR010000326.1:0-11115 GCA_036499545.1 Roseomonas sp. | reverse complement strand
ATCCTCGATCACGGCATGACGCGCGGCAATCTCGGCGGCGACACCGCCGAAGACCGGGTGGCGCGCCTGCGCGCCGGGCTGACGCCTGGCGTGCCGGCTTCCTACCGCCGCTTCGTGCACAACCGCATCTTCAAGGCGAGCTACGAGCCCATGCCGCATGGCGGCTGGGTCGCCATCCACGAGGACGTCACCGAGCAGGAGCACGCGGCGGAGGCGATGCGGGAACAGCACCGCCGCTTCGACGCGGCGCTCAACAACATGGCGCACGGGCTCGCCATGTTCGACAGCGCGCTGAACCTGCTGGTCTGCAACCGGCGCTATCTCACGCTCTATGGCCTGTCGCCGGAGGTGGTGAAGCCGGGCATCGCCATGCGGGACATCGTCGCGCACAGCATGGCGCTCGGCAACTACGCCGGGCTCGATGCCGATACCATCGTCGCGGGCTATGTGCGGCAGCTGGAGGCCGGTGAATACGTGTCCTATCGCCAGCTCGGCGACGGCCGAATCATCGAGGTGGTCTACGAGACCATGGCGCATGGCGGCTGGGTGGTGATGCATGAGGACGTCACGCTGCGCCATCGCGCCGAACAGCGCATCGCGCACATGGCCCATCACGACGCCCTGACCAACCTGCCGAACCGGGCGCTGTTCCGCGACCGGATGGCGGAGGGGCTGACCCAGGCGATGGCGGGCGGCGAGCCGATGGCGGTGCTCTGCCTCGACCTCGACCGCTTCAAACTGATCAACGACACGCTCGGCCATCCGGTCGGCGACAAGTTGCTGCGCGCGGTCTCGGACCGGCTCGGCGAAGCGCTGCGTCCGACGGATACCATCGCCCGGCTCGGCGGTGACGAATTCGCCATCCTCGTCGCCCCGACGCGTCCCCATGCGGTCGAAGCCCTGGCCGATCGCATGGTGCGGATCATGACCGCCCCCTTCGTGATCGACGGCCATGAAATCAGCACCGGCCTCAGCATCGGCATCGCCATGGCCCCTGCCGATGGCACCACCGCCGACCAGCTGATGAAATGCGCCGACCTCGCATTGTACAAGGCGAAGTCCGAAGGGCGTGGTTCCTTCCGGTTCTTCGAACCGGACATGAGCGCCCGCGTCGAAGCCCGGCGCGCGCTGGAACTCGACCTGCGGCAGGCACTCGGGGCCGGAGAATTCCATCTGGTCTTCCAGCCGCAGGTGCGCGCCGAGAATCAGGTGCTGACCGGCTTCGAAGCCCTGCTGCGCTGGTCGCACCCACGCCGCGGGCTGGTGCCGCCGGCGCAGTTCATCCCGCTCGCCGAGGAGACCGGCCTGATCCTGCCGATCGGCGAATGGGTGCTGCGCGAAGCCTGCCGGGAAGCCACGCGCTGGCCGGAGGCGATCCGGATCTCGGTCAACCTGTCACCGGTCCAGTTCCGTGGCCGCAGCCTGACCGCCATGGTGCGGAGCGCGCTGGGCGCGGTGGGGCTGGCCCCCGGCCGCCTCGAGCTCGAGATCACCGAGGCCGTGCTGCTGAGCAACGAAGAAGCGACCATGGTCGAACTGCATGACCTGCGCGCGCTCGGCATCCGCATCGTGATGGATGATTTCGGCGTCGGCTATTCGTCGCTCAGCTATCTGCGCTCCTTTCCCTTCGACAAGATCAAGATCGACCGGTCCTTCATCGCCGACCTGGACGTCAGCAGGGATAAGAGCAAGGACAACGCTGCGATCATCCGCGCGGTCGCCGATCTGGGCGCCAGCCTCACCATCGACACGATCGCGGAGGGCGTCGAGACACCCGAGCAGCTCGCGATCATCCGGCACTGCGGCTGCACCGAGGTGCAGGGCTATCTCATCAGCCACCCCTGCCTCGCCGAGGCGGCGCTTGCCTTCATCCGCGATCATCGCGACGGCATCAGGCCAGGCGAGCGGGCCGCCCACCTCGCCTGATCATCGCGCGGTTCCGGGTCAGCGGAACACCGGCTCATCGAAGGAGCGGAGCTTGCGCGAATGCAGCGACACCATCTGCTCGCGCAGCAGGGCGAAGGTCTCGATGCCGATCCGCAGATGCTCGCCGACCGCGCGCTGGTAGAAGGCGGTCGCCGCCCCCGGCAGCTTGATCTCGCCGTGCAGCGGCTTGTCGGAGACGCAGAGCAGGGTGCCGTAGGGCACGCGCAGGCGATAGCCCTGGGTGGCGAGGGTGCCGCTTTCCATATCGACCGCCACCGCGCGGGCGAGGTTGATGCGCCGCCGCTCCCGCGTCCAGTTCAGCTCCCAGTTCCGGTCGTCATAGGACACCACGGTGCCGGTCCGCAGGCGCCGCTTCAGGGCTTCCCCACGCTCACCGGTGACCCGCGCCGCCGCTTCCTGCAGGGCGACCTGGACCTCGGCCAGGGCGGGAATCGGGATTTCGGGCGGCACCAGCTCGTCCAGGATCTTGTCGCGTCGCAGATAGGCGTGCGCGAGCACATAGTCGCCGATGACCTGGCTCTGCCGCAGCCCGCCGCAATGGCCGATCATCAGCCAGCAATTCGGCCGCAGCACGGCGAGGTGGTCGGTGATGTTCTTCGCGTTCGAAGGGCCGACCCCGATATTGACGATGGTGATCCCCTGCCCGTCATTCCGCTCCAGGCTGTAGGCGGGCATCTGGAACCGCTCCCAGGGCGCGGCCTTCGCCTTGGCCAGCGCCGCCTCCGCGCCGTCCTCCCGGGTCACGGCCTCGCCGCCGGGCAGGACCAGGCGCGTGCAGGGGCTGCCTTCACGGCCCAGCTCGCCGAGCGCGTACTGGATGAACTGGTCCACATAGCGCTGGTAGTTGGTCAGCAGGATCCAGGGCTGGATGCTGTTCCATGGCGTGCCGGTGTAGTGCGCCAGCCGCTTGAGCGAGAAGTCCACGCGGACCGCATCGAAAAGCGCCAGCGGCCGCGGCTGCCCGGGGATGAGATCCCAGGTGCCGTCCGCGATCTCGTCGCCGACCGCCGCCAGCAGCGGCACCGGGAAATGCCGGGCGAGTTCGGCGACCTCGACCGCGCCATGCGCGAACTCGTCCCCCGAATGGGCGACGTAGGGGTATGGAATTTCCTGCTCGCTCATGCGCACCCCGATCGCCGCGCCGAACTCCTCGACCAGCGGGCGCAGCTGCTCCAGCAGATAGGCGCGGAAATGCCGGGGGTGCGTCACGGTGGTCGTATAGACGCCGGGCGCCTGGAACTTGGCCCAGGCACGGCGGGTGAAGGGCAGCTTGCCGCGCGGTTCCCAGGTCACCCGGAGCTCCGGGTAGCGGAAGGCGGCGCGCGCTTCTTCCGTGGGGGGCTCCCTGGTTTCCGCATAGCGCCTCAAGGCGGCGCGGAGCGCGTCGCAGGCCGCGGCGTGAATGGCCTCGAGCCGCTCCACCGCGTCTTCAGGCGACAGGGATGGCGCAGGATTGGTCTGCATGGGATCGCCCATCTTTCCCGGCGCCAGCCTGCGCCCAGGTTCGGCCCAGTCCTAGCTCCCGCCGGCGGTGCCGGACAACGCCTTCCGCACCGCCCAGGGATGATACCGCCATGCTATGGTCCGCGGTCACCTGACAGGGGGTCCTCCCGCTGCTACCCGCGACCTCGACGGGGCCGCATGAGCTGCCGCTCATCTTCGGGGATGGACGCATCCACGGGGGCTGGATCGGTATCGGCATTGCGGCCGCGGCCTTCCTCATCATCGCGACGGCGCAATTCGCCGCGGGCGCGCCCCTGGTGCTGCTGGCGGTGGGGCCGGTGCTGCTGCTCCTCGCCTTGCTCTGCGCCGTCACCCGCCAGCTTCGCATCCTGCCGGAGGAACGGGTGGTCCTGGTCACGCGCCGCCTCCTCGGCCTGACCTTCACGCGGCGCCTGCCGGTCGCACGGGACGGGCGCCTCGCCGTCACCATGCGGATCCTGCGTCCCCGCCTCAGTGCAAGCGACCGCACATTGGCGGGTGACCAGATCCACACCCACTACACGGTCTGGCTGCGCGGGCACGGCGCGATCAGGATCGCCGACTTCCACAACACGGGGGATCCGGCCGGGACGCGCCGCGCGGCGGAGGACCTCGCCGTCGGGCTTGCCGGGCGCCTCGGCCTCCGGGCGGAGCGGCGCGGCTATGGGCTGCAGGCGGGACCGGACGGGGCCATGCTGGCCGCGCCCCGGCGCGGCAGGGTGGCACCGCTTCCGTGATCGAGGCCTTCAGGGCCTGCCTGGCGATGGCGCCCTCAGAACGCCATCCAGCCGCCATCCACCAGCAGATTATGCCCGGTGACGTAGCTCGCATCCTCGGAGGCGAGGAACAGTGCCGCACCCGCCACATCCTCGGGACGCCCCAGCCGCGGCCAGGGCGTGCGCGCATGGCTATAGTCGATCCAGCGCGGCTCCACCGCGCGGCCGTCCTTGCCGGTCAGGATCTTGCCCGGCGCCACCGCGTTGCAGACGATGCCGTCACCGGCATAGTCCACCGCGATCTGCCGCGTCATGTAGACGACACCGGCCTTGGAGGTGCCGTAGGCGATATCCTCGGGCGAGGCGACCATGCCGTGCTGGGAGGAGATGTTGACGATGCGGCCGCGCACCTCCCCCTGCGGCGGCTGCGCGCGCATCGCGCGTACCGCCGCCCGGGCCATCAGGAACACGCCGGTCAGGTTCACCGCCATGAGCCGGTCCCATTCCTGCCGCGTGCAGTCGAGCAGCGGCTTGCCCAGGCGCACCGCCGCATTGTTCACCAGTACGTCCAGCCGGCCATGCGTCGCGACCGCATGCGCGACGGCCGCCTCGCAATCTTCCTCACGCGCGACGTCGCAATGCAGCGTTTCCGCGACCAGACCTTCTGCCGCCAGCAATTCCCCGGTCGGCACGCCACCCTCGATCACCGCCGTCGTGACGTCGGCGATCAGCACCGCGGCGCCCTCGCGCGCGAAGCGCAGCGCGATCGCGCGCCCGATGCCCGAAGCGCCGCCGGTTACCAGCGCCACCTTGCCCGCCAGCCGTCCCGCCATGCTCACCGAGCCTCCCGTGCCATCAATTCTACCGCGCCTCCCGCGCGAGCATCCGCCGCTCCAGCCGCGCCACCAGATGCGCGAAGGGCCAGAGCAGCACGAAGTAGAGCAGCGCCGCCATCATCAGCGGCGTCGGGTTATAGGTCTGCTCCTGCGCGACGCGCGCGCTGCGCAGCAGCTCCGGCAGCGCCGCGAGCGCGGCGACCGAGGTTGCCTTGACGAGTTCGAGCGAGTTGGAGGCGAGCGGCGCCGCCACGCCGCGCAGCGCCTGCGGCAGCACCACCAGCCAGGCGGCGCGCAGCGGGGTCAGCCCCAATGCCGCCGCTGCCTCGCGCTGCCCATGCGGGACGCTGGCCAGGCCGGCGCGAAAGATCTCGCCGTAATAGCCGGAATTGTTCAACACCAGGGCCAGCACCGCCGCGGCGAAGGCGGGCAGGCTGAGGCCGAGGAACGGCAGGCCGTAATAGATCAGGATCAGCAGCACCAGCACGGGAAAGGCGCGGAACAGATCGATCCAGATGATCAGCGCCACCCGCGCCGGCCGGCCGCCCAGCGCGCAGCCCAGGCCGATCAGCAGGCCGAGCAGCAGCCCCAGCGGCAGCGCCGTCACGGCGAGCGCCGCGGTCAGCGCCAGCCCCTGCAGCAACAATGGCCAGGCGCGCAGCGCACTGTCCCAATCGAAGAAATTCTCGAT
Organism: Roseomonas sp.; assembly: GCA_036499545.1. Lineage (GTDB taxonomy): Bacteria > Pseudomonadota > Alphaproteobacteria > Acetobacterales > Acetobacteraceae > Plastoroseomonas. The sequence goes on along the minus strand of DASYDR010000326.1, from coordinate 5,443 downwards.
GAGGATCTGCAGCCCGTCCGGCATCACCGCGGCACCACCCGGCTGGCCTCGAGCCAGCGGCTGGCCACCACCAGCGGCAGGAACAGGACCAGGTACAGCGCCGCCGCCAGGGTCAGCGGCGAAGGATTGGCCCCGATCGCCATCGCGCTCTGGGCGCGACCCAGGATCTCCGGCAGCGACACCGCCGTGCCGAGCGCGGTGCCCTTGATGATGGCGATCGCGCGGTTGGTCAGCAGCGGGATCGCCAGCCGCACCGCCTGCGGCAGGATCACGAGGAAGAAGGTGGCGCGGAAGCGCAACCCAAGCGCCGCCGCCGCATCCCATTGCCCCACGGGCAGGGCCTGGATGGCGCTGCGGAAGATCTCCGCCGCGAAAGCCGAGAGCACCGCCGCCAGCGCGCCGGCGGTCGCCCAGAAGGGCGATACGGTCAGCCCCGCATAGGGCAGGCCGAAATAGACGAAGATGATGACCGCCAGCTGCGGCAAGGTGCGGAAGGTCTCGATCCAGGCCTGGATCGGCCAGCGCAGCGCCCGGATGCGGGCCGCCATCAGCACCGCCAGGAGCAGGCCGAAGCCGATGCCCAGCACCACCGTGGCGGCGGCGACGCCGAGCGTCACCCAGACCCCGCCCAGGATGCCGGGCCCGTACTGGGCCAGGACCTCCAGGTTGAGGTAGTGCTCGGCGAAGCCGCTCATCCCCCGCAGCGCGGCGTATGCGCGGTGTCCTCGAAGCCCGGCAGGCCGGGCGGGCCGTACCCGGGATAGACCTCGGTCATCGAGGTGCCGGGCTGCGGCGGGCTGCCGTACCAGCGCTCATGCAGCCGCGCCAGGAACCCGTCCTGCTTCATGCACTCCAGCACCTCCTCCACCCGGTTGCGGTAGGCGCGGTCGTCCGGGCGGAAGGCGATGCCGAAATTGCGGCCGGTATAGTCGCGGAAGGCCACCGTGATGTTGCGGTTCTGGCTGGCGGCGTAGATCGTCGTCGGGATCTCGTTGACGGCGGCGAAGGCCCGGCGCGTCAGCACCGCCTGCACGCTGTCGGGGAAGGTGTCGTAGCGCTGCACCTCGAAGCCGTAGCGCTCGGCATTGCCGGTCGCCCAGGTGTCGCTGATGGTGCCGCGATTCACCGCCACCGCCTGGCCGCGCAACGCCTCCAGCCCCGCCATGGTCACGCCGCGGCGGGTGATGAAGCCGTTGCCGGTGGCGAAGAAGGGCTCGGTGAAGAGCATCCGCTGTGCCCGCTCCTCCGTGATGTTCAGCGGGTTGGCGGTGAATTCGAAGCGCCTGGCGAAGAGCGCGGCGAAGAGGCCGGAGAAATTGACGTCCACGATCTCGGCACCCGGCCGCCCCAGCCGGCGGGCGATCTCGTTCATCAGGTCGACGCCGAAGCCCTCGGGGCCGTTCGGGCCGCGCACCATCCAGGGCGCGACGCCGAAATCGGATCCCACGACCATCGGTCGGTCCGCGGGATGATCGGCATCCTGCGCCCATGCCACGCCGGCCATGGAGGCGGCAAGCGCCAGGGCGGGCAGCAGGCGGCGCAGGAAGGGCGGCATCAGGCTGGTCTCCGGGCGGGGATCGGGCAGGCTCCCCTCCGCCTCCCGCCCCTGTCAAGCCGGACCTCACGCGATCGCCTGGCGGTCCGGCACGGCATATCGCGCGGCAACCTTGGGCCCAGGAATGTCATTACGATCGGGTTTGGTGGATCGGAACCGGACGGCCGCACGCAGGCTCAGCCGACGTCGCGCCATCACGACAGCGCGGAATTGGGGTGGTCGAAGCGATGCAGAAAGCCCGGCAGGATACGGAAGAGGCCAGTGGGCCCGCGACCTTCCTGGCCGGCGGCGGCGAGATGGGCGAGTTTCTGCGCACCCGCGACTGGGCCAGGTCCCCGCTCGGAGAGCCGGCCAATTGGCCGCAGAGCCTGAAGACCGCGATCCGCATCATGCTGACCTCCCGCCAGCCGATCTGGATCGGCTGGGGCGATGCGCTGATCTTCTTCTACAACGACGCCTATAAATCGATCATCGGCGGCAAGCATCCCTGGGCGCTGGGCCGGCCGACATCGGAAGTCTGGCAGGAAATCTGGGACAGCATCGGCCCCATGCTCTCCACCGCGATGGGCGGCATCGAAGGCACCTATGTCGAGGAGCAGCTCCTGATCATGGAGCGCAACGGCTATCCGGAGGAGACCTACTATACTTTCTCCTATAGCCCGATCCCGGACGACAGCGGCGATCCTGGCGGCATCATCTGCGCGAATACCGACGACACCCAACGCGTCATCGGCGAACGCCAGCTGACCTTGCTGCGCGAGCTCAGCGCCCGCACCGCCGAAGCACGGTCCTGGCGCGATGCCTGCGAGCGCGCCGCCGTGGCGCTCGCCACCAATCCGCATGACCTGCCCTTCGCCATGATCTTCATGCAAGAGGCTGAAACTCGCAGCCTCGTCCTGGCCGGCGCCGCGGGGATCACGCCGGGTCATCCCGCCGCCCCGCCGTCCATCGCCTTCGATGCTCCTTCACCCTGGCCGTTCGCCGCGATGCTGGAGAGCCGCGAGCCCTGTGTTGTCGAAGACCTGGCGGCCATATTCGGCAGCGAACTGCCCCAGGGCGCCTGGCCCCGGACGGTGCCGCGATCGGCATCGCTCCATATGCTGCCGGCGGCGGAATCCGGCCATAGCGGCGTTCTGGTCGTCGGCCTGAACCCGTTCCGGCTCTTCGACGGCGGCTATCAGGACTTCCTCAACCTGGCTGCCGGCCAGATCGCGGCGGCGATCGGCAATGCGGACGCCTATGAGCAGGAACGCCAACGGGCGGAAGCGCTGGCCGAGCTCGATCGCGCGAAGACGGCCTTCTTCTCCAATGTCAGCCATGAGTTCCGCACGCCGCTGACCCTGATGCTGGGCCCGCTCGAGGACTGCCTGACCCATGCCGAGCGCTTCGACGCAGCGGATCTGCAGCAGATCCGGCTGATCCATCGCAACGGCGTCCGCCTGCTGAAGCTCGTCAATTCGCTGCTCGACTTCTCCCGCATCGAGGCGGGCCGCGAGCAGGCGCGTTTCGAGCCGATCGATCTCGGCCATTTCACCGCCGAGCTGGCCAGCAATTTCCACTCCGTGACCGAGAAGGCGGGGCTGCGCCTGCTGATCGACTGCCCGCGCGGCGGCACGGTCGCTCATGTCGATCGCGGCATGTGGGAGAAGATCGTCCTCAACCTCGTGTCGAACGCCTTCAAGTTCACCTTCGAAGGCGAGATCGCGGTGGTTTTCCGGCAGGAAGGCGGGTCTGCCATCCTGGAGGTCCGCGACACCGGGACCGGCATTCCGGCGGCCGAGCTGCCACGCATCTTCAGCCGCTTCCATCGGGTGGAGGGCGCGCGCGGCCGCACCTTCGAGGGCAGCGGCATCGGCCTGGCCCTGGTGAAGGAGCTGGTGGAGACGCATGGCGGCGTCATTCAGGCAGCGAGTGAAGAAGGACGCGGTACCATCTTCACCGTCACCGTCCCGCTCGGCAGTGCGCACCTGCCGCAGGACAGGATCCGTGCCGAGCCGGCGCGCGCCGCACCGCCAATGGCCGCCCAGGCCTTCGTCGAGGAAGCGCTGAGCTGGCTGCCTGAGATGGACGTGCCCGCCGATGCGATCGAAATCGGCAATCCGGTCTTCGGCGATGGCGGCGCCGGCACGGAGCCCGGCCGGCGATCCCGCATCCTGCTGGCGGACGACAATGCCGATATGCGCGACTATATCTGCCGCCTGCTCAGTGCGCGGCACGACTGCCAGGCGGTCGCCGACGGTGCGGAAGCGCTGGATGCCATGCGGCAGCGGCGGCCCGACCTGCTCGTCACCGACATCATGATGCCGAACCTCGACGGCTTCGGCCTCATCAAGGCCATTCGCGCGGATCGCGCGCTGCGCGACATCCCCGTCATCGCGCTTTCCGCCCGCGCCGGCGAGGAAGCCAGCGTGGAGGGTCTGACGGTCGGCGCCGATGACTATCTGGTCAAGCCGTTCTCCGCCCGGGAACTCGCGGCCCGCGTCGATGGCGCCCTGGCCCTGGCGGGCATGCGCCGCGAGATGAACGCCGCGCTGCGGGAAGAGGCAGAGTCGCTCGAAACCCTCAATCAGGTGGGGGCCGCCGTGGCGGCCGAGCTCAATCTGGAGCGCACGGTGCAGATCGTGACCGATGCCGCGACCAAGCTCAGCGGCGCCGCTTTCGGGTCGTTCTTCTACAACGTGCTGGATGCGCGCGGCGAGAGCTACATGCTCTACACGCTGTCGGGCGTGCCGCGGGAAGCCTTCTCCCGCTTCCCCATGCCGCGGAACACCGCCGTCTTCGCCCCGACCTTCAGGGGCGATCCCGTGGTCCGATCGGACGATATCCTGAAGGATCCGCGCTACGGCAGGAACGACCCGCATTTCGGCATGCCGCAGGGACACCTGCCGGTGCGCAGCTACCTGGCCGCACCGGTGACCTCGCGTTCCGGAGAGGTGCTGGGCGGCTTGTTCTTCGGCCATCCCGAGCCCGGCATCTTCACCGATCGGGCGGAACGCCTGATCACCGGCATCGCCGCCCAGGCCGCGATCGCGATCGACAATGCGCGACTCTACCAGGCGGCACAGGCCGAGATCGCCGAACGTCGGCGCACCGAGGAGGCACTGCGGGAGAGTGAGCAGCGCCAGCTGCGGCTGAACCAGACCCTGGAGGAGAAGGTCGCCGAACGCACCGTGGCGCTGGAGACGGTGAACGAGCAGCTTCGCGCCGAAGCGGCGGAACGCGAGAAGATCGAGCAGGTGTTGCGCCAGTCGCAGAAGATGGAAGCGATCGGCAAGCTGACCGGCGGCGTGGCGCACGACTTCAACAACCTGCTGCAGGTCATCAGCGGCAATCTGCAGCTTCTGGCCGACGACGTCGCGGGCGACGAGAAGGCGGAGGCACGGTTGCGGAGCGCGCTGGCCGGCGTATCGCGCGGCGCCAAGCTCGCATCCCAGCTTCTCGCCTTCGGCCGCCGGCAGCCGCTGGCGCCCAAGGTCGTCAATCTGGGTCGCTTCGTCCGTGGCCTGGACGAGCTGTTCCGGCGCGCCCTCGGCGATGGGGTCGAGATCGAGACGGTGATTTCGGGCGGCCTGTGGAACTCGCTGGTGGATCCCTCACAGGTCGAGAACGCGCTGCTCAACCTGGCGCTCAACGCGCGCGATGCCATGTCCGGCCACGGCAAGCTGACCATCGAAGCGGGCAATGCGGCGCTGACCGATGATTATGCGCTGCGCCATGCCGGCGTCAGCCCTGGCCAGTATGTGATGCTCGCCGTGACCGACACCGGCTGCGGCATGACGCCGGATGTGGTGGAGCATGTCTTCGAGCCGTTCTTCACCACCAAGCCGGAGGGCCAGGGAACCGGCCTGGGGCTGAGCATGGTCTATGGCTTCGTGAAGCAGTCGAACG
>DASYDR010000325.1:0-14287 GCA_036499545.1 Roseomonas sp. | reverse complement strand
CTAAGGAACCGCTTTAAGCAGAAGGCGCGGGCGCTGCCTGCAGCGCTTCGGGCGTCGCCCAGGCGCGCAGCAGCAGTTCGACCACCGGCTCCACCGCCCCGGCCAGCTCGGCCTCCGTGGGATCGGTGGCCATGCCCAAGGCGACCCGCATGTAAAGCTCGCCCCGGATCAGGGCGATGAACTGGCTTGCCGCCAGACGGGGATCGAGATCGGCGCGCAGCCGGCCGCGCCGTTGTTCCTCCGCCATCCATTCCCGGATATGCGCCTTGCTGCGCGCCGGCCCGCCTTCATAGAAGGATCGCGCCAGATCCGGAAAACGGACGCCCTCGGCGAGCACGGTGCGGAAGACGCTGAGCGATTCCGGGCTCAATACGAATGTCAGCCAGTAGCGGCCGAGCCGCTGCATGGCGTCGCGCAGGGGCAGGTCATGCCCGGCGACCCGCGTGATGCCTGTCGTCATCTCGTTGCAGCGCCGCGCAACCACTTCGCCGAACAGGGCTTCCTTGCTGGGCATATGCGCGTAGAGCGTGGCTTTGGAGACGCCGGCCTTCTTCGCCACCATGTCCATCGAGACCGCCGCATAGCCTTCCGCGAGGAACAGCTCCCCGGCGGCGCGCAGGACGGCGTGCAGCTTGCCGGGACGCCGGGCGGGAGGGGTGGAAACAGCGGCGGAGGGAGACAGGAGCGCGGACATGTCAACAGAATGGTGACTGGATACAATCAATGCAAGCGGAAACTGAACCGTTTAGTTTTGTGTTGACGCATGGCTATGCGCCGCACCATGTTCCGCCCCGCCGAAATGAACTGAACGGTTCAGTCAATGAATGCCCCCACCTCCAATACTCCTGCCGAAGCGATGGAATCCAAGGAATCCAAGCCCGTGCTGCCGCCGTCCCCCCGGAAGAAGCGGCTGCTGCGGCTTGCCGTCCTGCTTGTCGCGGTTCTCGGCCTGGCCCTTGGCGGCAATTGGTGGTTCCGCGTCGCCCGCTTCATGCAGTCGACCGACAACGCCTATGTGCAGGGCGATATCGCCCAACTCAGCGCCCGTATCGAAGGTGACGTCGCGGCGCTGCTGGTGGCCGACAACCAGGTGGTCGAAGCCGGCCAGCCGCTGATCCAGCTGGAGGAGCGCGACTGGCGCGCCCGGCGCGATGCCGCCGCCGCGACGCTGGCCCAGGCCGAGGCCGGAATCGCCACGACACAGGCCCAGATCGGCCAGCAGCGCGCCCAGATTGCCTCCGCCGAAGCGCAGGTCGGGCAGGCCGAGGCCGAGCGCGTGCGCGCCATCGCCAATGCCTCCCGCTATGGCAGCCTCGCGCAATCGGGCTTCGGCAGCCGCGAGAATGCCGAGCAGACGCTGGCCGATCGCCGGAAGGCGGAAGCCTCCGAAGCCGCGGCCCGCGCCGCGGCCGAGGCCGCCCGTGCCCAGCTGCCGGTGCTCGAGGCGCAGCTCGCCACCGCCCAGGGCCGCCGGCTGGAAGCCGAGGCCCAGCTGCGGCTGGCCGAGAACAGCCTTTCCTACACCGTGATCCGCGCGCCCTTCGCCGGCGTCGCCGGCAACCGCGTCGCGCAGATCGGCGCCCATGTGATGCCCGGCCAGAACCTGATCGCGGTGGCGCAGCCGGCGTCGCAGCAATGGGTGACCGCGAACTTCAAGGAAACCCAGCTCGCGCGCATGCGGCCCGGCCAGCCGGTGACGCTGACGCTCGATGCCGGCGGCCCGGCGCTGCGCGGCACGGTGCTGAGCATGGCGCCGGCGACCGGCGCGCTGTTCAGCCTGCTGCCGCCGGAGAACGCCACCGGCAACTTCACCAAGATCGTGCAGCGCGTGCCGGTGCGCATCGCGCTCGCGCCCGGCCAGGATCCGGTGGCGCTGCGTCCCGGCCTGTCGGTGGAGGCGCAGGTCGACACCCGTGACGACCCGACCGCGCCGACCGGCCTGCTGGCCGCCGCCGCCGCGACGCTGGGCCTCGGCCGCTGAGCCATTAGAGGGGAGCGCGGGCCATGTCCGCCACCACCATGGGCGCGGTCCCCGCCGATCCGCCGGCCGTCTCGCGCCAGAAGTTCTTCGGCTTCATGGTCATGGTGCTCGGGATGTTCATGGCGATCCTGGACATCCAGATCGTCTCGGCAAGCATCTCCGACATCCAGGCCGGCCTCGCGGCGTCGCCAGACGAAGCTTCCTGGATCCAGACCTCCTACCTGATCGCGGAAATCGTCATGATCCCGCTATCGGGCTTCCTGTCGCGCCTGCTGTCGACGCGCGTGCTCTTCACCATCTCGGCGCTCGGCTTCACCGCCTTCTCCCTGCTTTGCGCCATGGCGACCTCGCTCGGGACCATGATCTTCTGCCGCGCCATGCAGGGCTTCCTCGGCGGCGCGATGATCCCGACGGTCTTCGCCACCGCCTTCATCCTTTTTCCCGGCAAGCAGCGCATCCGCATTTCGGTGCTGATCGGCCTGACCGCGACGCTGGCGCCGACCATCGGCCCGACGCTCGGCGGCATGCTGACCGAGACTTTCTCCTGGCACTGGCTGTTCCTGATCAACGTGCCCTTCGGCCTGCTGGTCGCCGGCGTGGTCTGGAGCGTCATGGATATCGACCGGGGCGACCGCAGCCTGCTGGCGCGGTTCGACTGGTGGGGCCTGGCCTTCATGGCCCTTTTCCTCGGCAGCGTCGAATACGTGATGGAGGAAGGCCCGCGCTGGGAATGGCTGCAGGACAGCGGCGTCGCCACCTTCGCCTTCATCGGCACCGTGGCCGGCGTGCTGTTCTTCTGGCGCGCCTTCACCAGCCCCGAGCCGATCGTGGAGCTGCGCGCCTATGCCGACCGCAACTTCGCGATCGGCAGCCTGTTCGCCTTCCTGGTCGGCATCGGCCTCTACGGTTCGGTCTATCTGATCCCGCTGTTTCTCGGGCGCATCCGGGGCTTCAACAGCCTGCAGATCGGCGAGACGATGTTCATCACCGGCCTCTGCATGTTCTTCGCGGCGCCGCTGGTGGGCCAGATGACGCAGCGGTTGAATGTGCGCCTGGTGCTGGCGATCGGCCTCTTCCTGATGGCGCTGGCCGCGTGGCTGACGGCGACGCTGACCTCCCAGTCCGGCTTTCCGCAGCTGGCCTTCGCGCTCGGGCTGCGTGGCGTCGGGACCATGATGGTGATGGTGCCGGTGAACCAGGTGGCGCTCGGCACCCTGCCGCCGGCGCGGCTGAAGAACGCCTCCGGTCTTTACAACCTGATGCGCAACCTGGGCGGCGCCGTCGGCCTCGCGATGATCAACGAATTGGTGACGGAACGCGGCGCCGCGCATGGGCAGCACCTGGCGGAAGCCGCGAGCAGCGGCCGGCTGGCCGCGACGCAATGGCTGCAGGGCGTGACCGCGGCACTGACGCCGCAGCTCGGCGCGCCACAGGCGCAACTGGCCGCGCTGAAGCGGCTGCAGGGCCTGGTCGACCAGCAGGCGCTGGTGCTGGCCTATAACGACGTGCTGGTGGTGATGGCGGCGCTGTTCTTCCTGGGCATGCCGCTGGTCTTCCTGCTGCGCAGGCCGCGGGCGGGGGCAGGGGGCGACGCCCACTGATACCCGGTGGAGAAAGTTCTGACTTTCGGAGCCGGGGATCAGGCGCGCAGGGTTGGTGTGGCGGCTGCGCGCCAAACAAACGCGCAGGGTTGGTGTGGCGGCTGCGCGCCGAACAAAGAGTCATACCGGCCGCATGACCTCGATCGAGGGTCGATACATCATGCGGTCGGTATGATTCACGGCATCCGGGCCTGCCTTCGGGCGATGCCAAAGAGCACGGCTGCGGCCAGCCATTCGAAGAGAGCGAGGCCCAGCAGGGCCACCGGCAGCAGCCAGGTGCCGGCGAAGCTGTCGGGCCGGGCATCCCCCGGGGCGGCCGGGTCATAGAGCAGCACCGCGCGCTCACCGATCCGCCAGGCCGGCGGGGTGGTGTAGACATTCGATACCACCTCATGGCTGGCGCCCGCGGCATCGCTGAAGCGGAAGACCGGCGCGGCGCCGTCGCCGCTGCGGGTCAGCCGTACGACCTCACCTTCCGCCCGTAGCGCCGCCGCCTGGAAGCGCTGCGTCTGCAGCGCCAGCCAGCAGCCCACGGCCAGGACCGTGATGCCGGTCACGGCCATGATCGTGGCCGCGATGCGCAGGCCCCGGGCCCTGGCGGCACCCGGCGGGACCATTCTTTCCATGCGAGCGTCCACCCTTGTCATCGCGGCGCACTTGATCGGGCGCCATGGCTTTCCGATCTAGTCCCCCGTGATGTTCCTCCGCAACGACCGCACCCTCCTGGCCGGGCTGCCGGCGCCCATGCGCCGCATACTGGGCCTCTGGCTGCTCGGCCTCTGCCTCTGGCTGCCGGCCGTCGTGGCCTTGTTCCGCTGATGCAGGTCTCGCGCAGCGACGGCTGGGGTGGTGCCGTGCAGCGGGTCCGCGACGGCGTGCGCGGGATCTGGCCCGTCCTTTGCGCCTCCCCCCTGCTGCTCGACCTCGTCGTCGAGATGTTCCGCGGCCGCCCGGCGCGCATCCAGGCCGCCGCCATCGGCCTCGGGCTGGTCGGCCTGGCCGTATACCGGCTGCGCCGCGGCCGCACCGGCGATATCCGCCGGGCCGCGCTGCTGATGGCCGCCGCGGCCGGGGTGACCGCCGGCTGGGCGGGCGAGCTCGGCCATGTCGGGCTGCTTTTCGCCGCCGGCGCCTGGGTCGGCACCCGCCTGCTCTATGACGGCAGTTTCGAGGAAGTGGCGCCACCGCCGCCGCCGCCCGAGCCGGAACCGCCGCCGCCATCGCCGCCGCCCGAACTGGCCGTCATCGCCGATGCCGCGGCGCATCTCGCACGGCTGCGGGAAGCCGCCGCCCGCCTGCCGGAGCCGCGGCTGGCCCGGGTCGCCGACGCCATGGGCGGCGTGCTGGACGATCTGCGCGCCCGTCCGGACCGGCTGCCGATGGCCCGCCGCTTCCTGAACCTGCACCTGGACGGGCTCGACCGCATCGCCGAGCGCCTGGCGGCCGGCGCCGAGCCGCCGGCCGCCCTGGGCCCGCTCTTCGCCGAGCTGGAGCGCCAGGCCGGCGAGCTGCGCGCACATTTGCGCGCCGAGGAGAGCGCGGCGCTCGAAGTCCAGGTAAAAGTCCTGTCCGACCGTCTGCGTGAGGAAGGCTATCGATGAGCGACGTCGTCACCACCGACACCGCCGAGCGCCGAGCCGAGGTGGAGCGCCTGGCGCAACAGCTCGACATCGCCGATCCCGGCTCCATCCTGCGCTTCGGGCAGGAGGCGCAGAACCGCGCCACCTCCGCCGCCGACGCCATGCTGGAAGGCGCCCGGAACCGCGAAGCCGGGGAGGCGGGGACGACGCTGGCGACCCTGCTCGGCACGCTGCGCGGCTTCGATGTCGGCTCGCTGGGCGAGAAGCCCGGCCTCTTTGCCCGCATCTTCCAGCGCGCCGCCAGCGAGACCCATGCGGTGGTCAGCCGCTACGAGGATATCCGTGGCCAGGTCGAGGTGGTGGGGGACCGCCTGGACACCCATCGCACCAGGCTGCTCGAGGATGTCGAGAAGCTGGAACGCCTCTATGGCGCCACCCTCGAATGGTTCCACGCCCTGGGCGACCACATCGCCGCCGGCGAGACCGTGCTGGCCCGGGTCGATGGCGAAGGCGTGCCGGCCATGACCCGCCAGGTCGAAGGCGGCGACGCCATGGCCGCGCAGAAGCTGCGCGACCTGCGCGCCGCCCGCGACGAGCTGGACCGCCGCATCCACGACCTGCGCCTGACCCGGCAGGTGGCGATGCAGGCGCTGCCCTCGATCCGGCTGATCCAGGAGAACGACAAGGCGCTCGCCGCCAAGATCCAGAGCGTGGTGGCCAATACCGTGCCGCTCTGGCGCCAGCAGCTTGCCCAGGCACTGGCGATCGGCCGCATGCGGGAGGCGGGGCGGACGCTGAAGGAAGCGACCGACCTGACCAACGAACTCCTCACCGCCAATGCCGAGCGGCTGCGCCAGGGCAATCTGGAAGCCCGCACCCAGCTCGAACGCGGCGTCTTCGATATCGGCGCGGTGAAGCAGGCGAATGCCGCCCTGGTTGCGACCATCGAGGACAGCCTGCGCATCGCCGAGGAAGCCCAGGCCGGCCGCGCGACCGCGGCGAAGGAGCTGGAAGCGGCGGAAGCCGAGATCCGCCGCGCCCTGGTGGCGGCCAAGGCACCGAGGCCGGGGGCGCGCCCGGCCGGTTGAGGCGCGGGGCGTGTCATCCGCTTTTCCTCGTCGCGGATCGCGCGCTGGGGCAGGGTAGACGGGAGAGCAACTTCCGCCCGGACTGAACCGACATGACCATCACCCGCCGCGCGGCGCTCGCCGCCGCGCTCGCAACGCCCGCCATCGCCCGTGCCCAGGGCGCCTGGCAGCCGAGCGGCCCGATCCGCATCATGGTGCCGTTTCCGCCGGGCGGCAGCGTCGATACCATCGCCCGGCTGCTGACGCCGGGCCTGGCCCAGCGGCTCGGCGTCGCGGTGGTGGTGGAGAACCGCTCGGGCGCCTCCGGCGCGGTCGGCACCGCGGTCGTGGCGCGGGACCGGCCGGATGGCCAGTCCTGGGTCATGGTCTTCGACACCCATTCGGTGAACGGCGCCCTGCAGGCACAGATCCCCTATGACGCGCGCCGCGACTTCACGCCGGTGATGCTGATCGCGACCTCGCCCATGCTGGTCTGCACGCCGAACCGCAAGCCCTGGCACTCGCTGGCCGAAGTGGTCGCCGCGGCCAAGGCGCAGCCCGACACCATCACTTATGGCACCATCGGCAATGGCAGCCTGGCCCACCTCACCATGACGCTGCTGTCGCGGGAGGCGGGCGTCTCGATGGTGCACGTGCCCTATCGCGGTGGCGGGCCGATGTCGACGGCGGCGGCGGCCGGCGAGATCGACCTCGCGGTCGCCTCCCGCGTCGGGCTCGGCGGCCAGGTGGGCAGCACCATCCGGGCGCTGGCCCAGACCGGCCATCACCGCTCCGCCGCGCTGCCCGACCTGCCGACCATCGCCGAACAGGGCTACCCGCATGTCGCCGCCGAGGCCTTCTGGGGCCTGCTCGGCCCGGCCGGCATTCCGGCGCCGATCCTGGCGCGTTTCCACACGGCCCTGGCCGAAAGCCTGGCCGATGCGACGGTGCGGCAGCGGCTGATCGAAGGCCAGGGCGTCGATATCGAAGGCACGACGCCGGACGCCTTCGGCAGCTTCCTCGACGAGCAGATCGCGACCTGGGGCAGGGTGGTGCGGGAGAACAATATCCGCGCCGAATAGCCCGCCCCTGCTCAGCCTGCCTCCCGCACCGCGCGCAGGCGTCCCGAACGGCGCCGCAGCCATTCGACGACGGCCACCAGCGCGACCGAGACCAGGAACAGCAGCGTCGCCGCCGCGGTGATGGTCGGGCTGATCTGCTCCCGCACGCCATCGAACATCTGCACGGGCAGCGTCCGCTGCTGCGGCCCGGCGAGGAAGAGGGTCACCACGATCTCGTCGAAGGAGGTGGCGAAGGCGAAGAGCGCGCCGGAGACCACGCCCGGCAGGATCAGCGGCAGGGTCACCCGCCGGAACGCCTGCACCGGGGTGGCGCCGAGGCTGAGCGCCGCCTGCAACAGCCGCCGGTCGAAACCCGACAGCGTCGCGGCGACGGTGATCACGACGAAGGGCGCCCCCAGCAGCGCATGCGCCAGGATCAGCCCGGGATAGGTCGCGGTGAGGCCGAGTGTCGCGAAGAGTGCGTAGAGGCTGCTGCCGATGACCACCACCGGCACCACCACCGGCATCAGGAACAGCGCGTTCAGGATCTGGCGCGGCAGCCCCCCCATGCGGTCCAGCCCAAGTGCGGCGGCGGTGCCGAGGACGGTCGCGAGGGTCGTGGCGACCGTGCCGATCAGGAGGCTGTTCGAGAGCGCCGGCAGCCAGCGCGGCGACGTGACGAAATCCTGGTACCAGCGGAGGGAGAAGCCCGACATCGGATAGGTGAGGAAGGAACCCGCGTTGAAGGAGAGCGGGATGACGGCCAGCACCGGCAGCAGCAGGAAAGCGAGCACCAGGCCGCAAAGGCCGACGAGGCCAGCGCGCAGGGCACGGTCGAGTGGCGCCAGCGGCGTCTTCATGCGGCGGCCCCGGCACGGCGCGACAGCCGGGCATAGGCGATGTAGAGCAGGCCGGTCGCGACCAGCAGGATCAGCGACAGCGCCCCGGCCAGTCCCCAGTTCGAGGTGCGGTTGGTATAGAAGGCGATGAAGTAGCTGATCATCTGGTCGCCGCCGCCACCGATGAGTTCCGGCGTGACGTAGTAGCCAAGCGCCGAGATGAAGACGAGCAGGCAGCCGGCGCCGATGCCTGCCGCCGATTGCGGCAGGTAGACCCGGAAGAAGGCCTCCAGCGGTCGCGCGCCGAGCGACATGGCGGCGCGCATCGGGGCGTGGCCGATGCCCTTCATCACGCTGTAGAGCGGCAGGATCATGAGCGGCAGCAGCACATGCACCATGGCGATGACGACGCCGGTGCGGTTGTAGATCAGGGTCAGCGGCTGATCGATCAGGCCGAGGCCGCGCAGCAGCGTGTTGACGATGCCGTCGCGCTGCAGCAGCACCACCCAGGCCGTGGTGCGGACCAGGACGGAGGTCCAGAACGGGATCAGCACCAGCATCAGCAGCGGATTGGCGCGCTTCGCGGGCAGGCCCGCCAGCCAATAGGCCAGCGGATAGCCGAGCAGCAGGCAAACCAGGGTGACGAAGGCGGCGACGCCGAGCGTGCGCAGCAGGACCCCCACGAAGACCGCCCGGTCCTCCGGCACCCGGCCGATCGCGCCATCCGCGCCGCGCCGCAGGTCGAGCGCGGCCAGCAGGAAGGCGTCGGTAAGCGGCCCGCCGGCGCTGCGGATCGCCGCCCAGGTGGCGGGCTCGCCCCAGCGGGCGTCGATCCGGACCAGGGCGGCGGCGGGATCCTCGATCGGCTCGCCAGGCAGGTTGCGCGCGGTCCGCAGGAGGGCGGAGCGGAAGCCGCTGGCCTCGGCGTTCAGCCGGTTCGCCGCGAAGCTGAGCTGCTCCGTCCCGCGGGCGTCGCGGAGTTCCGCGACGAAGGAAGCCATGGCCGCCTGTGGCGGCATCCCCCGGCCATCCCATCGCCCGAGCGCCATGACGGTCCGCGGGAAGGCCTGCGACAGTTCCGGATCCTGCACGCTGCGGGCCAGCATCAGCGCGATCGGCACCACCAGGATCGCCGCGCTGAACAGGAACAGCGGCAGCACCAGCAGCCAGGCCGAACGCGGCGTCGGGGATCGTGCCGGTCGCGGCATTGCTGGCTCGGCCCCTCAGCGCGCCGCCCAGGCGTTGAAGCGCTGGGTCAGTTCCTCGATATTGTCGACCCAGAACTCGACGTCGAGCGGCATGGCGACCTGCAGATTCCCGGGCAGCGTCGGCAGGCTGGCGGCGACGGCGGCGTCGGCCTGCCGCGCGGCCTGCAGGTTGGTCGCGCCCTGGAAGGCGAGCGCCGGGAAGCGGCGCTGGTTCTCCGGGCTCGTCGCGAAGCCGATGAAGCGCATCGCGCTGTCGCGGTTCGGCGTGCCACGCAGCACGGCCCAGAAATCGACCGCATAGATGCTGCCGTCCCAGACGACGCGCAGGTCGCGGTTGTCGTCGCGCCGGGCGGCGAACATCCGGCTGGTATAGGCCGCGGCCATGGCGACCTCGCCGGAGGCCAGCAACTGCCCGGGCTGCGCGCCGGCGGTCCACCAGACGATGTTGGAGCGGATCTGGTCCAGGCGGCGGAAGGCGCGGTCGACGCCGGCGGGCGTACGCAGCACGCGATACACCTCGGATGCCGGCACGCCGTCCGACATCAGCGCGATTTCCAGCGTGTATTTCGGCCCGCGCCGCAGCGTGCGCTGCCCCGGAAAGCGCTGCAGGTCCCAGAAATCCGCCCAGGACCGCGGCGCTTCGCGCAGCCGCCCCGCGTCATAGGCCAGGCCCACGGACCAGACCACCGAACCGACGCCGCAATCACTGACCGCTTCCCGCATGAAGGCGTCGCGGCCGCCGAGGGCGGCCCAGTCAATGCGCTCGAACAGCCCTTCGTCGCAGCCGATCTTCAGCTCGTCCGCCTCCACCTGCACCACATCCCAGGTCGGATTGCCGGCGCGGACCCGGGCGCGGAGGATGCCGAGCCCGCCGGACCAGGAATCCTCCAGCACGGCCAGGCCCGTGCTCGCCGTGAAGGGCTGGTAGTAGACCTGCCGCTGCGCCGCCTGGCTCGACCCGCCCCAGCCGACGACCGTGAGGTCGCGGGCGGAGGCGGCGCCGGACAGCAGCGCAGCCAGCGCGCAGGCGCCGAGTGCGCGCCGCATCAGGGATCCGATCATGGTCGCTTCTCCTCTGTCTCATGGGCGGGAAGGGCATCCAGGGCCTGCGCATCCGCGTCGCGCCAGCCGGCGCGGATGGCGGCCCCCGCGCGCAGCCAGTCCGGGATGGCGCCGTTCAGGCATTTGGCGACCAGCGCATGCCCGCTGGCGGTCCGCATGACCACGCGCAGATGGTCGCCGTGATAGATGAGCTCCTCGACCGAGGCGGGCGTGCCGTCCTCCTGGCTGATGCGCACGCGCTCGGGCCGGATCGAGACGGTGGTGCGGGCGCCGACGGAAAGCGGGGCTGCGACCCGCGCCTGCACGCGCCAGCCGCCATCGAGTTCCACCGTGCCGGCGGCATCCCGCAGGGTCCCGGGCAATTGATTGCTCTCGCCCACGAACTGCGCGACGAAGCTGGTGCGCGGCCGCTCATACACCTCGGCCGGGGCGCCCACCTGCTGCAGCGCGCCGTCGCGGAAGATCGCGACGCGATCGGACATGGTCAGCGCCTCGCCCTGGTCATGGGTGACATAGACCAGGGTGACGCCGAGCCGCGCGTGGATATGCTTGATCTCGATCTGCATGTGCTCGCGCAACTGGCGGTCCAACGCGCCGAGCGGCTCGTCCATCAGCACCAGCGGCGGGTTGAAGACCAGGGCGCGCGCCAGCGCCACGCGCTGCTGCTGCCCGCCGGAGAGCTGCGCCGGCCGCCTGGCGCCCATGGCGGAGAGCTGCACGAGGTCCAGCGCGCGCTTCACCGCATCGGCGATCTCCGCCTTGGCGCGGCGCCGGACGACGAGGGGGAAGGCGATGTTCTCCGCCACCGTCATGTGCGGGAACAGCGCGTAGTTCTGGAACACCATGCCGATGCCGCGGTGATAGGGCGGCAGCGCGGCGAGGGAGCGCCCGTCGAGATGGATGCTGCCGCTGCTCGGCGTCTCGAAGCCGGCCAGCATCATGAGCGAGGTCGTCTTCCCCGACCCGGACGGGCCGAGGAAGGTGACGAATTCGCCGCGGGCGATGGCCAGGTCCAGGTTCCGCACGGCGTGGACGCCGCCGGGGAAGGTCTTGGTCACGCCTTCGAAGACGACGAAGGCGTCCGGCATCCCGGAGGGGCGACCGGCCGGCGGCAGCGTCATGGCGATGGCTCCGGGTTCAGAGCGTGCGCAATTCCTCCTGCACCGCGTCCAGCGTGATGCGCAGGCGGCGTTCCAGTTCCCGCACTTCCCCGGCCGTGATGATCAGCGGCGGCGAGAAGGCGATGCGGTCGCCCACGATGCGCAGGATCAGGCCATTGCGGCGGGCATGCGCGTCGATGCGGGCGCCCAGCTTCGCCTCGGCCGGCCAGCGCGCCCTGGTCGCCTTGTCGCGCACCAGTTCGATGCCGCCGATCAGCCCGATGCCGGAGGCGTGGCCCACCAGCGGATGCTCGGCCAGGCTGGCCAGGGCGTCCAGGAACACCGGCTCCACCGCGCGGACATGGCCGATGAGGTCCATCTCCTCATAGATGCGCAGCGTCTCCAGCGCGACGGAGGCGGCCACCGGGTGGCCGGCATAGGTGAAGCCGTGCACGAAGCCGCCCAGCGTGTCGCCCTGGGTCATGATCGACTGGAAGATACGCTCGTTCAGCAGCACGGCGGAGATCGGCTGCATCGCGGCGGACAGCGCCTTCGCGCAGCTGATCATGTCCGGCTCCATGCCATAGGCCTGGGAGCCCCACATGTGGCCGGTGCGGCCGAAGCCGCAGATCACCTCGTCGGCGACCAGCAGCACGTCGTATTTGCGCAGCACCGCCTGGATCGCCTGGAAATACCCGCGCGGCGGCGGCAGGGCGCCGGCGCCGCCCTGCACCGGATCGGCCCAGAAGGCCGCCACTGTCTCCGGCCCTTCCGCCAGGATCTGCTCTTCCAGCCGCGCCGCGAGCCGGGCGGAGAAGGCTTCCTCCGTCTCGCCCGGCAGGGCGTCACGGTAGTAGTGCGGGCAATCGGTGTAGAGGAAACCGTCGAAGGGCAGCCCGAAGCCGGCATGGTAGTCCGGCTTCGCGGTCAGGCTGATGGTGACGCAGGTGGAGCCGTGGTAGCTGCCGCTGCGCGAGATGATCTTGCGCTTCTCCGGCTTGCCCTGGGCGCGCCAGTGATACCAGACGAGTTTCACCGCGCTGTCGTTCGCCTCGGAGCCCGAGCATTGCAGCAGCACCTTGGACATCGGCACCGGTGCGATGCTCAGCAGCTTCTCGGACAGGTCGATCGCCGGGCCGTGCGAGGCATGGCGGAAGATCTGGTAATAGCCGAGCGTCTTCATCGCCTCGTAGGCGGTCTTCGCGAGGCGTTCATTCGCGTAGCCGAGGGAGCAGCACCACAGGCCGGCGCCGGCATCGAGATAGGCCTGGCCGGTATCGTCATGCACGAAGACGCCATCGGCATGCGTCATGATGGTCGGCCCGACCTCCAGGTGCTTGCGCGCATTGGTCTGCGGATGCAGCACCGAGGCGATGTCGCGGGCATGCGGGCTGTTGGCGTCCCGCAGATGCGGGTTCGGGACATGGGTCATGGGACGGTCCTGGACGGCTTCGTTCCCCGGATCGTGGAACGAATCCGTCATCGGACGGACATGGTCTCTCGATAGGCCGCCATCTCCAGGGGAGATGGCTCAGCCCTCTGGCACTGCCTCCTGGAGAAGCGCATCGAGCAATAATTTGGCGGCCGGGGACAGCCGGCCGGGGTCGAGCACGCAGAGGCGGTGCTGCCGCCGCGCCCAGGAATCGAGGACCGGCAGCGACACCAGCCCCATCGCCGGGGCGAAGATGCCGGCCGAGCTCTCGGCCACGATGCCGATCCCCAGACCCTGCTGGACGAGGCGGCAGACCACGTCGTAGCCATCGGCGCTGACCCGGGTGCGCATGGACCGGCCGAGCGCCGTCGCCTGCCGGGCGAGCAGGGCGCCCAGGGCGCCGCGGCGGTCCTGGCCGATGATGTCGTGCTCCAGCATCTCGGCCATGGTCACGCCGGGGTAGCCCGCCAGCGGATGATCCGGCCGCACCACGGCGAGGATCTGGTCCCGGTGCCAGGGGCGTGCCCAGAGCCCGGGGGGAATGGCCTCTCCCGGCAGGACACCGATATCGGCCGCCTGTTCCTGGACGGCGCGCAGCACATCGGCGTGATGCCGTTCGTCCAGTTCCACGCGGATGCCGGGATTGCTCCGCAGGAAACTGGCCAGCATCTCCGGCAGCGGGCTCATCAGCATTGTCTCCCCCGCGGCGATGCGGACGATGCCTGTCACGCCGGTCTCCAGCATGCGGAGTTCGGCCTCGAGCTGGCTGGCCTCGTTCAGCATGTTGCGTGCCCGGCGCAGCACGGCGGCACCCGCCGCCGTCAGCTCGACGCCGCTGGCATGGCGCCGCAGCAGCACCTGGTTGAGGCGCTGTTCCAGCTCGCTGATGCGCTTGCTGATGGCCGAGGCGGCGATGGCTTCACGCCGCGCCGCGCGGGCGATGCTGCCTTCCTCGAGCACCGAGACGAAGAGGCGGGCGGTCGTCATGTCCAGCATGAAGGCCATGGCGCGTGCTTGTTCCATCTGGAAAACAACGGGGCGGCGCCCTAGGCAGGGCGTCCCGTCTGGGCCAGCATCGCAGCAACAAGTACCGAAAAATGTCGAGGTGTGGCGTGGACGAGTTCGACTACGTGATCGTGGGTGCCGGCGCCGCCGGCTCGGTCCTCGCGAACCGGCTGAGCGAGGATCCCGGCGTCACCGTCTGCGTGCTGGAAGCGGGTCCACCCGACCGCAACCCCTACATCCATATCCCCGCCGGCTTCATCAAGACGCTCTTCGACCCTGGCGTGACCTGGCAGTTCAAGACGGTACCCGGTGCCAATACCGGCGGCCGCGCCATCGCGACCACCCAGGGGC
>DASYDR010000324.1:0-3805 GCA_036499545.1 Roseomonas sp. | reverse complement strand
AGACGATGCGCATCGGCATTACGGTGCATACCAACGGCTTCCATCTGCAGATCGGCGATGTCGGCGGTCCGACGGAGCTCTTCATCGGGCTGAGTTCCATCTGGCGCTTCGCGCAGACCGTCCTGCGTGCCGTCGACCGGCTGTCGCCGGTGGAAGCGCATTGATCGTTGTCCTCAAGCGCCGGCGCCGGCATCCGCCGGCTTGGCTTACGCGCTGTCGGGTGTGCTCTGGCGGCGGCTGACGGTCGCGCGCGGGGCCGCATTCGCGGCCCCGGGGCATCGCTCCGCTCGCCCCGCCGGGACTATTGGCGACCTGCGGCCGCCTGGCTTTGTCGAGGCCTCTATGGCCGGCTTTGGTTCAGCCGATGCGGCGGTAATGCGCCGTCATGAAGCCGGTCCAGCTGCCGTCGTCGCCCAGCGCGTGGGATGTCATCACGCGGTGGTCCGGGCTCTCGATCCGGATGATGTCGCGGTACTTCGCCAGCTTGGTCCCATCGGTGAAGCTCGGCCCGTCTGCTTCCAGCGTCAGCACGCGCCGTTCCGCATCGAGGAAACCGTCATAGACCCAGAGCAGGGTCATCATCGACCCGACCCAGGTACCGGTGAAGCACCCCTTTTTCGGGTCGAAACCCAGCGTCATCATCCAGTTGGCCGGCTTGCCATCCGGCGTCGTGCCCGCACCCTCGGCCACCACCCAGAGCCCGCCCAGCGCGCGGACCACCTCCGTCCCTTCACTTCTCATCGACGGTTGGCCAGGCCCCATGGTCGCCTCGCTCGCAAAACTCCAGCGCCCGATCATCTGCTGCAGCCAGCGGTGCTGCTCCTGCGGCTCGGCCTGCATCGCGTCCATTGACGCCTCCTTTTCTTGCGCGGGCTGCTTCCGCCATCGCGGCGGCCCGGCACCCGCGGCGCGACCCTCCGGTCGCGGATGGCCGCGCGTCAAGCGTCACGTCCGCGCAGGGGCAGGGCGGCGAGCAGTGCCGCCAACGGCAGCAGCCATACGATCCGCGCTTCGTAGCGATGATGCGGCTTCGACAGGGCACCGGTCGCGAAGGCATTGGCGCCGATCGCGATGCTGGCCGCCAGCACCAGCGCCCGCTGCTCACGCCCGCCGCGCAGCAGGCCGAGCAGCGCCAGCGGGATCGCCGCCAGCAGCACCGGCAGATGCGGCCACAGGAAGGGCGCCGCGGCGCCGGGCAGCGCGCCCCGCATCTGCAGCCCGGCATCGAAGGCGGTGAGTTCGCGCGGCGGAAACCCGTCCCGCACCATCCGCCGGGCGCTGAGCGCCAGATAGGTGTCGGGCAGCGTGTCGCCGACCAGCGGCAGGCCGAGTTGCGCCCAGGCATTCGCCGCCATCGCGCGCATCACCGCCAGGGGCCGTTCGGCCAGCGTCGCCGCGACGATCGCCTGCGCCTCGGGCACCAGAGCCACGCTGCCCATGAAGCGCGGATTGCCCTGCGGATCGCGTGACACCGGGCTCTCCGGATCCCAGAGGAACGTGTCGCTGTCCATCGGCAGCCGGTCTGTGAAGGCGCAGAGATACCAGCCGGCCGCCGGGCAGTGGTCCCGGATGGTGGCTGCCGCCGGCCCGTCCGCCTGCAACCGTGCCAGCAGGAAGATCGCCCCGTTCGGCGACAGCACCGCCCGGCCATGGCCGGCCAGGTTGGCCCCCAGCAGCACCAGCACCGCCAGCCCCGGCACCGCCGCGGCCCGCAGCACCGGCCGCGCCCGCCGCTCCAGCAGCAGCACGAGCCCGACCAGCGCCGCCGCGATCACCAGATGCGACAGATGCGCCGCCACCGCGAAGGCCCCGGCCAGCAGCAGCGCGGCCGCCTCGGCCCGCGACAGGCGGGGGCGGGCGCAGCCCAGCAGGAAGACCGCCAGCGCCGCGACGCCGGACAGCACATCCGGCATCAGCGTCGCGGTGAACCAGGGCAGCGCGGTCAGCAGCGCCATCGCGGCGCAGAGCAGCAGATGCGCCGCTGGCGTCACGCGGCCCCGCACCGCGCGCTGCGTCAGCCACAGCAGCCAGGACAGCAGCAGGCCCTGCGCGGCGAGCGGGGCCCAGAGCGTCACCCGCCAATGGAAGGCGTGCAGGAAAGGGCCATAGGCCGGCGCCTTGTCCCAGGGCATCTCCGGCACGATCGTCTGCGCGAGGTAGGAGACGGTGTCGATGAAGACCAGCGGATAGCCGTTGAGGAAGGCCGGCCAGACCAGCAATGCGGCCGCCGCCAGGATGGCGAGGGCGGCCC
This sequence comes from Roseomonas sp., assembly GCA_036499545.1. Classification (GTDB taxonomy): domain Bacteria; phylum Pseudomonadota; class Alphaproteobacteria; order Acetobacterales; family Acetobacteraceae; genus Plastoroseomonas. The sequence goes on along the minus strand of DASYDR010000324.1, from coordinate 1,554 downwards.
GGATCACCGGGCGCCCTTCCTGGTTGCCATCACCACCATCGCCCCCGCCACGGGCAGCAGCCACAGGATGCGAGCTTCGTAGCGATGGTGCGGCTTGGACAGGGCCCCGGTCGCCAGCGCATTGGCGGATACGCCGCCAAGCACCAGCAGCAGGAAGGCGAAGGCGCGCAGGTCCCCGGCCCGGGCCGCACGCCAGAATCCGGCCAGGCAGAGCGGCAAGCCCAGCAGCAGCACGGGCAGATGCGGCAGCAGGAAGGGCGCCACGGCGCCGGGCAGGGCGCCCCGCGGCTGCAGGGCGGCGTCGAAGCGGGCGCGCTCGGCGGCGGGGAAATAATCCCGGATGCGGTTGCCGACGGCGGCTTCGAGGAAGTCCGGGACCAGCGTATCGCCGGCCTGCGCCATGAAGAGCTGCCGCGCGGCGTTGCGCGCCATCGCGGTGGCGACGGCGCCGGGCTCGCGCCGCAGCGTTTCGGCGACGATCTCGCCTGCCTCAGGGGATAGCAGGGCGCCGCCGAGGAAGCGGGCATGGCCCTCGGCGTCGCGGTTCACCGGGCTGCCGGGCAGCCAGAGGAAATCGTCGCTGTCCATCGGCAGCCGGTCGGCGAAGGCACAGAGATACCAGCCGCGCGCCGGGCATTCGGCCTGGATGGTGCGGGCGGCGGGGCCGTCATCCTGCAGCCGCGCCAGCAGGAAGGTGGCGCCGTGCGGTGAGAGCGACAGCCGGCCATGACCCACCCAATTGGTGGCGAGCAGCAGCAGCAGCGCGCCCGCCAGGGGGACGGCCATGCGCGTGATCGGCGCCATGCGCCGCGTCATCAGCGCGCCGAGCACCAGCAACGCCAGCGCCAGGGGGATATGCGATAGATGGGCGGCGATGCCGAAGGTCGCGACCACGGCGATCCAGATGGTCTCGGGGCGCGAAAGCGCGGATGTCCGGGGGGCGGCGTCCACGGCAAAGCCGAGCAGGAAGAACGACAGCAGCACCAGCGGCGCGAAGACATCGGGCATCAGCAGGGCGATGGTGAACGGCGCCGTGGTCAGTGCCGCCGCCCCGGCGCAGACCGCCAGGTGCCGGCCTGGCCGCGCGCCCCACAGCACGCGCCCGGTCAGCCACAATAGATGGGAGGCCAGCAGCGCCTGTGCCGCCAGCGGCAGCCAGAGCGAGATCCGCCAATGGAACAGATGCAGCAGCGGGCCGTAGATCCAGGGCTTGTCCCAGATCATCAACGGCACCAGCGTCTGCGCCAGGAAGCCGCCGGTGTCGCTGAACAGCAGCGGATAGCCGTTCACGAAGGCCGGCCAGACCAGCATCGCCGCGCCCGCGGCGATCGCGATCGCGGCCCGGATCATCCTGCTGCGAACAGCTCCACGACATTGCCTTCGGCATCGGCGCAATGCAGCGCCCGGCGGCCATCCGGCATGGCGCGCGGTACTTCCAGCACCGCGATGCGCTGCGTCATCAGGCGGCGATGCCAGCGGTCCAGCTCCTCGGCCGGCACCGCGAAGGCGAGCAGGGCCCCCGGGCCGCCGGCTTCCGGAAACAGGGCGTCGCCG
>DASYDR010000323.1:0-22850 GCA_036499545.1 Roseomonas sp. | reverse complement strand
GGCGCCGGCACGCCGGCCGGCGCCGCCATGCCGCGCATCGAGCCTTCCACCACGTCGAAGCCGAGTTCCCTGAGCGTCGGCAACTCGGGCGCCAGTTCCCAGCGGGTGGCGCCCATCTGCACCAGCGGCCGCACCGTGCCCTGGCGCCAATCGGTGATGCAGTCGCCGAGATTGGTGCAGGCGACCGGAATGGTGCGGGAGGCCAGGTTCTGCTTGATCTGCGCCGAGCCCGCGTAAGGCACGTGGATCATCTTGATGTCTGCCGCGCGCTGCAGCGCCAGCATGGCGAGGTGATCATCGGAGCCGACGCCGGTGGTGCCATAGCCGATGCTGTCGGGCCGGCGCTTCGCATCCGCGATCAGGTCGGCCAGCGTGCGGTAAGGACTGTCCGCCAGCACCCAGAGCCCGTCCGGATCATCGACGATATTGGCGATCGGCGCGAAATCGCGCAGCGCGAAGCGGGCGCGGCGTTCGATGGGTATCGTCGTGATGTGCGGGGTGTTGATGAAGCCGATGGTGTAGCCATCCGGCCGCGCGCGGGCGAGCTCGGCGAAGCCGATCTCGCCGCTCGCACCGGGACGGTTCAGCACCACGATCGATTGGCCGAGATCGCGTTCCATGAAGCGGCCGATCAGCCGCGCGGCGATATCGGTGCCGCCGCCGGCCGAGAAGGCGACGATCATCGACAGCGCGCGGTCCGGCCGCCAGTCGCCGGCCGCCTGGGCCAGCGCGGCGCGCGACAGGCCGGCGAGGGGTGCCAATGCACCAAGGGCAAGCAGGCCGCGACGACGGGGCATTGTGGTTCCCTCCGGAAGGCGTTGTTGTGCAGCAGGATAGTGGACGGCCTGTCACTCATGCCAGGGGTGACGCGACCACAACGCCCGGGAACGGGTGTCCAGCGCGTTGAGTTCGTCGGCGAAGGCGTCCGGCCCCAGGAAGCGCAGCGGCAGGTTTTGCTGCGCGGCCTGGGCCTTGAAATCCGGATGCGCGACCGTGCGCTGCACCGCCAGCGCCAGCCGCGCCAGCACCGGCGCCGGCACGCCGGCCGGTGCCGCCATGCCGCGCATCGAGCCCTCCACGATGTCGTAGCCGAGTTCCCGCGCCGTTGGCAGTTCCGGCGCGCGGTCCCAGCGCGTCGCACCCATCTGCACCAGCGGGCGCAAGCTGCCCTGCCGCCAGTCGTTGATGCAGTCGGACAGGTTGGTGCTGGCGACCGGGATGGTGCCGGCGGCGAGGCTGGTGCGGATCGGGGCGCCGCCCGAATAGGGCACGTGCAGCATCCTGATCCCCGCCGCGCGTTCCAGCGCCAGCACCGCCAGGTGATCGTCGGAGCCGACGCCGGTGGTGCCGTAGCCGATCGTCTCCGGCCGGCGCTTCGCATCCTCGATCAGATCGGCGAGCGTCCGATAGGGGCTGTTCGGCATGACCCAGAGCCCGCTGGGGTCGTCCACGATATTGGCGATCGGCGCGAAGTCGCGCAGCGCGAAGCGGGCGCGCCGCTCGATCGGGATGGTCGCGATATGCGGCGTGTTGATGAAGCCGATCGTGTAGCCATCGGGCCGGGCCCGCGCGAGCTCGGCGAAGCCCAGCTCGCCGGCCGCACCCGGGCGGTTCAGCACCACGATGGCCTGGCCGAGATCGCGTTCCATGAAGCGGCCGATGAGCCGGGCGGCGATATCGGTGCCACCGCCCGCGGCGAAGGCGACGATCATCGACAGCGACCGTTCCGGCCGCCAGTCGCCGGCAATCTGGGCGAGCGCCGGGCGGGAGAGGCCGGCGAAGGGCCTGAGCGCCCCGAGGGCGAGAAGGGAGCGGCGATGGGGCATGAGGGTTCCTCCGCGGTCGGGCGCTTTTCCGGTATCATTATCGATAATTAATTCCCTGCCTAGCAGCGCTGCTCCGCTTGCCGGCGCGCCTTGACGCCTAAGGAATTATCGATAATTTTCCGGCCAGCACCGGCTGATGGAGGAAGCGATGAAGGTCAAGTCGTTCGAGACGCTGCAATGCGATGCGGGCTGGCGCATCTTCTCCTTCCTCAAGATCGAGACCGATGTCGGCATCACCGGCTGGTCGGAATTCAACGAAAGCTTCGGCAGCCCCGGCCTGCGCGGCGCCATCGAGAGCCTGATGCAGCCGGTGCTCGGCATGGATCCGCACCGGATCGAGCTGATCAACGCCGTGCTCGGCTCCCGCTCCGTGCAGTCGCGCGGCGGCATCGCGCGCCAGGCGATCGGCGCGATCGAGAATGCGTTGCTCGACATCAAGGGCAAGGATCTCGGCGTTCCCGTCTACCAGCTGTTCGGCGGCGCGGTGCGCGACCGGCTGCCGGTCTACTGGTCGCATTGCGCGTCCTACCGCCTGCGCACGCCGGAACTGGTCGGCGCCAAGCCGGTGCGCACCTATGACGACATCGCCGAGGTCGGTGCCGAGGTGCGCGCCAAGGGCTTCCGTGCCCTGAAGACCAACACCGCGCTCGAGGTCGGCGACCATGTCGAGCAGTACCGGCCCGGCTTCCTGGTCGGCCGCGGCTTTCCGGAGCGCAACTGGGACCGCCACATCGCGAATTCCGCGGTGAAGACGATCGAGGCCTTCCGCGCCGGCGCCGGCGCGGACATGGGCATCATGCTCGACCTCAATTTTCATTTCCGCACCGAAGGCTTCCGCTGGATCGGCGACGCGCTGGCCGAAAGCGACCTGACCTGGCTCGAGCTCGACATCCACAACGCCGAATCGCTGGCGCTGCTGCGCCGCGACATCCGCGTGCCGATCGCCTCCGGCGAGACGCTGCTGGAGCGGCGCGATTTCCGGCCCTACTTCGAAAAGGACGCGATGGATGTCGCGATCGTCGACGTGATCTGGAACGGGTTCAATGAATCCCTGAAGATCGCGGCGATGGCCGATGCCTATGACGTCAATGTGGCGCCGCATAATTTCTACGGCCATCTGGCCAGCGTGATCAGCGCGCATTTCTCCGCCGCGGTGCCGAATTTCCGCATCATGGAAACGGATATCGACAGCGTCTCCTGGCGCGACGAATTCGTGATGAACCCGCCGGTGATCGAGAATGGCGACTTCCTGCTGCCGCAAGGCCCGGGCTGGGGCATCGAGGTGAACGAAGCGGCGATCCGCGCCCGGCCGCCGAAGAGCCTGAAGACCAGCGTCTGATCAGGAGGCCTGCCGCGGCGCCGCTTCCGGGGTGTCGCGGCGCATGCCTTCCAGCAGCGCGTCGCGGGCATCGCGCATGTGGCGGGCGGCGATGTCGCCTGCCGCCTCCCCATCATGCGCCGCGATCGCGGCGATCAGCGCGCGGTGCTGCTCCGCGATCTGCCGGATGCGGGCCGGCGTGTGGTTGTGCCGCCGGGTCAGCAGCCGCGTGACCACGGCGTGCTTGTCGATGATCTCCTGCGCATCCTCGTTCCCGGCCAGCCGGTAGATGCAGGTGTGGAAGCGCAGGTTCAGGGTGATGCGCATGGCGACGTCGCCAGCAGCGTCATAGCGCTCATAGGCCGACTGGATGGCGTTCAGTTCCTCGATGTCGCCGCGATCGGCGACTACGGCGGCGCGGCGGGCGAAGAAGGCTTCCAGGATTTCCCGGATATCGTAGATGTTGCGGACGAAGCGCTCGTCGACCGCGCGCACCTCCGCGCCGCGATTGGGGGCGATGCGCACCAGGCCTTCGCCCTGCAACTGCAGCAGCGCTTCCCGCACCGGCATCTGGCTGCTCTCGTAACGATTCGCCAGCTCGACGATCTTCAGCCGCGCGCCGATCGCCAGGCGCCCGTCCAGGATATCGGCACGGAGCCGGTCGCGGATGCGCTCCGTGCTGGTGCTGGTGCTGGCGTCGGCGCCCTCGTCGCGCTTCACCATCGGGTGTCGGCCCTTCGTGATCGAGGCCGGCACTTCTCCGTCACGGAAGGCATCGGGGCAAGCAGGATCAGCCCGCGCGCCGGCGGATGAAGTCGATGGTCGCGGCGGCGCAGGCCTCCGGATGCGTGGCGGCGACATGGTAGCTGTCGCCGGGGACCACCATGAACTCGCTGCCGGGGATACGGGCCTGCCAATCGCGCGTCGCCTCGACGGAGCCGAGGCCGCTGGCATCCGTGGTCACCACCAGGGTCGGGCAGGCGACACGCGGCAGGTCCGCGGTCACGTCCAGCGCCGGCACCGCACCGATGAAGCCGAGCTGGGTATCGAGCGGCGTCGCGCCCATCAGCTTCGCCCATCCCTCCATCATCGCCGGCGGACAATGCTCGCCTAGCCGGCCGGACATCGTCCAGCGTGCCCAGCTCTCGACGCCATGCGCCTCGATATGCGCCAGCCAGGCGGCGTGGCGGTCGCCGAGCGATTGCTGGCCGGACACGATGGTGCCGAGCAGCGTCAGGCTGCGCAGCCGCGCCGGCTGCCGCGCCGCGAGGCGGATCGCGATCGGGCCCGCGACTTTCGCCGCCACCACATGCACGCGGTCGAGTGCGAGGTGGTCGAGCAGCGCCGTGACGTCATCGACGAGGCCATCCAGGCTCCAGCCGAAATCCCGGGGCATCGGCGTCGATCGGCCGAAGCCGCGCATATCCGGGCGGATCACGCGGAACCGACGGCCGAAGCTCGGCATCCAGCCGTTCCAGGCCTCGCCGCTCTCGGCATTGCCGTGCAGCAGCAGCGCCGTTTCCCGCGGTGCCCAGGCATCCGCGAAACACTCGTCGCGGTAGTGCGTGCGCAGGCCTTGGCGGGCATCGAAATGCGGCATTGCTTCTACTCCTACTCCGGTTGGATGCCGGCGGCGCGCAGCAGGCGGCCCCAGCGCGCGATATCGGTGCTGATCAGGGTGCCGAATTCCTCCGGCGTGCTCGGTGCCGGCTCCGCGCCCTGGCGGGCGAGCTGGGCCAGCACCTCGGGCTCCGCGAGGATGGCCCGCAATGCCTGGCTGTAGGTCTCGATCACCGGGCGCGGCGTGCGCGCCGGCGCCAGCAGCCCGTTCCAGCCCTGCACATCATAGCCGGGCAGGCCGGATTCCGCGACCGTCGGCACCTCCGGCAGGGTCGACAGCCGGTGGCGCGTGGAGACCGCCAGCGCCCGCACCTGGCCGCCCTGCAGCAGCGGCAGGGTGGTGATCGGTGGGTCGAAGAACATCGCCACATCGCCCTTGATCACCGCGGCATGCGCCTCCGGCGCGCTGCGATAGGGCACCTGGGTCAGGCGCACCCCGGCCAGGCTGCAGAACATCTCGGCGGCGAGATAGGCCAGGCTGCCGATACCGACCGAGGCGTAGTTCAGGTCGCGCTGGCGGGCGAGGGCGATCAGCTCGGCGACATTGGCGACCGGCAGGTCGCGCGGCACCAGCAGCGCGAGGGAGACGGTGGTGATGGTGCCGATCGGCGCCAGGTCACGCTCGGTGTCGTAGGGCAGGTTGGCCTTCAGCGCGGGGTTCGCCGGGTGGCTCGGGAAGACCATCAGCAGGGTGGTGCCGTCCGGCCGCGCACGGACCACGGCTTCGGTGCCGATGATGCCGCCGGCACCGGGGCGATTCTCGATCACCACGGTGCGGTCGAGCCGGGCCGCCAGCCGGGCGCCGATGATGCGGGCCAGGATATCGGTGATGCCGCCGACCCCGGTCGGCACCACGATGCGGATCGGGACACCGCTCGGGATGGTCTGCGCGGTGGCGATGCCGGGCGCCGCGAGCAGGCCGGCCAGCACCAGGCGGCGGCCGGGATGCGACGAGGCGGGGCGGGTGGGCTGCGCCATGACGTTCCTCCTGAGCAGGCTTTTGCCGGGAGCATGTCAGGAGCGGCGCTTCATGGCCACGGGGGCCATCAAGGGGCGTTCAGGGCGCAGTGCCCGGGGCGAAATCCATCAGCGCCTGCCGCACGGCGGCGACCACGCTGCCCCAGTCGCCATGCGCCGGCTGGCGGAATTCGCGCAGCGTCGGATACCAGGCGCTGTCGCCCGGCCGGTTCCCCCAGCGCCAGCAGGTATCGGCACGATTCAGCAGCCAGACCGGGCGGCCGAGGGCGCCGGCCAGATGGATGACGGCGGTGTCGACGCCGATCACGAGGTCGAGCGCCGCGACCAGCGCCGCGGTCTCCACGAAATCATGCAAGTCGGTCGCTAGCATCGGCAGGCCGGCCGGCGTTGGCTCCGATGCCGCGGGGCCGTGCTGGAGCGAGACGAAGGTGATGCCGGGGACCGCGCCCAGGGGGTGCAGCGCGGCCAGGGCGATGGAACGCCGTGCATCCGCCGCCATGCCCGGATTGCCAGCCCAGACCAGCCCGACCCGTATCCCCGGCATCGCCGCGAGCCGTGCGCGCCAGGCCGCCAGGCGTCCGGCATCGGGCGTGAGATATGGGGTGGGGGCCGCGACATCACCCAGGAGGTGGGGCAGGCTGAGCAAGGGGGCTTCCAGGTCGAAGGCGGGCAGGGGCTCGGCATCGCCGAGCAGCGCGATGCGGCCGAATTGTCCCCGCAGCAGGGGCAGAAGAGGCGCCTGGACCTGCACCAGCACGCCCGCATCCGGCGCCATCCCCACCAGGTAGCGGCTGAACTGGATGGTATCGCCGAGGCCTTGTTCGGCATGCAGCAGCAGCCTGCGGCCCGCGAGCGGTTCGCCCTGCCAGCGCGGCACGGGGAAGCGGCGGCGCCCGCGCGCCCAGGCCTTGGCGCCTTCGCGGTGCTCATGCGCCTGCCAGCCTTCGGCGAAGCGCCCGGCCTGCAGCAGCGTGAAGGCCAGATGCACCCGCGCATCCGGATAGTCCGGGCGCAGCCGCAGCGCTTCGCGCAATGCGGCCTCCGATTCCGCAAGGCGGCCCTGGTTGCGCAGGATGTCGCCCAGGGCGTTCCCGGCTTCGGCGAAGTCTGGCTGATGGCGCAGGGCGTCCCGGGCGGCCGCCTCCGCTGGCCCGAAGCAGCCGAGCTGCGCCTGGGCGACGGCCAGGCCAAGCAGGGCGGATGGCGAATCGGCGCGGATCTCCAGTGCCTTCCGGAAGGCCGCTGCGGCCTCCCCGGGGCGATTCAGCTCGTAGAGGGCGTTGCCGAACTCGGTCCAGATCGCCTCCGTCGCCGGGGCCTGCCGCAACGCGGTGTGCAGGGCGCGCGCGGCTTCGCCGGGACGGCCGGCAGCGCGCAGTGCCGCGCCGAGCGTCGCCCAGAGGGGAGCGGCCCCGGGCTGGTCGCGCAGCGCTGCCTGCAGCAGCGTCACGGCTTCGTCCGGCCGGCTTTCGGCGAGCAGCAAGCGGCCGAGATTGCCGCGCGCCTCGATGAAGTCGGGGCGCAGATGCAGGGCGGAGCGGAAGCAGGCCTCCGCCTCGGTCACCTGCCCCAGCGGGAGCAGCGCCGCGCCCAGGTTGTTATGCGCTTCCGCATAGTCGGGACGCAGATGCAGGGCCTGGCGCAGGTGGCCGGCAGCCTCTTCCGCATGGCCGAGTTCGCGCAGCGCATTGCCGAGATTGCCATGCGCATCGGCCGAGCCGGGCCGCAGGCGCAGCGCCGTTCGGAAGCAGGTCGCCGCTTCCGTGGGCTGGCCCTGCATGCCGTGGATCACGCCGAGCATCATCTGCGCATCGGCCAGGCCCGGCTGCGCCTCTACCGCGGCGGAGAGGTGGCGCTTCGCTTCATCGAGCCTGCCGCATCGGAGCCAGGCCGCCCCGGTTTGCAGGGCGGTCATGGCCTGCCGGTCGTCAGCAGGTGGCCGCGTACTATCCGAGTTCTGGCTCATCCGCTGCTGGCTGCTCCGGCAATCCATCCAACTCCGTGGGACACAGGCGCCCAGCGGCGCTTCGACGCCAGCGCGGCGCGAGCAGAGCACGCGCGGATCGCGCGAGCAAACAACGTGCCGCAGCTGGAGCGGTCATCTGCGATTGCACTGGAAAGAGGCCTATAATGTATCGTTTGTAAGCATATATTCAGCGATTCGGTGCCGACCCAGGCGGGTGTGTCTAACGGTATGGATAATTAGATTGCATGGCGGCAATCTTCTGCAGGCCGGTACGCGAGTGCCGATTCTCCGATCCCGATTTGCAGGTCGGATATAGAGAGCATAATTCAATACGATATGCTAGATATGCACAATATACTGGCCGTTGCACAGTATGTCGAAATGCGCCGGATGATATAATATAGCATCCTCACCGGCGCTGAGTGTCGGCATATAATTAAAAAATAGTTATCTTAGCGTGAGGCGGAAAGTTGCCTATCATCCATCATCAACATAGCATCATGAAATCATGCTTGCGGCGCCGTGTGGGCGTGATCCGAACCTGGGTCGGAGGTTTGCTGGCATGCAAAAAAGGGGGATCTAATGGTCCAGACAAATATAACAAGAGTAACAAAAGACGGAACCGGCAACGACTTCCTGGATGCATTCATCAATAATGGGGCATACTATCAGAATGCAGATCCCAGTGCGGAAAAAGTAGTAATAAATTATTATTTCAGTACGTTGGAAGAGCGAGGGGATCATTACAATTCGACGACGGGGAAGAACGTCTCGTATGAGTGGCGTCCCTTCGAAATGGCTGCCTGGGAAAAGGCGGTCCAAGGCTGGGAGCACGTTGCCAACATTGATTTCGTTCGGGTGACGAATATTGGCGATGCCAAGTTTATCGAGGCTCTCGAAGATCAGCTGACGGCCACCGGTACGGTCTCCGCATCCCACCAGTTGCCAACCACTGGTGCGTCGGAGGGAACTTACAATTTCGAGGCAGTGAACGTCCGGCAGTGGTCCGCGGACATGCTGGAACCCGGGGGCAATTTCTACCGCACCTTCATTCATGAGACCGGCCACGGCCTCGGCCTGAAGCACCCGCATGACGGGGGCAACCTGCCGAACGACGATGACCCCCACTACTTCCCCGGCATTACGGAGGAAGACAGCTCCGCGGTGCGGCAGCGCAGCCTCGGCGTGCTCGAGCTGAACCATATGTTCGGCTCGGTGATGTCCTATCTCCACGGCTATGAGTTCGACGAGAACGGCCGCATCGACGTGGTGGCGACCCGCCAGCGCCCGGTGGCGGACGACTTCTTCCTCGACCACGGCTTCGCGGCCACACCGATGGCCTATGACGTCGCGGCCATTCAGTACCTCTATGGCGCGAACATGGAGTACCGGACGGAAGACAACGTCTACATTCTGCCGGACAGCAACGACCCGCATCCCTTCGTGCGCGGTGCGCCCAACGAGGTCGGCGTTCCGGAATCCATCATCTATCAGCCGGACACTGCCTTCTGGGAATGCCTCTGGGACGCGGGCGGCATCGATGAGATCCGCTATGACGTCAAGGATGCCGATGGCAACACCATCGCCGGCAAGGCGAATGCGATCATCGACCTGACGGCCGCCACCCTCGACTACTCCGAGACCGGCTATGGCGTGCTGAGCTATGCGGCCTTCATCGGCGGCGGCTACACCATCGCCAACGGCGTCGTCATCGAGAACGCGACCGGCGGCGACGGCAACGACCTGATCACTGGCAATGCCGCCGACAACGTGCTTCTCGGGCGCGGCGGCAATGACGAATTCCACATCACCGACGGCAACGACCGCATCGATGGCGGAGACGGTGCAGACGTCGCCGTCTTCATCGGCAAGTTCACCGATTATGCCGTGAGCAAGCTTGGTGCGATGGCCATCGTCGAGGATGGGGGCCTGAAGTCGTCCCTCACCAATGTCGAGACGCTGCGTTTCGACGACCGCGACATTTCCCTGGCGGATATGGGCACCATCGGCCATCTGACGCAGCTGGTGGACGACCTTTTCTACCAGAGCACCAACCCCGATGTTCTCGCCGCCGGGATGGATCCGAAGTTCCACTACGACACCTTCGGCCGCTTCGAAGGTCGCGATCCCAACCAGTATTTCGACACCAGCGCCTATCTGGAAGCGAACCCGGATGTCGCGGCCTACGGCATGAATCCGCTGGAGCACTACCTGAACTTCGGCGGCTACGAAGGACGCCTGCCGTCCGAAGCCTTCGACGGCAACGCCTACCTCGCGGCCAATCCGGATGTGGCGGCGGCGGGGATGAACCCGCTTTTCCACTACATGATGTTCGGCGCGGCCGAAGGACGCGCGGTGATCGGCGCGGACGATCTGGTCTGAGCCTCCGATGACCCGAAGGCTGCAAGGCCCGACGGTCTGAAGCGGCAAGTCCGACGCGATTGCAACCCTGTTGCGGCCGGTCCCCTGGACCGGCCGCAATGCCGTCCGGCCACCGTATCGGCCGTCACGATCCATCACCGTTCGGATGGCCCGGGCCATCCCGGGTCGCAAGGTGGCCTGCCGTCCCCGCCGGAGCAACCGGGTCTCGCGGCGGGCGTTGGCTTCTGAGCCGCATCCATGCCTTCCGGCGATGCGGCGGCAGAGGGGCGGCGATGAAACGGATCATCAACGCGACGCAAGGTCTTCTCGCGGGCACGGTCCTGGTTCTCGGCGCTTGCGGAGCGACCGCGCAGCCGCAGGACGCGCGGCCCGCGCCGGCGGAGCGACGCGAGCCGTCGCGCGCACCGCTCGGGCAAGCTGGCGGTCCCGTCGTCCCGCCGCCGTCCGGTATCGACCCGGGCATCCACGCCCCGATGCCGCCTGCGGCCGGGCACCCGATGCCGGTGATCCCACCGCCCGGCGCAGCCGACGGCGATCGCCGATTGCAACCACGTTAGGCAGCGATTCGCCGACTGCCGACCGATGCGGCGATATCGCCCGAACAGGCTGCCGCTGCTACCAGCCATGGACGCTGGGCAGGGTTGAGCCAGCCGGCATGGCGGATCATGCTGCACTGCGGTGAAATAGCGACGCCTCATCGACCGCCTGCCCGACGGCCGCAACGGGGCCGGCCGGCGGCCCAGTACGGGCCCCGCCAGGGAAACGAGGACCAGAGGACGCATGCAGGCCTCAGAGACGCAGACCATGACCGCGCCCGCGATCGCGCCGGCGCCAGCGGAGGCGGAGGCCACGCCGCGCTTCAACCACCAGCAGATCCTGAGGGTGCTGAGCGGCATCCTGCTGTGCATCTTCCTGGCCGCGATCGACCAGACGGTGGTGATTCCGGCAGTGCCGGCGATGGCGGCCGATCTGAACGGCTTCAGCCACCTGGCCTGGATCGTCTCGGCCTATCTGCTGACCTCGACCGCGATGACGCCGATCTACGGCAAGCTCTCCGATATCTATGGGCGCCGGAAGCTGCTGCTGATCGCGCTCACGATCTTCGCCATCGCTTCCGTCCTCTGCGCCATGGCGCAGAGCCTCAGTCAGCTCATCGCCGCCCGGGCGCTGCAGGGGATCGGGGGCGCCGGCCTGATGGCGATGGCACAGGCGGCGATCGCCGATGTCGTCAGCCCGCGGGAACGCGGCCGTTACCAGGGGTACATGGCGTCCACCTGGGGCATCGCCTCGGTCGCCGGGCCGATCATCGGCGGCTGGGCCACCGAAGCGCTCTCCTGGCGCTGGATCTTCTGGATCAACCTGCCGATCGCGCTGGTCGCCATGCTGCTCTGCGACCGCGCGTTGCGCGTGCTGAAGCCGCCGGCCCGGCGTTCGCGCATCGACTGGGCCGGGGCGGGGCTGCTGACCAGCGCCATCAGCTGCTGGCTGCTGATGCTGAGCTGGGGCGGCGTCGAGATGCCCTGGACGTCGCCGCCGATCATCGGCCTCGGCGTCATCGGCCTGCTGCTGATCGGCCTGCTGACGATCCAGGAGCGCCGCTTCGCCGACCCGCTGCTGCCGCCGCGCCTGTTCAGCAACGCGGTCTTCGTGCGCGGCGTCATCATCGCCTTCTTCTCCGCCTTCGCGCTGTTCGGCGGCAGCTTCCTGCTGCCGCTGTTCTTCCAGCTCGTCCGTGGCGTCGACGCCGCCGCCTCCGGCGCGCTGGTGGTGCCGTTCCTGGCGTCGAACTGCGCCGGCGCCTGGGTCGCGGGCGCGACTGCCCGCAAGCGCGGCAAGATGAAGGGCATCATGATCATCGGCCTGATCGGCTGCCTGGTCGGCTTCGGGCTGCTGGCGATGATCGACGCGCAGACGCCGGGCATCATCCTGGTGGTCTTCCAATCCGTGCTCGGCTTCGGCATCGGCATGGTGATGCCGAGCTGCCTGGTCAGCGTGCAGAACGCCGCCGACCGCCGCGATGTCGGCGCCGCCACCGGTTCCGTCCTCTTCCTGCGCTCGATGGGCGGCGCCTTCGGCAGCACGCTGGTCGGCGCCCTGCTGGCTTCCGGCTTCGCCACCCGCCTCGTCGAGATCGGCATCACCGCGCATATCGATCTCGGCGAAGTGCGGCAGCATGGCGGCGCCCTGGCCGGCGTCGCGCCGTCGATGATGCCGCAGGTGCAGGCCTCGCTGGCTGGCGCCTTCCACCTGGCCTTCCTGGCCTGCGCGGTGGCGATGATCGCCGCGCTGGTGGTGGCCGCCGGCATGCGCGACCTGCCGTTGCGCAGCGCTTCCGCCAATGAGCCGCCGCCGGAACCCGCGATGGGTCACTGATATCAACGGTGGTGAGCGTTGGCCGCTCACCACCCCTCGAACGCCGGGCCGCATTCGCGGCCTCGGATCGGTCCAATCACCGGTCCGCTCGCATGAGAGGTTGATGCCGAAAGCCGGTTGACGCCCGCGCTGGATGGCGCATCGATAGAGACGCACACCGGATAACCGGTGGCGGGCGGTTCGCTTGGCCGTCATCGAGGGATGAAGCGTCAAAGGTATAGCCATGACCAAGGTCATGAAGCCGCGTGCTCACCTGTGGTCTTGCCTTGCAGGGCCGTCGCATAACGGCGGACGTCATCCCGATCCGGGTCTCAGGGAGGACGACAGCCCATGGCGCTGACCATCACGCAGGTGCATCCGGTCTTCGTCGGTGAGGTCGCCGGCGTCGATCTGACCCGGCCGATCAGCCGCGACGATGCGGCGGCGATCGAAGACGGGATGGATCGCTACGCGGTCCTCATTTTTCGCGATCAGCGGACCACCGACGAGCAGCAGATCGCCTTCACGCGCAATTTCGGCGAGATCGAGAACTACAACACGCCCGGGAACGTGCGGAAGCGCGAGGATAGCCGGCTGGGCAGCGGCATCAGTGATCTGTCCAACCTCAACAAGGATGGGAAGATCATATCGGCGGATGACCGGGTCTGGTTCTTCAAGCTGGGCGACCGGCTCTGGCACTCGGACAGCTCGTATCGGGCGATTCCGGCGAAATACTCGCTGCTCTCGGCGCGCGCCATTCCGTCATGGGGGGCCAACACCGAATTCGCCGACATGCGCGCGGCCCATGACGCGCTGGACGACCGGACCAAGGCGGAAGTCGAGGACCTGATCTGCGAGCACTCGCTGCTCCATTCGCGCGAGGCGATCGGGTTCACGGCCTTCACGCCGGAGGAGATCGCGTCCTTCCACCCGGTGCGGCAGCGCCTGGTCCGCCGGCATCCGGGAAGTGGCCGGACATCGCTGTTCCTGTCCTCCCATGCCGGTACCATCCTGGGATGGACGGTGCCGGAGGCGCGCTCCTTCCTGCGGGACCTGACGGAGCACGCCACCCAGCGCGAGTTCGTCTATTCGCATGCCTGGCGCCAGCATGACCTGGTGATGTGGGACAACCGCGCGACGATGCACCGTGCGCGCCGCTTCGATCGCAACGAGGTGCGCGACATGCGCCGCACGACGCTCGCGGGCGATGCGCCGACCGTGGAGCAGGCCTCCGCGGCCTGAACGCGGCCGCCGGAAGCGTCACTGAGCGGCCCGGCACGGAGAGGCCGGCCAAGGGAGGAACGCCATGTATCGTCGCAGCCTGCTCGCTGCCGCGACCCTCGGACTCGCGCCACCGGGTACGGCCCATGCCCAGGGCTTCCCGACCCGTCCGGTGCGCGTCATCGTCGGCTTCCCGCCCGGTGGCGGGACCGATCTGCTGGCGCGGCCGCTCGCGCAGCGGCTGCAGGCAACGCTCGGCCAGCCTGCCGTGGTGGAGAACCGCGGCGGCGCCAACGGCAATCTGGGGCTGGAAGCCGTCGCGAAGAGCGTGCCGGACGGCTACACGATCGGCCATGTGAACAGCAGCGTCGTCGTGACCAATCCGCTGCTCTACGGCGGCATGGCGATCGACGTCGCGCGCGACCTGCTGCCGGTCTGCATGGTGGGGGATGGCGCGGTCGTCATCGTGGTGCCGGCCGATCTGCCGGTCCACAACCTGTCGGATCTCATCGCGCTGGCCAGGGCGCAGCCGGGCCGGCTCAATTTCGGCTCGGGCGGTCTCGGCAGCGTCGATCACCTCGCCTTCGAAGTCCTTCGCTGGCAGACCGGGGTCGATATCCTGCATGCGCCCTATCGCGGCGGCGGGCCGGCGCTGCAGGACATGCTCGGCGGCCGCATCCAGCTCATGATTTCGAGCTTCGGCATGTACAAGGCGCAGGTCGATGCCGGGCGCCTGCGCATCCTCGCCATTCTCGGCCGCGAGCGGCACCCGAGCCTGCCCGACGTGCCGACCTCCGTGGAGCAAGGTTGGCCTGATCTCCTGGTTCCCGTCTGGCAGGGCGTCGTCGCACCGGCCCAGACGCCGGCCGCCGTGGTCGCGCGGCTGGAGGAGGCCTACCGCGTCGCGGTGGCGGATCCCGAGGTGCGCACGACGCTGGAGAGCCAGGGGTATTTCGCGGTGTTCCGGGGGCAGCAGGACATGGCGCGCATGATGCGGGAGGACGCCGCGCGCTGGGCCCTGATCATCCGGGAGGCTCGGATTCGCCTGGAATGACCGCGGCGCCCCGCGATCACGCCGCGCCCAGATCCCACCAGACGCCGGTGGTCAGCCGCAGCCCTTCGCGCAGCATCTCCGGCAGCCCGTGCTCGTCCGGCGCGTGCTGCTGGCTGCCGGCATAGCCGCTCGGCAGCCAGACAACGGGCGCGCGCAACCCGCTGAGGAAGGTCTCGGTCGGGTTCCCGCCGGAGGAATTGGGCACCATGTTCGGCGCCTGTCCCGCGGTTTGTGCCAGTGAGGCGGCGAGCTTCACCACCCAGGGGTTTTCGGGATCGGTGCGGCCGGCCGGGAAGCTGTCGCGCTCCGCGACCGGCACGATCCCGACCTGCTGCAGGCCGCGCGCATCCAGGTGGCGGCGCAGCGCCGGCAGGATGCCGGTGCCGTCGACATCCACCGTGTGCCGCACCTGCACCCGCGCCCGGGCTTCCGGTTGCACGGCATTGGTCGGCGCATCGGGATGGCCGGTGATGAAGGCCAGCACGACGACGCTGGTCCAGGCGAAGATGCGCTCGGCCTTCGACAGTCCAGGCTCGCCCCAACCCGCATCCGGCACCGGCAGGCCGGGCAGATCCTCGAAGACGATGCTGGCGCAGGCGCGGCGCACGGCGTCCGGTATCGCCCGCGGCGTCCAGCCATCGACCAGGATGCGGCCCTGGCGGGTGACGATGCTGGACAGCGCATGCGCCAGGATGAAGCCAGGGTCGGCGAGCACGCCGCCCCAATGGCCGGAATGCGCCGCGTGGTCGCGCAGCTTCACCACGAGATCGAAGGCGACGCCGCCGCGCGCGCCGAGCCGCAGCTCCGGCCGGCTGCGGGTCTGGCGCGGCCCATCGAAGCCCACGAAAAGGTCGGCG
This sequence comes from Roseomonas sp., assembly GCA_036499545.1. Classification (GTDB taxonomy): domain Bacteria; phylum Pseudomonadota; class Alphaproteobacteria; order Acetobacterales; family Acetobacteraceae; genus Plastoroseomonas. Next base: position 7,276 of record DASYDR010000323.1, on the reverse strand, counting down.
GCGAAGCGCGCGGGATCGGCGGCCAGCATCTCCCGCAAGCCGGGCGAGCCCACCTCCTCCCCGGTTTCGATGAACAGCCGGGCATTGAAGCCGAGGCGGCCGCGTGTCGCCAGCACCGCGCGCAGCGCCTCGATCGCGACCAGGTGCTGGCCCTTGTTGTCGACGGTACCGCGGCCATACCAGCGCCCGTCGCGCTCGATCACCGACCAGGGATCCAGCCCCTCGCTCCAGCGCCCGGCCTGGCCATGCACGACGTCGCCATGGCCGTAGATCAGCACGGTCGGCCGTGCCGGATCCTCGATGCGGGTGGCCAACAGCACCGGGCCGCAGCCGGGCTTCGGGTTCTCCACCACCGCGGTCTCGAAGCCCATACCGTCGATCAGCGCCGGGATGGTCTGCGCGCAGTAGCGGCGCAGTTCCGGCAAGGCGTCCGGCCGTTGGCTCTCGGTCCGCACCGCGACCAGCCGCCGCAGCGCCGCCAGGTAGTCGCCGCTGTCGAAGCAGCGCTCCGCCAGCGCGATCGCGTCCGCGCGTCCGGGCATCAGCGCAGCGCCTGCAGCAGGTGCAGCAGCAGCGTGCCGCGCGGCGCGATGGTTGCGATATCGAGGAATTCCTCATTGGTGTGCGACCCGCCGCCGAACGGCCCGAGCCCGTCCAGCACCGAGGAATAGGGGATGCAGAACTGGCCGTCCGACCCGCCGGAGCCTTCCCCGGTCGGCAGGTCCTGCAGGTCGAAGCCGATATCGGCGGCCAGGCCCCGCGCCTGGTCGAACAGCGCCGCGACGTCCGGGCGTTCCTGCTTGGTATAGGGGAAGCGGTTCATGTCGCCGGTGACGGTGAGCGTCACATCCGGCGTCACCGGCGTCAGGCCCTGGATGCGCGCGACCATCTCCTCCGCATCGGCCATGGTCGGCACCCGCAGGTCGATGCTGGCGGTCGCGCGTTCGGGCACCACATTGGCGGCGGTGCCGCCTTCGATCATGCCGACGCTGACGGTGATGCCGCGGTCGTAATCGGTCATGCCCTCCAGCGCGATGATCTGGTGCGCCAGTTCCTTCACGGCGCTGCGGCCAAGCTTGTGGGCGCTGCCGGAATGCGCCGGGCGGCCCTGCACCGTCAGGTCGAAGCGCGCCAGGCCCTTGCGGGAGGTGACGACGCGGCCACCGCCGCGTGCCGCCTCCAGCACCAACGCGTATTTGGCGCGCTTCGCCTCCGCCTCGATCAGCGGGCGGGCGCTCTGGCTGCCCACCTCCTCATCGGCGACATAGACGATGGTCAGCGGCAGCGGCGTCCTTGTCCCGGTCTCGATCAGCCGGCGCAGTGCGGCGAAGCAGGCATGCGCGCCGGCCTTCATGTCGTTGATGCCCGGGCCATAGGCGCGGCCGGCCTCGCTGCGGATCGGGTTGCGCGCCAGGCTGCCGATCGGGTGCACGGTGTCGAGATGGCCGAGCATGACGATGCCGCGCTCGTTCGATCCCGCATTCCAGGGCGCCTGCACCACCAGGTGGTCGCCGCGGCCGAGCGTGCCGGGCACCCGCTCCACCACCGCGCCGATGCCTTCGCAATCCGCCTGCACACGGTCCATCAGCCGGTTCACCGCCGCGGCGTCGGAGGTCGGGCTTTCCAGCGCCACCCAGGCATTCAGCCCTTCCAGGAAGCGTTCGGCGGTGTCGAATGCGAGCAGGGTCATGGGATTCCTCTAGGCAGCCTGGTCTTGGCTCTGGCTGGTCAGGTGGCAGGCGGCACGGCCGCCGCCGGGGCAGGGGAGCAGCGCCGGCGCGTCCCGCGCACAGCGGTCGAACACCGACGGGCAGCGCGGGTGGAAGGCGCAGCCGCTGGGCAGCGCCAGCGGATTGGGGAAGACGGTGCCGAGCCGCATCTCCGGCAGGCCGAGCGACGGATCCGGCGTCAGGGCGGAAGCGAGCAGCGCCGCGGTATAGGGGTGCTGCGGCGCACCCAGCACGCGGCTGGCCTCGCCTTCTTCCACCATCCGGCCGAGATACATCGCCGCCACCCGGCCGGCGAGCATATGCACCACCGCCAGGTTGTGGCTGATGAAGAGATAGGAGAGGCCGAGCCGCTCCTTCAGGTCCAGCAGCAGGTTCAGGATCTGCGCCTGCACCGAGACGTCGAGCGCCGAGGTCGGCTCGTCGCAGACCACCAGGGTCGGACGCAGCACCAGGGCGCGCGCGATCGCGACCCGCTGCCGCTGCCCGCCCGAAAGCTGCGACGGGAAAGCCTCCGCATGGCGCGGCGCCAGCCCGACCAGGCCCAGCATCTCCGCCACGGCGTCACGCCGTTCGGCGGCGCTGCCGACGCCATGCACCACCAGCGGCAGGCCGATGATGGACGCGACGTCGCGCCGCGGGTTGAGCGAGGAATAGGGATCCTGGAACACCGGCTGCACCAGCCGCCCGCGCTCCAGCCGGCCGAGGCTGGCGATCGGCCGGCCATCCAGGAACACCTCGCCCTCGCTTGGCGCCTCCAGCCCCAGGATGATCCGCGCCAGGGTCGATTTGCCGCAGCCGGACTCGCCGACCAGCCCCAGCACTTCCCCGCGGTCGACGCGGAGCGAGACGCCCGCGACGGCGGTCAGCGTGCGGCGGCGCGCCATCAGCCCGCCCCCGACACTGTAGCGCTTGTGAACGCCACGCAGTTCCAGGATCGGGGTCATGCCGCGTGCTCCAGCGCGTCTGCGGGCAGCACGCAGCGCCAGGCATGGCTGGCGGCGTCGCCCCGCACCGCGACCGGCTCCGCGCAGGCCGGCATGGCGTAGGCGCAGCGGCCGCGAAAGGCGCAGCCGCGCAGCGTCCCGACCAGGGAGGGCACCAGCCCGGGGATGGTGCCGAGCCGGGTGCCGGGCGGGGTACGGTCCGGTTGCGGGATGCAGCCCATCAGGCCACGGGTATAGGGGTGGCGCGGCGCGCCGAAGACCGCGGCAGCGGGGCCTTCCTCCACCACCTCGCCGGCATACATCACCGCCACCCGGTCGGCGATGCGCGCGACGATGCCGAGGTCATGGGTGACCAGCACCAGCGCCATGTGCATCTCCCGCTGCAGCTCCGCCAGAAGCTGCAGGATGCCGAGCTGGATGGTGGCATCCAGCGCGGTGGTCGGCTCATCCGCCAGCACCAGGTCGGGGCCGCACATCAGTGCCATGGCGATCACCACGCGCTGGCGCAGCCCGCCGGACAGCTGATGCGGATATTGTTCCAGCCGGCCGGCGGCGCCGGCGATGCCGACCCGTTCCAGCAGCGCCACCGCGCGGTCGCGGGCGGCGCGGCGATCACCCTTCCGATGCCGCAGGAAGCTCTCGGTGAGCTGGTCGCCGATGGTCAGCGACGGGTTCAGGCAGGTCATCGGATCCTGGAAGATCATCGCCAGACGGTCGCCGCGCAACGCCCGGAGCCGCCTGCCGGAGGCGCGCAGGAGATCTTCGCCGGCGAAATCCAGCCTCTCCGCTTCGCGCCGGGCGCTCGGCGGCAGCAGTCCCATGAGGGCGAGGGACGTCAGCGACTTGCCGCAGCCGCTCTCGCCCACGATGCAGAGCGTCTCGCCGCGCCGCGCCGTCAGCGACACGCCGCGCACGGCGTGCAGCAGGCCGCCCGGCGTCGGGATGCCGACGGTCAGTCCCCGGACGTCCAGCACCGTCTCCCCGGCCCCGCTCACGACCGGCCCTCCGGCGCGGTGATGTCGCGGATGCCGTCGCCCAGCAGGTTGATCGCCAGCACCAGCAGGCAGATCGCCGCCCCCGGCAGCATGATCATCCAGGGCTCGAACAGCATGAATTCCTTCGCTTCGCTGACCATCAGCCCCCAGGATGGCAATGGCGGCTGCACGCCGAGGCCGAGGAAGGACAGGGCGGCTTCCAGCAGGATCGCCTGCGCCATCTCATAGCTGGCGATGACGACCAGGCCGGACAGGACATTGGGCAGCACCTCGCCCCAGAGGATGCGCGGCACCGAGCAGCCGATGGCCCGCGCCGCGGTGATGTATTCGCGCCCGCGCACCTGCATGGTGGCGCTGCGCATCACCACGGCGAAGCGGTCCCAGAGCAGCAGGCCGAGCACCAGCACCACCACCTGCAGGGATCCGCCCAGCACCGCCACCACCGCGAGCGCCACCATGACGACCGGCAGGGACAGGCGCGTCGTCACCAGGAAGGACACCACGGTATCGGTGCGGCCGCCGAAATACCCGGCGGCGATGCCGAGCACGGTGCCGATGGTGCCCGAGACCAGCATGGTGAAGAAGCCGATCAGCAGCGAGATGCGGGCGCCATAAATCAGCCGCGACAGGTAGTCGCGGCCAAGATTGTCGGTGCCGAGCAGATGCGCCGGGTCGGCGCGATCGGCATCCACGAAGGCCGGCGGCGTCATGCGGGTATCGAGCGACTGCTCGTAGGGATCATGCGGCGAGACCAGCGGCGCCGTGATCGCCATCACGGTGATCAGGCCGAGCACCAGCGCGGCGACCACCAGGCCGGGATTGCCCAGGATGCGTCGCCAGAGCCGGCGCCGCGGCATTGGCGCCGCGGCGGGATCGGGCAGGGCGGTCTCGGCGATGGCGGCGGCGGGGATCGGGTCCATCTCAGCTTCCCCGGATGCGCGGGTCGAGCCAGGCATTCAGCAGGTCCGACACCAGGGTCAGCACCACGTAGAACAATGCCACGACCAGCAGGATGCCCTGCACCACCGGGAAGTCCTTGCGCGAGATCGCTTCCCAGGCGAGGTAGCCGACGCCCTGCAACGCGAAGACAGTCTCGATCACCACGGAGCCGGACAGCATGTTGCCGAACTGCACGGAGGCCAGCGCCACCACCGGTGCCACCGCATTGCGCAGTGCGTGCTTCACCAGCACCACATGCACCGGCAGGCCCTTGGCATGGGCGGTGCGGATGTAGTCGGCGGCCAGCACCTCCACCATGCCGGCCCGCGTCAGGCGCATCAGCACCGGCGTCGAGAACCAGCCGAGGGCGACCGCCGGCAGCACGAAATTGGCGAAGCCGTCGGTGCCCGAGACCGGCAGCCAGCCGAGCGTGAGCCCGAAGACGAAGATCAGCAGCAGCGCGAACCAGAAGGACGGCATCGCCTGGCCCAGCACCGCGATGCCGAGCGCCACCCGGTCGATCCAGGTGTTGCGCCACATCGCCGCGACGACACCGAGCGGGATCGACAGCAGCAATGCGATGACGAGGCCGAGGCTGGCCAGGATCGCGGTGTTCGGCAGCCGGTCCAGGATCAGGTTGGCGACGCTCTCCGGATAGAACAGCGACCGGCCGAGATCGCCGGAGAGCGAGCGCAGCAGCCATTCGCCGTATTGCAGCAGCAGCGGCCGGTCGAGGCCATAGAGATGCCGGATCCGCTCGATCTCGGCCGGTGAGGCTTCCTCACCGGCCAAGGTCGCGGCGAGGTCGCCCGAGACCCGGAGCAGCAGGAAGGCGATGGCGGAGACCGCGAAACCGACGGCCAGCGCCAGCAGCAGCCGCTTGGCGGCAAAGCGCAGCACTGACTAGCGGCTCAACGGCGCCAGCGCGCTTCGAAGAAGCGCGGCACCTCATCGGCCGAAGGGCGGAATTCCAGCTGGTTGTTGAAGGCATAGGTCAGTGGGAAGGTCCACATCGGCAGCCAATAGGCCTGCTGGGTGATGCGCTGGATCGCCGGGGTATAGGCGGCCAGCCGCGCCTGGGGATCGGTCGTCGTATCGCCGCGCCGCAGCAGCGCCGCCACTTCCGGGTCGCGCGCCATGTCGTTCGGGGTATTGCCGAAGAAATAGGAGGTGATGGCGGCGACGTCGTACAGCGAGGTCGAGCCCCAGGCGCTCATGTTGAGGCGCACATTGCCGGCCCGGACCTCGGAGGAGGAGGTGTCGGCCTGTACCCAGTTCAGCCGGGCGCGGATGCCGACGGCGCGGAGCTGGCCGATCACCGCCTCCACCCAGGGCCGCTCGCGATAGGCCATCAGCGAGACCTCGAACCCGTCCGGATAGCCGGCCTCGGCCAGCAGCGCGCGGGCGCGGGCGGGATCGTAGTCGTAGCGGGTGATGCCGTCCTGGGTGCAGCCGAACTGCTCCGGATGGCACGGTGTGTTCAGCACATGCGCACCCTCGCCGACCAGGTTGCGCACGATGCCGGCGCGGTCGATGGCGTGGGAGATCGCCTGGCGCACGCGCAGGTCGGTTATCGGGTTGTTGTCGCGGCCGGTGCGGCCGCCGGCATCCATGCTCATGTAGACGATGCGCACCGTCTCGCCGCTGACGATGGTCAGGTTGCGGCGGGAGGAGAGGTTGCGCGCCTGGTCGGGCGAGACGCGCCAGATCCAGTCGAGCCCGCCGGTCAGCAGCTCCGCCATGCGGGTATTGGCTTCCGGGATACGGCGGAAGATCAGCCGGTCGATCGCGGGCTGACCCTTGGCGCCGCCGAAATAGCGGTCGAAGCGCTGCAGCACCGTCTGCCGGCCGGGCGCCAGCTCGGCCACGCGATAGGGGCCGGTGCCGACCGGCTCCCGCGCCATGCCTTCCAGGCCGACACGCTTCAGGTAGTCGCTCGGCATCACCACGACATTGGTCAGGTATTCCTGCCAGGGGCCGAACGGCTCCTTCATGATCAGGCGGACGGTGTGGGAATCCACCAGCTCGGCGCGCGACAGCCAGGCGACGCGCTGGAAGTTCAGGATGCGGTTGGCGGGATCGAGCATGATGTTCACCGTGTCGGCGACATCCTGCGCATCCACCACTTCGCCGTTATGCGCGACGATGCCGTCGCGGATATGCAGCTCGATGGTGGTGTCGTTGATGAGCTGGACGCGGTCGGCCAGGTGCAGGCGATATTCGCCGGTCGTCGGGTCGCGATAGGTGGGGGCGTCCCAGATCAGGTAGCCCATCACCACGCCCTCGCGGACGGTGTTCTGGTAGGGGATGATGTTCGCCGGCTCGCTGTCCGACGCCCAGCGCAGCGTGTTGTCCGCCGGGCCCGCCTGCGCGGCGGCGGTGCCGAAGCCGCACAGCAGCGCGGCCGTCGCGGCGATACGCGCGATCATGTTCATGTCTCGTCTCCCTGGGCGGCGACGGTAGCCGCCGCTTCCCCGCTGTCAAACGCTTTCACGCATCGCCCGCTCTTTCGTCCCGCCCGGGGTGATGCAATCATCGCGCCACGCACGGGGATCAGGGGAGCGGCAATGTCAGGCAGCAACGACAAGGGCGACCGCGGCGGCGCGATCGCGCGCGCGCACGGGTACTATGATGACGGGCGCTACCTCGCCTCGCTGCGTCGCCTGGT
>DASYDR010000322.1:0-18911 GCA_036499545.1 Roseomonas sp. | reverse complement strand
CCCCTGGGAATTGGCCGAAGCGATGGGATGCCCCCTGCCGACCCGCTGCGCGGCGCCACATCCTTACTGAGACGGAATGACATCGGGCTGGATGTCCTCCCTCAACCCGGGGCCGGCCAGCCGCGTTCGCAAGCAAGCGGGCCTGCCCGTGATGCGGAAGGACGAGCGCGATGCGGCTGCGGCGATGGATGCTCTACCTGGGCGTGCCGGTCATTGCGATCGCGGTGGTCCTGTCCCTGTTCACCTGGCGCTGGTTCATCCCGATCGTGGAGCAGCAGGCCTCTGCCGCGCTTGGGCGCAGCGTCACCATCCAGGATCTCGACGTGCGCCTCGGGCGCGTGGTGACCGTGACGCTCGGCGGCGTCAGGGTCGACAACCCGGCAGGCTTCCCGGCAGCCCCGCCCTTCGCGCGCCTCGACAGCCTGGCGGTGCTGATCGACGTCATGGCCTATTGGCATGATCGCCGCATCGTCATCCCCGCCGTCACGGTCGACGGGGCCGATGTCCAGGTTGCCGCCCTGGACGCGGAGCGCAACAACTACGGCTTCGCGCTGGGCGGGCCGGCCGGGGACGACGCGGCCGCGGCGCCGGCATCCGGCCCCAGCATCGGCGCGGTGAACATCCGCAACAGCCGCGTGCATGTCGCGCATGCGCCGCTGCAGGCGGATTTCAACATCGCGGTCGAGACCCGCCAGACCGGGCAGGCCGAGCCGCAACTCCTCGCCCGGGCGGAAGGCACCTATGCCAGGCAGCAGCTCACGGCGGAGTTGACCGGCGGTGCCATCCTTTCCCTGCGCGACGCGGATCGCCCCTGGCCTGTCGAACTGCGGCTGCAGAACGGCCCGACCCGCGCCCAGCTCAGCGGCACGCTGCGCAACCCGCTCGCCTTCGCCGGCGCCGACCTGAAGCTGGAGCTCGCGGGACCGAGCATGGCGCTGCTGATGCCATTGACCGGCGTCCCGATCCCGGAAACGCCGCGCTATCGCATCAGTGGCCAGCTCGACTACGCGGATGGCCGCGTACGCTTCACGGGCATGCAGGGCCAGGTCGGCAACAGCGACCTCGGCGGCGACATCACCGTCGACCCGAGGGGAGAGCGGCCGGATGTCACCGCCGATCTCCGCTCCCGCCGGGTCGACCTGGCGGATCTCGCCGGCTTCATCGGCGGCAACCCCGGCCGCGACACGCCGACGCGGCCCGATGCGGCGGCGACCGGCCGCATCCTGCCGGATACACCGATCAACTTCCCGAAATTCGACGCGGCCAATGTCCATCTGCGCTATCGCGCCGGCCAGATCCGCGGCCGTTCCATGCCGCTCGACAATCTGGATGTGGCGCTGGAACTGGTGGACGGGGCGCTGACGCTGCGGCCGCTGCGCTTCGGCGTCGGCCGTGGCGAAATCGCCGGCAATCTCAGCCTGACGCCAAGCGATGGCGGCAATCTCCACGCCGTCGCCGACATCAATTTCCGCCGCGTCGACATCTCTCGCCTCATGCAGGCCGCCGGTTCGCAGGGTGGCGGCGCGCTGAACGGGAGTGCGCGGATCGACGGCGCCGGCCGGTCGATGGCGCAGATCCTGGGCCGCGGCAACGGGGCCCTGACGCTCAGCACCTCGGGCGGCAATCTCAGTGCGCTGCTTGTCGACCTGTCCGGCTTGCGGCTCGGCAGCGCGATCCTGTCCGCGATCGGGATTCCGGGCCGGACCGAGATCGAATGCTTCGTCGCGAATTTCGGCCTGGAACGCGGGGTGCTGAGCACGCGGGCCCTGTTCCTGGAGACCGACAGCGCCCTGCTGTCGGGCAGCGGCAGCGTCCGGCTGGACCGGGAGACGATCGACTACCGCATCCGGAGCGAAGCGAAGCATCTGAGCATCGCCGCACTGCCGACCAGCATCATGGTGACGGGCAGCTTCGGCGAACCCTCGGTGATGCCGGAAGTGGTGGAGCTTGGCGTCCGCGGCGGCCTGGCGGCGGCGCTCGGGCTCGCGGCGGGGCCGCTCGCCATCCTGCCGACCATCGAATTCGGCATCGGCGACGACCCGCGTTGCAACGCCATGCTGGGACGGCTCCGCTCGCCGCCGCCGGGGCGGCAGCCGCGGCGGTAAAGGCAGCACCGGCGACGGAATGGCCGGGGATCACCCTGCCTGGCAGCGCATTGCGCTGATCCGCGGTAACGGGCGCCGGCGAATGCCGCCGGCGCCGTTCCGGAGGCCGCATCACGCCGCGGCGGCGGCCGCCTGCTTGTTGATCGTGCCATTCGCGATCTGCGACAGCAGGCTGTCCGCCTTCTTCTCCTCGGCCAGGGTCGCTTCCAGCAGGGCCGCCGCGTCAGCCTTCCGCATGGCCTTGGCCCAGGCCAGGAGCGTGCCGTAGCGCGCCATCTCATAATGCTCGACCGCCTGGCCACAGGCCGCGAGGCCGGCATCCCGGACGGGACCGGCTTCCTTGACGTCATCGAGGAGTTCTTCGCATTCCTCAATGATCCCGTTGATCGCCGGGCAGGTCTTGCCCCGAGCCCGCTTGCCGATGATCTCGAAGACCTGCTGCAACCGGGCGACCTGTTCCTCTGTCTGCTCCCGGTGCTCGGCGAAGGCTTTCTTCAGATCGGCGTTCTCCGCCGCCCGCACCATCTTCGGCAGGGCCTTCAAAATCTGCCGCTCAGCGTAATAGACGTCCCGCAGCGTGTCCTCGAACAGGCTTTCCAATTCGGCCATGACCATTCTCCCTGCGCCCGCGCCCTATGCGCGCGACGCCTCGCCAACGGCGAGATGGGAAGAGAGTTGCAAGATAGTCCGGCGAATAGGCCCCGACATGCATTTGGGTGCAAAGTAATTAACATAGGTTGTATTTGTCGGATTGGCTGCCGGGCAAACATGACGGTGACCGATACGGTGGATGCCGGCCACGAAACGCCGCAGGCCCGGCAGTCGCGCCGGGCGCCTCGGGCAACGGCAACTGAACAGGCTGGATGCACGTTGCACGGGTGCAGGCGGCCCATCGCCAGCTGATCCTTCAACCGGAGACGCGCCATGTCCGCAATCGTGCACGAGAGAACCGGAACCTTCGAAGTCGACGGTGCCCCGAAGCTCCGCAGCCGCATCTCCCTGCAGGCGATCATCGCCGGCGCCCTCGTCGCCATCGCCATCGGCTTCATGTTCAACATCCTGGGCATCGCCATCGGGGCCACCACGCTCGACCCGATGATGCCGGGCGAAACCCCGGGCGCGGGCGCCATCACCCTCGCGGCAGGCGGCTGGCTGTTGCTGTCATCCCTCATCGGCCTGGGGTTGGGCGGCTATACGGCGGCCCGGCTATCCGGGAACGTCGATCGGGCGGACAGCGCCCTGCATGGATTGTCCGTCTGGGCTCTGGCCTTCGCGGTCGGTGCGGTGGTGGCCGGCAGCTATGCCATGAGTGCGGCGGGAAGCCTGGCCCAGGGCGCGGGCAGCGCCATCGGTGGCGCCGCGCAGGCCATGGGGGCCGCCGCCGGGGCGGCGGGCCAGGCGATCGACCCCCAGGCCGCGCTGGAGCGGACCCGCGCCGCGCTGATCCGGCGCGATGACCCACAGCAGATGACCAGCGAGCAGCGCATCGCGGAAATCGGCCAGATCACGGCCCAGCGCATCGCAAGCGGTTCCTTCGACACCGGCGCCCGTGACCGGCTGCAGGCCTTGATCGCGGCGGAAGCTGGTATCAGCCCGGCGGAAGCCGGCCAACGGATCGACCAGACGGAACAGCAGGCGCGGCAGGCGATGCAGACCGCCGAGCAACGGGCCCGTGAAGCGGCGGACACGGCCGCGAAAGCCACCGCGATCGCTTCCTTCTGGGCCTTCGCCGCACTGCTGCTCGGTGCGGTCTCCGCCGCCATCGGCTCGATGGCAGGCGCACGTCGCGCCGCCCATCTCCGGGGCGATCGGGAGTGGGCTACCCGCGATTGGGGCGCGGCTCGCTAACCATGATCCGGCGGGGAGGTGCGCAGCCACTGCGCGCCTCCTCACCCACCGAGCCGACGTCCGCGGGATCGGCCACAAGGGCATTACCAGGCAGGCACCCGAAGACCGGGCCACCACAACAACTTGAACCGGCCACGCTTTAGGCCGCCAGCACCGGCGAATGGACCGGCATCGGTGGCGGCATTTCCGGCCCCGGCGGGACGATCGGCGGCGCCTCGGGTTGCGGCGGCGGCACCGGATCCTCGGGATCCGCGGGAGGCGGCAATTCAGGACCGGCCGGCGGATGCACCGGCGGAACCGGCTCCGGCATCTGGGCCGATACCCTCCGGAGATGTGGGTTGCGGCGCTCGCTGCTCATGGCGGTCTCCTTCGAACCGGCCGCCGGCGATGCGCCAGCGACCGGTCCCGATTGTCCTGCCTCAGCGCGGGGTCGTCTGCGCCGGCGGCGTCTGGCTCGTGTCCCGCTGGGCGGGACTGCCTGAGGTCGGCGCGTTCCCAGGGGTCGTGTTCGAGGTCGCGGGCGGGTGGGTGGACCCGGGCATCGTCGGCGCGACGCTGGGCTGGCCAGGCGGCGGCATGGGTGCGGTCGTGCCCGTCTGCGTTTGCGGCGCGGTGTCCCGGGGCGCTATGCCCGGCTGCGCCGGCTGTTGGGCCAAGGCGGCGCCGGTGACCATGACGGCGCCAATGATGCCGGCCACCAAATGGCCCGTACCTGCTCGGTTCATGCATTGCCTCCTGTTGCCCGGCGCTTCCGATAAGGAGCTCCGCGATGAATGGAACGCGGGCACAAGAAGTGAGTTGCCGACAAGGAGTAGAGCGTCCTGCCGCCAATGCAGTGCGAACGGGTACTGATGCAGCCGCGGATCAGCCGCCGTTGCTGGTGGCGTATTGCTCGGACTGCTGCCGGATAAACGAACCGCGGGCATTCGGTGTCCCGCCTCGCGAGTAATGGGTAGGCATTGCGCGACGCGCGATGCGGTGTGGTCTGCCGACCGGATCCGGGGCCACCGTCCCGGTCCCGCTCCGTGCCGCAACCATGCCGGGATGAGCAGGCGATGCCGCCGCTTCGGAAAGCGACGAGGCATCGGGAAGCATGGGTGCCGCGGCGATGTCCACTGACGCTTCAGGCGGCATTGCAACAGGCGGCCGCGCCGCCGCGGCTGGCATCGGCGGGGGTTCGGCCTCTGCATCTCGGGAATGGTCATTGATGCCCGGATCTGTGCCGATGCTGCCGGCCGGCATGCGATCCATGGAGCGCGGCGCGTATGTGACCGGCGCGGCAGGCAGGGTATCTGCCGCGGCGACGGCAATGGGTGCGCCAGGCGGCGCTTCAGCGCCTTGGCGGCCAGCCACCGCCAGCAGCCCGACCGCCGCGACGGCCAACAACGCGATACAGGCGGCCAGGCGGGTGCCACCCACCATCAGCCGGCGCGACATGGCGGCGCCGCCTGGATAGGCGCTTGCCGGGGACGGATCGTCATGCGCGCTCAACATGCTTCGCACCGCGCCCATCCAGGATTCCGGCAGTTCCAACGGTGGCGCGCCGGCATGGCTCCGGGCGACTACCGCCGCCAGCTGCGGCAATGCCGCCTGCGCCAGATGGATCCTCCGTACCGGCAGTCGCGGATCGAAGCGACGCAGGAAGCTTGCCAGCCGGAGTTCGGCATCAAGCCCTACCGATGCGGCTTCCTCCGTCCGGTCTCTGGCGACGGACCAAAGGTCGAGGATGGTCATCCCGCGCGCGGGATGCAGCAGTACAAAGCGCCGCTCCTCCGGCCGTGCGGTGCCGGGCAAGCCAGGCAGCGTCTCCGCCGGCAATACGACCCAATTCGCATCGAGCCAGCCTCCCTTGGCACCCCTGGTGGGCACGCCGGGCTGAGGGGAGATTGCGGTCATCGGGCGATCCTTCCGGAGCGGCGGCGGTCGGTATGGCAACGTGCAGCCTGGCCGGCCTGCGGGACACGCACTGATCACAAGGTGAGGCGATCTGCCCTCAACGAACGGCCGCTGCGTCACGCAGTGGCGGCATCACCGGTCCTGGCGGCGAAATGGGCGGCACCTCCTGCGGCGGGGTGGGGGGCGGAATCTCCGGACCCGGCGGCACCCCGGGTGCAATCTCCGGGCCGGGCGGCGACGCCGGCGGCAGTTCAGGCGATGGCGGCGGCTGCGGGTCGGACGCTTGCGGGACGGTATCGTGCTGGTGGCTGCTCATGATGTTCCCCGGCTGTCGGCGGCCGCGTATCGGGTGGCCGGCCAGCAGGGCAACGTCCCTGTGCTGGATGAAGTTGAGGCCGCGGCGGTCGTCAGGCGAAATCGTCGCGTGCCTGGATCGCCGCTCGGGACGCCCTGGATCAGGAAGGGACCCTGTGTCGCCCCGGCCTGCTTCCGTCCCCTGCTTCCCTCAGGCTTCGCCCAGGGCCAGTTGCACCTTCATCGAACGGCTCTTGTCGGCGGCGAGATCGAAGGCGCGCCGGGCATCCTGCAGCGGCACGATCTCGGTCAGCAGCGGCCGCACATCGATCCGCCGTCCGGCGATGAACGACGCGGCGGTGCCGAATTCGGCACCGAAGCGGAACGTGCCGATCAGGTTGATCTCCTTGCCGACGATGGCCGACATCGGCAGATCGGCCTGCGCGCCCTGCCCGATCTGCACGATGGTTCCGAGCGGCCGCACCACCTTCAGGCCCGCCAGCAGCGGCACGGCGCTCCCCGCCGCTTCGAACATCACGTCGAACCAGCCCTTTTCGGCTTCGAACGCCGCCATGGCACCGGGGTCGTCGGCGACGTTGATGGTCCGGTCGGCTCCCATCCGGCGCGCCATGGCCAGCGGGCCGTCGAGGATATCCGTCGCGACGATCTCGGCCGCGCCGGCGGCCCGGGCGGCCGCGACCGTGAGGATGCCGATCGGCCCGGCGCCGGTGACGAGCACGCGCTGGCCGAGCAGCGGCCCGGCCCTGACGATGGCATGCAGGCAGACGGCGAGCGGTTCGGCGAAGGCCGCCTCGTGCACGGATGTGCCCTCCGGCATCGGCACGGCCTGCACCGCCTCGCAGACCACGCTGTCCCGGAAGGCGCCGTGGACATGGGGCATGCGCATCGCCGAGCCGTAGAAGCGCATGTCGAGGCAGTGGTTGTGCAGCCCCTTCACGCAGAAGCGGCAGACGCCACAGGCAAGGCTCGGGTTGACGGCGACGGTATCGCCCGGCTGCACCGAGCTGACGTCGGGCGCCACCTCCTCGACGATGCCGGCGACCTCGTGGCCGAGGATCATGGGCTCGCGCAACCGCACGGCGCCGAAGCCGCCATGCAGGTAGTAATGCAGATCCGAGCCGCAGATGCCGCCGGCCCGCAGACCCACGCGCACCTGGCCGGAACCCAGTGGCGGCGCCTCCCGCTCCTCGACGCGCAGGTCGAAGGGCGCATGCAGGACGACTGCTCTCATGACCGGCTTTCCTTCATCATGCGATCTCCGTCGCGGAGTGTATGCCGAAGGCATGATCGATCGCGACAGGACCCGATCTCCAGCAGTCCAGGATCAGGACGGAGACCTTGGGCTGGCGGCCGGCCAGGCCCGACACCGAGGGCATGGAAAGCAGAAACCGGGGCCGGCCTGCTGTAAAGTGGCAGGCCCCTTCCAACATGGTTTCGACCACCAGGGAGGACAAAAGTGAGCCACGAGTTTCTGGGCGACCGCCGGCGCGCGCTGGAGGAGGTGTTCTTCGCCAGGCAGGATGCCGAACTGATCCGCCGCCTGCGGGCAGGTGGCGCGCCTGGCGTCCGGAAACAGGCGCTATCCGCCGCATCCGGCATCACGGATGACGACCTGCTGGAGAACCTCTGTGCCATCGGGATCGGGAGCGACACCCTGGTGACGCTGACGCTCGTCCCCCTGGTGGCCGTCGCCTGGGCCGACGGAACGCTCGACGACGCGGAGCGCGCGGCTCTTCTGTCCGCCGCGGGCAGGGCCGGGCTGGATCCCGCCGGGCCCGCCTATCAACTCCTGAGCCAATGGCTTGCCGAGCCGCCCGGGCCGCATCTGGTGGAAACCTGGGCGGACTATGTCCGCGGCACTTCCGCCAATCTCCATGAGGATGACCGGCAAGCCCTGAAGCTTCAACTCCTCGGGCGTGCCCGGCGGGTGGCGGAGGCGGCGGGCGGGTTCCTCGGTCGCCCGTCACAGGTGTCGGCAGCCGAGGAGGCCATGCTGGCGAAGCTCGGCAATGCCTTCGCGCGCTGAAGCGCGCCCCCTGCCCTACGCGATGAAGGCGCGCCCCGGTTTGGCCTGACTGGCTGCGATTATCCCGGTCGCCGTCTCTCACCCGCCACGAAATGGCCAGGCGACAACTATCGCCAGCCATTGCAGCGGATGCGAGCGAAAGCGCCGGCCTGTCGCGGCGAAATCGCGCCCGGCACAATAGCCACCATATCCGACGTAAACGATGGCAGCCCAAAACAAGAAGTGAGTGCCGAGTCTACACAAATGCACTCCTCCCTTCTCCAGAGCAGCGCCAATTCCCGCTCACCGACGAACGGCCATGCGCTCGACTATCAACTTATCGCGCCCTGGTTGATTCGTGCAATCTCAATACGGAAGGATTGGTGCATTCTACGCCACGATACGGCGTCGATCGTGACTTCGCCGTATTGTCTAGACATCGATTCCATTGTATACGAACGCCACTCGCCTGGCCGTGCCTCGAACCGCGGAGTGGAGGTCGACTTGCTGCCTATCTGGGCCATTCAGGTTGCCGCCCCGTGCATCGTCGCGGTCGCCGCTTATCGCATCGGGCTACGGAGAGGCGGCGCGGCGCAGCGTGAAACGCACACTATCCGGACGAGGTTGCGTGACGCCGTTTCGAGTGTGACCCAGTTCTCCGGAACTCCCGAGCCGACATTCCTCAGGGCGCCCCAGAGCTCGGCCGCGCCCAGGCCAGAGGCGTGGACTGACACGCCTCCGGTTCGTGAGCGCTGAGAGATCGTTCGGAAGTGGCGGTGCTGGAGGTGTGGCGAGGGACCTTGCTCTTGCCGTGATCAGCGCTCTGGCGATGTCTCGTACCGCCAGGCCTCGCCGATCATCTGGACCAGTTGCCGGCCGCCAGGCGCCTGCACGGTGAAGTTCCGATCCGGCAGTTCCCAGCGCCGCTCCAACACGTAGCCGCAACGCTCACGCAGGGCGTCCAGGGTCGGCAGGGCCATGACCTGGTACGGCATGCGGCCGATGCCGAAGCTCTCGAGCGTGAAGAAGTCCTGCTCGTCCGTGACCGCCACCTTGTTCAGCAGGATACGCGGCGGCGGGGCCGGCGAACGCGCCAGGATCTCATCAAGGCCGGCTCCCACATATTGCAGGGAGCCCGAGCAGATCAGCACGTCCGCGGGCAAGGTCTCGTCCAGATTTTCGTGGAAACGCAGTTGCGGCAGGTCGGCGGCGCGGCGACGCCCCTCCTGGCACATCGCCGGCACATCGACGACCTGCCAGAGCAGATCGTCGGGAAACTGCATTGCCTGGCGATAGGCGTGGTATTTCACGCCGACATGGCCGCCGAAATCAGTCACCCGGCGCAGAGCCCGGCGCTTGATCATTTGTTCCAGATGGAACAGCAGCGGCCAATCGAACAGATGGATCCGGCTGAAGACATCGAGGTTGATCGGGACGATGCGGTCATCGTCATAGGCCACTTTGGCCGAAGGCCGTCTATAGGCCAAAGCCGCTTCGCGTGTCGGAAACATGCCCCAGTAACTGCCATGGCAGAGGCGCAAGAGCGCATTCAACCGGCCTGAAGCGCGCAATTGCTTCAGCCCCGGCAAGCGCAGCAACGATCCCAGCATCCGAACTCTATCGACCCCATTGTGTTAAATTCGAGCAATCTTACCCGCTTTGACTGGACGGCGACAGCCCATGCGATGACCGCCCGGCACCGATCCGCCATCTCCGAAGGCGCTCCCGAAACAGACGGCGGCCATGAAAGTTGCGGCGGGAAGATTGCTTTTTTTATAGAATACGCCGCTCTCGCGGGCTGCGGCCACGGCGCCCGGAAGTAGCGGCAGCGTGATGCGGGCAGCCGGCGTTCCCCTCAGCTCCCGTCGCGCGATCCATGGCGACGGGCCTCCCGCATTGCCCCGCCGGATGCTAGAAGGACGGCGGGTCTCCGTAGCTCAGCAGGATAGAGCACCAGATTCCTAATCTGGGGGCCATGGGTTCGAATCCCGTCGGGGACACCACTTTTCGCATGTCGGGGGCAAATCGGGGGCCGCGGTTGGGCGCAATGTCATCGAAGCTGCCCTGGCCCTCGGGCCCGGCCGCCCCCACTTCAAGGACATGCCCCGCAGGACACCCGCTCACCCGTTCGCCGCCTATGCCTGGCTCGCGGAGGCAGGGTGGGTTTTCATGATGCACAGCGCCCGGCTCATGGCTGATCCCGCAGGGGCCAATGCCCGCCTGACCGACCTTTGGGCCGAAAAGCAGCGGGCCTTTACGGAAAGCGCCATCAGCGCCGGCAACGCCGCTTTGCGCGGCGCCGGTTCCGACGCCATCGCGAAAGCCGCCATGGCACCCGTGCGCCGCCGCGTCCGGGCGAATGCGCGAAAGATACGGAAGGGGTAATCGCCCGGCGGGGTGCCAGCGTCCCGTGCCGCCTGGGGTTGCGCCTATGCCGCGCTGTAGACCCCGCGCTCCCCGGGTACCGGCACCAGCCGCGTCGTCAACCCCAGCACCGTCTCCGCGCCGCCGAGATAGACCACCCCGCCCGGCTGCAGCAGCTTGGCCAGCCGTTCCAGCACCTGCGTCTTGGTCTCCGTGTCGAAATAGATCAGCACGTTGCGGCAGAAGATGGCATCGAAGCGGCCCAGTGAGCGCGGATCGTCCAGCAGGTTCCAGAAGCGGAACTCCGCCGCGGCGCGCAGCGCCTCCGCGATCTGCCAGCGTCCGCCCTCGAGCTGGCGGAAATGCTTCACCAGCAGCTGTACCGGCAGGCCGCGCTGCACTTCGAACTGCGAGAAGGTGCCGCTGCGCGCCCTTTCCACCATCTCCATCGAAATATCGGTACCGAGGATATCCGCCGCGCCCTGCAGACCCAGCTCCTGCAGGATCATCGCGATGGAATAGGCTTCCTGGCCGGAGGAGCAGGCCGCCGACCACAGCCGCAGCCTCGCGCCCGGCCCGCGCGCCGACCGCATCGTGGGCAGGAAGCGGCGCAGATGCTCGAAGGGCTTGCCGTCGCGGAAGAAGAAGCTTTCGTTGGTGGTCAGCGCTTCGACCACCGCCTGGATCAGCCGGTCTTCCCGCGGGCTGCGCAGCCGCGACACCAGCTCTTCCAGATTACGGAGTTCGAGGCGGCGGAGCAGCGGCGACAGCCGCGTCTCGATCATATAGGCCTTGTCGGGCGTCAGCACGATGCCGGCGCGGCTGCGCGCCAGGCCGGCGATGAAATCGAAGGTCGCTGCCTGCAGCGTCGGGGCTGCGCTCATGCCGGTTCCGGCAGCATGCCGACCTGTACCAGCTTGCTCTGCAGGATCGCCTCGTCGAAGGGCTTCATCACATATTCCTGGGCGCCGGCTTCCAGCGCCGTGACGATGTGGTCCATGCTGGATTCGGTCGTGCACAGCACCACGGTCGGCCGCTCCGGCCCGAAAGCCGCGCGCGCGGCCTTCAGAAATGCCAGGCCGTCCATCACCGGCATGTTCCAGTCGAGCAGCACGACATCCGGCAAGCCGCGTTGGCAGGCCGCCAGCGCGACGGCGCCATCCTCGGCCTCCTCCACCGTGAAGCCGAGATTTTCCAGCATGCGCCGGGCCGCCTTGCGGACCACGCGGCTGTCGTCGACAACGAGGCAGCTGCGCCTCTGAACTTCGCCTGACATCACCTTCACCCCAGCGCCAGAACACGTTCAACGTCGAGCATGACGATCAGCCCGTCATCCTGCCGGTGCACCCCGCGCGACAGCGCCTGCCAATGCGCATCGAGGGTCGGCGGATTGGGCAGAATGCTCTCGACCGGCATCGGGATCACCTCCCCCACCTGATCGGCCAGCAGGCTGTAGAGTTCGCCCGCCTGCTCCACCACGATGCTCATCGGGCGCAGCCCTTCGGCCGCCGGCGGCAGGCCGAGACGGCGGCGCAGGTCGATCGCCGTCACGATGCGGCCGCGCAGGTTCAGGCTGCCCGCTACTTCCGGCGGCGCCAGCGGGATGCGGGTCAGCGCCTGCGGCCCGAGCACGTCGCGCACCGACAGCACGGAGATGCCGCAGGGCTGGTCGGCCACGGTCAGCGTCAGCACCGTCTCCTCCGCCGCGCTCATGCCGCCACCGCCGCGCGGCCGACGCAATCCCGGAGCGAGGCGAGCAGCGCGTCACGCTCGAACTTCACGACGTAATCGGTGAAGCCCGCTTCATGCCCGCGCGCGATATCGTCCGGGTCACCGCGGGCGGTCAGGGCGATCAGCGGCATGTCACGCCAGGGTCCCTCCTGCCGCACCGCATGCGCGAAGTCGTAACCGCTGAGGCCTGGCATCTCGATATCCGTCACCACCGCGTCGAAGCCGATGCCCTGGTCGCGGAGCCGCAGCGCCTGCGCCGCGCCTTCCGCCGCCGTCACCGCGTAGCCGGCGGCGGAAAGCGCCGGCACCACCATGTTGCGGAAGAAGGGGCTGTCCTCCACCAGCAGGATGCGCGGCGCGTTGCCTGTGGCGCGCGCGCGGCCGCCGAACCAGTCGCCGCCGGCACGGCGCAACCAGTGCGCGGTGTCGATCACCTCGGTGACCTTGCCCGCGATCACCGCACTGCCGAGGAAGCCCGGCTGGTCGCTGCCCATCTGGATGTCGAGCCGCTGTTCGACGACGTCCAGGATCTCGTCGACCATCAGCCCCATCGCCTGCTCGCCATCGCTGAACACCAGCACCGGCTGCCGTGCCGCCGGATCGTCGGCGGGGGGCGACCAGGCGCCGCCGACCGGGATCAGCGGCATCAGCTTGCCGCGGTACTGCACCACCTGGGTGCCGCCCGAGGTCTCGATGCGCTCGAACGGGATGTGCTCCAGCCGCGCGATCAGGCCCAGCGGCACCGCCTTCGGCCCGGCATCGCCGCCGCGGAACAGCAGCAGCGCGGTATTGGCCGCGGCATCGGCGACGCCCGCCACCGCTTCCTCCCGCGCTACCTCGGTCTCGCTGCCTTCGGCGCCGGCGCCCACGCCGGCGGCGCGCGCGATGCCGTTCGGATCCAGGATCATGATGACACTGCCGTCGCCCAGGATGGTGTTGCCGGAAAAGGCGGTGACGTGGCGCAGGATCGGCGCCACCGGCTTCACCACGATCTCCTCCGTGTCGAAGACGCGGTCGACCACGATGCCGAAGACATTCGGCCCGACCTGGGTGACGATCACGAAGGCCTCGGCCAGGTCCCCCGCTTCCGGCGTCAGGCGCAGCAGATGCGCCAGGGGCACCAGTGGCAGCAGCCGGTCGCGCAGCCGCATCACCAGCGAATCCTTGATACGCTCGACGCGCGGACCGCCGGCACCGGCCCGCACCAGCTCCACCACGCCGATCTGCGGCACGGCGAAGCGCTCGCCGCCCGCTTCCACGATCAGCGCGGAGACGATCGCCAGCGTCAGCGGGATCTTGATGGTGAAGGTGGTGCCATGGCCTTCGCGGGAGCGCAGCTCGATGGTGCCGCCGATCTTCTCGATATTGGTCTTCACCACATCCATGCCGACGCCACGGCCGGAGACCGCGGTGATCTGCTGCGCGGTGGAGAAGCCGGCGTTGAAGATGAAGCGCTGGATCTCGTGATCGTTCATCTGCGCGAGTTCGGCCTCGCTCGCCAGGCCATTGGCCAGCGCCTTGGCACGGATGCGATCGACGGCGAGCCCGCGGCCGTCATCGCCGACTTCGATGATGATGTGGCCGCCCTGGTGATAGGCGTTGAGGGTGACGCGCCCGGTTTCCGGCTTGCCGGCGGCGCGGCGCTGCTCCGGCGTTTCCAGGCCATGGTCGCCGGAATTGCGCACCATGTGGGTGAGCGGGTCCTTGATCAGCTCCAGCACCTGGCGGTCGAGCTCGGTCTCGGCGCCGCGCATGTCGAGGTCGATCTTCTTGCCGAGTTCCAGCGCCAGGTCGCGCACCAGCCGCGGCAGCTTGGCCCAGGCATTGCCGATCGGCTGCATGCGCGTCTTCATCACCCCTTCCTGCAATTCGGAGGTGATGTGCGACAGGCGTTGCAGCGGCACCGCCAGCGCCGGGTCGCCGCTGGCGCGGGTGAGCTGCAGAAGCTGGTTGCGGGTCAGCACCAGCTCACTGACCAGGGTCATCAGCCCTTCCAGCACATCGACCGCGACGCGGATGGTCTGCGGCCCGCTGGCGGGGCCGGACTCCACCGCCTCGACGGCGGCAACCTCCGGCAGCATGGCCGCGGCGGGCGCCGCGGCGGGGCCAGCCGCGGGCGTTTCCGGCAATTCCCCGGCATAGGCGGCGTCCAGCGCGGCGATGATCGCCGCGTCGTCGCCGGCCGGCTCGGCGCCGGTCGCTTCCAGGCCGCGGATGATGGCGCGGATCGCGTCCATGGCCCGCAGGATCAGGCTGATACCGCCCTGGCTGACGCGCAGGCTGCCGTCGCGATAGCCGCCGAGCACATTCTCCGCCGCATGCGCCACCTTCTCCAGCCGGCCGAGGCCGAGGAAGCCGCAGGTGCCCTTGATGGTGTGGACCAGCCGGAACACCTCGGCCAGGGTCGGCATGTCGTCCGGTACTTTCTCGAGCCGCAGCAGGGCACCGTCGAGCGCGGTGATGCCTTCATTCGTCTCGGTCAGGAAATCGGCAAGAAGATCGTCCATTGCAGCCCCACGCCACCGCTGCCGCATATTTCGGCCGGCCGGCGCGAAGATTTGGTAAAGTTGCAGGCTGGCCCCTGCCGCCGCGCCGCAGGCGGGAAGCGGCCATGCTCCATCGCCTCCTGACAAAACCGTAACAGTGTGAGTCCATGGCCAGCCTGATCGAACCCGGCATGCGCGTCCGCCACCCTGACCAACCAGACTGGGGCGAAGGCCAGGTGCAATCGGTGGTGGGGGACAGGGTGACCGTGAACTTCGAAAACGCAGGCAAACTGCTGATCAACACCGCCATCGTCGCGCTGGATGTGGTGGACCTGCCCCGGACATGACCATCGAGATCGGGACGATCCTGGCCGACCTCCTGACCTGGAGGGTGGCGGCGGGGGCGCTCGCCGTCGTCATCGCGGGGCTGATGCGCGGCTATGCCGGCTTCGGCACCGCCATCCTGCTGGCGCCGATCTTCTCCGCCCTCTGGGGGCCGCGGGCCGGCGTGCCGATCCTGCTGCTGATGGAGATGCTGGTTTCCATCCAGCTGCTGCCGAAATCCTGGCGGGAAGCCAACCACAAGGTGATCCTGCCGATGAGCGGCGCCGCCACCCTCGCCATGCCGCTCGGCGCCTATGTCCTGTTCACGGCCGATGGCGACGTGCTGCGCCGGGTGATCGGCGGCCTGGTCCTGGTCTTCGGCTTCGCCCTGATGTCGCGCTGGCGCTACCATGGCAGCCGGCCGCTGCCGCTGAACCTGGGGATCGGCACCATCTCCGGCCTCATGAAGGGCGCCACGGGCATGAGCGGCCCGCCGGTCATCCTCTATCTGCTGGCGGGCAAGGAAGCGGCGCGGGAGCACCGGGCCAACCTGATCCTGTATTTCGCGACCATCGCGGTGGTCTCGGTGATCCCGCCGCTGGTCGGCGGCATCATCGACGCGACGGTGCTGCTCCGCACCGCCGTCATGCTGCCGGTGATGCTGGTCGCGGTGCCGATCGGGGCACGGCTGTTTCATGTGATCCCGGAACGCTGGTACCGCCGCTTCGCTTTCGGCATGCTGGTATCGGCCGGCGGCATAGCCCTGCTCGCATGAGGCACTTGCCTTCGCAGGGGGGGACGGACCAAATCAGCACCATGTCCGTCCCGTGTCATACCCTGCCCCAGCCGGGCCACCGCCGATGATCGACCCGTTCGGCCGCGCGATCAGCTACCTCCGCGTCTCGGTCACCGACCGGTGCGACCTGCGCTGCGTCTATTGCATGGCCGAAGACATGACCTTCCTGCCGAAGGCGGAGGTGCTGAGCCTGGAGGAGCTGGACCGGCTCTGCGGTGCCTTCATCGGCCTCGGCGTCGAGCGAATCCGCCTGACCGGGGGCGAGCCGCTGGTGCGGAAGAACGTCATCCAGCTGTTCCGCACCTTGGGTGCCCGGCTCGGCGGCGGCGGGCTCAGGGAGCTGACCGTGACCACCAACGGCACCCAGCTCACGAAGCTCGCCGGCGACCTGCATGACGCGGGCGTGCGGCGCATCAATGTCAGCCTCGACACGCTGGACCCCGCGACCTTCGCGGCCATCACCCGCTGGGGCAGGCTGGGCCCGACGCTCGACGGCATCTTCGCCGCCAAGGCCGCCGGCCTCGCAGTGAAGATCAACGCGGTCGCGCTGAAGGGTGTGAACGAACATGAATACGACCGCATGCTCGCCTGGTGCGGGGAGCATGGCTTCGACCTGACCCTGATCGAGACCATGCCGATGGGCGATATCGGCGGCGACCGTACCGACCAGTATCTGCCCCTCTCCCGCGTCCGTGCCCGGCTGATGGAGCATTGGACGCTCGAGGAAACCGACTACCGCACCGGTGGTCCGGCCCGCTACTTCACGGTCAGGGAAACCGGCCGGCGCATCGGCTTCATCACGCCGCTGACGCATAACTTCTGTGAAAGCTGCAACCGCGTGCGGGTGACCTGCACCGGCACGCTCTATATGTGCCTCGGCCAGGATGACGCCGCCGATCTGCGTCGTCCGTTGCGCGATCCGGAACTCGGCGAAGCGGGCTTGCGCGCCGCGATCCGCGATGCCATCGCACGCAAGCCGAAGGGCCATGATTTCGTCATCGGCCGTCGTGAGGATGGGCCCGCCGTCGCACGGCACATGAGCGTCACTGGGGGCTGAGATGCCGCAACTACTTCAGGATTGGGCCGCCAGGCTGAGCATTCCCGGCCTGCCCGACTGGCTCGGGCTGGTCTTTCTGCTGCTGCTCGCGCTGGCCGCGCTCTGCTTCCTGCTGATGCCCTTCAGCGTCTTCGGCGTGAAGGGCCGGCTGGACGGCATCGAGGCGCAGCTGGAGGAGTTGCGGGCGGAGCTGCGCGCCCTGCCGCTGCGCCTGCAGGACCATCCGCGGCCGCCGCGCAGCGGCGCCCGCGTGGTGGAGGAGGATTGGGCGGAGCCGCCTGCGGCCCCGCCGCCGCGCCCGGCAGCGCCGCCGCGCGTGGCCCCGCCGGTGCCGCCGCCCGCCGCCTGGCCCGCCGAGAATCGCCGGGCCGAGCCGAAACTCGACTGGCCGCCGCGGCGCTGAGCCAGGACTTCAGCGCACGGGCAAAGCGCCGCCGCCCCGGAGCTTCCGGATGGCGGCATCGATGCCAAGCGCCGCCGCCGTCACCGCGATCAGCAGGGTGCTGACGGCGGCGATGGTCGGCTCCACCTCCAGCAGCAGGCTGTTCCAGATCCGCACCGGCAGCGTTTCAGCGCGGATGCCGGCCAGGAACAGCGAGATCACCAGTTCGTCGAAGCTGGTCAGGAAGGCGAACAGGGCGGCGGAAACCACCCCCGGCAGCGCCAGTGGCAGCACCACGCGGCGGAACACACCCCAGCGGGTGCAGCCGCAGATCATCGCCGCCCGCTCCAGCGCCGGGTCCACGGTGCGCAGCGCGGATTGCAGGATCACCAGCACGACCGGCAGCGCGACCACGGTATGCGCCACCGCGATCCAGGGCCGGAAGCCCACCAGCCCCGCGCGTGCGGAGAGGAAGTAGACCGCGATCGCCGTCACCACATGCGGCACGATCACCGGCGTCAGCAGCAGCGAGGCCAGCACGCGCCGGTGGCGGAATTCGCCGCGCACCATGGCATAGGCGGCCAGGAAGCCGAGCAGGGTCGACAGCGCCGAGGTCATCAGGCCGATGACCAGCGAATTGACGATCGCCGAACGCCAGCGCGGATCGCCGAGGAAGCGCGCGTACCAGCGGAGCGACAGGCTTTCCGGCGGGAACTTCAGGTAGCCGTCGCCGCTGAAGGACGCGATGGCGACGATCACGATCGGCGCCAGCAGCCCGAAGCAGAGCAGCACGACCAGCGCCTTGAGCAGGGTGGCGCGCCAGACCGGCCCCATCATCGCGCCGCCTCCGCCTGGCCGGGCTCCGCGAAGCGGCTGTAGACGCCGTAGAGGATCAGCGTCACCGCCAGCAGGACGATGGTCATCATCGCCGCCGCCGGCCAGTTCTGCGTCAGCTCCACCTCGCGCTCGATCAGCATGGCGATCATGATGTCGCCGGGTCCGCCCATCAGCGCCGGGGTGATGAAGAAGCCGATCGCCAGGATGAAGGTGATCAGCACGCCGGCGATCACGCCGTGCAGGGTCAGCGGCATGAAGACGCGGCGGAACACCTGGCCCGGCGAGGCGCCCATGCCTTCCGCCGCCTGCAGCAGCCGCGGGTCGACCGCCTTCATGGCGGCATAGAGCGTCAGCACCATGTAGGGCAGCAGCACATAGGTCATGCCGATGATGACGCCGGTGCGGTTGTAGAGCAGGTCGGCCGGCTGGCTGATCAGGCCGAGCCCGAGCAGCACCTGGTTGATCAGCCCGTTGCGCCCGAGCAGCACCATCCAGGCATAGGTCCGCACGATGGTGCTGGTGAAGTAGGGCAGCACGATGCAGAGCAGGATCGCCGTGAAGGCAAGGCCCCTGGCCCGCGACAGCGCGTAGGAGACCGGATAGCCGATCGCCAGCACCAGCAGGGTGACCACCGCGCCGATGCCGTTGGTGTTGAGCAGGACACGGCCAATGGTGTCGGAGAAGACGACCGCCTGCGCCTCCTCCCAGATCTCGGCGACGCTGCCGAGCTCCCGCAGGGAAGCGGCCATGAACCAGCCGATCGGC
>DASYDR010000321.1:0-24562 GCA_036499545.1 Roseomonas sp. | reverse complement strand
CCGCGCCAAGGCGCAGCCGGGTACGCTGAACTACGCCACCTCCGGCTCCGGCGGCGCGCTGCAGCTCGTCACCCTGCTGTTCCTGCAGGCGGCCGGGCTGCAGATGCAGGAAGTGCCCTATCGCGGCAGCGCGCCGGCGGCGCAGGACCTGGTCGCCGGGCGGCTCAGCCTGCTCTACGACGCCAGCATCACCTCCTTCCCGCTGGCGCTCGCCGGCCAGGCGCGGGCGCTCGCCGTCTCTTCCACCCGGCGTAGCGTGGTGATGCCGGATGTGCCGACCATCGTCGAAGCCGGCTATCCCGATGCCGTCTTCAGCGTCTGGCAGGCGGTGCTGGCGCCGCGCGGTACGCCGCAGCCGATCATCGACGCCATGCAGCAGGCGATCACCGCCGTGCTGGCCGAACCGGCCCTGCGCCAGCGCTTCATCGAGCTCGGCGCCGAGACCGTCCTTGGCAATACGCCGGCCGAGGCGCAACGCTACGTCGCCGCCGAGATGGATCGTTGGCAGGCGGTGCTGCGCACGGCCGGCGTGCAGCCGCAGTAATACGCGAGGAACGTGACGCGATGAGCGACTACCCGGCTTCCATCGACATCATGGAGGAAGGCCCGCGCGAGGGCTTCCAGATCGAGCCCGGCCCGATCCCGACCGCGGACAAGATCGCGCTGATCGATGCCCTTTCCGCCACCGGCGTGCGGCGCATCCAGGTGGCGTCCTTCGTCAATCCGAAGCTGGTACCGGGCTGGGCGGATGCCGAAGCGGTGGTCGCCGGCTTCACGCCGCGCGAAGGCGTCACCTATGGCGCGCTCTGGTTCAACCCGCGCGGCCTGGACCGGGCTCTCGCCTTCAAGGACCGCCTCGGCATCGCCGGCTCGATCACCGTCAGCGCCTCCGAGGCTTTCTCCAGGCAGAACCTGAATCGCGACCGGCTGGCGCAGCTCGACGCCATGCGCATCAACGTGGCGGAGCATCATGCGCGCGGCGTGCCGGTGAACCGCATCAGCGTGCAGGCCTCCTTCGGCTGCAATTTCTCCGGCAACGTCACCGCCGAACAGACGGTCGCCGCCGCGGCCGACGCGATGGCGCTGGCGGCGGAGACCGGCTGCACCATCACCCGCATCTCGATCGCCGATTCCATGGGCTGGGCCAATCCGGCACAGGTGGAACGCGTGGTCGGCGCGGTGCGCAACCGCTGGCCGGAACCCTCCATCACCCTGCACCTGCACGATACCCGCGGCGTCGGCATCGCCTGCGCCCTGGCCGGGCTGCGCATGGGCGTGCGCAATTTCGACGCGGCGGTCGGCGGCCTCGGCGGTTGCCCCTTCGCGAAGCATCCCGGCGCGCCGGGCAATATTGCCACCGAGGAGTTGGTCTTCCTCTGCGAGGAAATGGGCATCTCGACCGGCATCGATCTGGAGGCGATGCTGGAAGCCTCGGCGCTCGCCGAGCGCATCGTCGGCCATCGCCTGCCATCGGCCATGCTGCGCGGCGGCGGCCTGGCCGCGCATCGCCTGCGCGCGGCCGCGTAATCAGAACTGGGACGGAAACAGCACCATGGATCCCCTTCCTCTCCACGGCGTCCGCGTCGTCGAATTCTCCCACATGGTCATGGGCCCGACCTGCGGCCTGATCCTCGCCGATCTCGGCGCCGAGGTGATCAAGGTGGAGCCGCCCGGCAAGGGCGACCACACGCGCAACCTGCAATCCTCCGGTGTCGGCTTCTTCGCCAGCTTCAACCGCAACAAGAAGAGCGTGACGCTCGGCACCGACAATGCCGGCGACCTCGATACGCTGATGCGGCTGACCGACACCGCCGACGTCGTCATCGAGAATTTCCGCCCCGGCGGGCTGGAAGCGAAGGGCCTGGGCTACGGCGCCCTCTCGCTGCGCAATCCGCGGCTGATCTACCTCTCGCTCAAGGGCTTCCTGTCGGGCCCCTATGAGAAGCGCACCGCGCTCGACGAAGTGGTGCAGATGATGAGCGGCCTGGCCTACATGACCGGCCCGCCCGGCCGGCCGCTGCGCGCCGGCGCTTCGGTGAACGACATGATGGGCGGCATGTTCGGCGCCATCGCCGTGATGGGCGCGCTGCGCCAGCGGGAGGCGACGGGCCGCGGCCAGCACCTGCAATCCGGCCTGTTCGAGAATTCCGCCTTCCTGATGTCGCCGCAGATGATGCAGAACGTGATCACCGGCAAGCCGCTGGAGCCGATGCCGGCCGGCCGCCGCGCCTGGGGTGTCTACGACATCTTCGAAAGCAGCGACGGCGTGCAGATCTTCATCGGCGTCGTCACCGACCGGCAATGGGAGATCTTCACCCGCGCGCTGAACGAGCCCGAGCTCGCCAGCCCCGACTACGCCGACAACAACCTGCGCGCCTCGCACCGGGAAAAGCTGATCCCGCTGGTGGCGGGCCTGCTCAGGAAGCACGACATCGCGGCGCTGGAGACGATGTGCGAGGAGGCGGGGCTGCCTTTCTCCCGCATCAACAAGCCCTCCGACCTGTTCGAGGATGCGCATCTGAGGGCCAGCGGCGGGCTCTTGCCGATCACGCTGAACGACGGCCGCCAGGTGGCGATTCCGGGCCTGCCGATCCAGTTCGGCGACCAGCGCCTGCCGGTGCGCCACGACCCGCCGAAGATCGGCCAGCACAATGAGGAGATCCTGGGCCCGCTGAAGCAGGGCTGACCCAGGCCGTCAGGACCACCGGAGACACCACAGGCTATGCATCGTCGTACACTTCTGGCCGGCGCCACCTTGGCGCTGGCCATGCCGCGCCTGGCGCGGGCGCAGGCCGGCTACCCAGAGCGGCCGATCCGCCTGATCGTTCCCTTCCCGCCCGGCGGCGGCACCGACGTGATCTCCCGCGAGGTCGGCAACCGTATGGCGGCCGCCACCGGCTGGACCATCGTCGCCGACAACCGGCCCGGCGCCGGCGGCAATATCGGCCTCGACGCCGTCGCGAAATCGGCGCCCGACGGCTACACCATCGGCATGGGCCAGGCCTCCAACCTGGCCATCAACGCCACGCTCTACCGGCACATGCCCTATGATTCGCTGCGCGACTTCGCGCCGATCGGCCTGGTCGCGCAGCAGCCGAACATCGTCGTGGTCGCGAAGCAGTCCCCGGTGCACAGCCTGGCCGATCTCCTGGCCGCGGCGCGGGCGCGCCCCGGCCAGCTCAGCGCCGGGCATCCGGGCAACGGCACCGTCGGCCACCTCTCCGGCGAGATGCTGTGCCGCGTCGCCCAGGTCGAGATCACCCAGATCCCCTATCGCGGCGCCGGCCCCGTCATCACCGATCTGGTGGCAGGGCGGGTCGACGTCTACTCGGCGGACCCGCTCTCGGTGCGGGGCATGCTGGCATCGGGCGACCTGCGCGGCATCGCCGTCACCTCCGCCACCCGCGCGCGCGCCTTCCCCGATGTGCCGACCGTGGCCGAACAGGGCTTCCCCGGTTTCGAAGCCATGAACTGGACCGGCCTGGTGGCGCCCGCCCGCCTGCCGGAGCCGATCCTGGCCCGGCTGAACGAGGAGATGCGCAAGGCACTCGCCACGCCCGAACTCATCGCCCACCTCGCCACCGCCGGCAGCGAGCCGGTGGGCTCCAGCCCGGCCGAATTCCGCAGCAAGCTGGAAGCGGAAATCGCCAAATGGGGCCAGGTGGTGCGGGAAGGGAATTTCCAGGTCGACTGACACCCGGGTCGGGCGGGCACGGGCCCGCCCTTCCCCATCAAAAGCAGCCCGGGACAACCGGCACCATGAACGGGAGAGACACCATGCATCGCCGCGCCCTGCTCGCCGCAGGCACCATCCTCGCCCTGCCACGCCTCGCGTTTGCGCAGGCCGGCTATCCGGACCGGCCGATCCGCCTGATCGTCCCCTTCCCGCCGGCCGGCGGCACCGATGTGATCTCGCGCGAGATCGGCACCCGCATGGCGAATGCCACCGGCTGGAACATCGTGGCCGACAACCGCCCCGGCGCCGGCGGCAATATCGGCCTCGACGCCGTCGCGAAATCCGCGCCCGACGGCTACACGATCGGCATGGGGCAGACGGCGAACCTCGCCATCAACCCGACGCTCTACCCTTCCATCCCATTCGACTCGCTGCGCGATTTCAGCCTGATCAGCCTGGTGGCGCAGCAGCCCTGCGTGCTGGTGGTACCGCGCGCGTCCCGCATCCGCAGCCTGGCCGACTATGTCGCCGCCGGCCGCGCCCAGGGCGGCGCGCAGCCGGTCGGGCATTCCGGCAGCGGCACCGTTGGCCATCTGGCCGGCGAGATGTTCGCCCGCCGCTGCGGCGTGCCCATCACCTCCGTCCCCTATCGCGGTGCCGCACCGGTGGTGACCGACCTGCTGGGCGGCCGGCTGGAAGCCTTCTGGGCCAATCCGCTGGCGGTGAAAGGCGTGCTGGAATCGGGCGATGTCCGCGCGCTGGCCGTCACCTCCCCGCAGCGCAGCCGCACCTTCCCCGAGGTGCCGACGGTCGCGGAGCTGGGTTATGAGGGCTATGAGGCGATGAACTGGACCGGCATGGTCGGCCCCGCCCGCATCCCCGATGCGATCGTCACGCGCCTGAACGAGGAAGTGCGCAAGGCCCTGGCGCGGGAAGAGACCATCGCCCGCCTGGCCGCCGAAGGCAGCGAGCCGCTGGGCTCCACGCCGGAGGCGTTCCGCACCTACCTTGAGAGCGAGCACGCGAAGTGGGGGCGGATCGTGCGCGAAGGGCGGATCACGCTGGACTGACCAGCGGGCACCACCCTGGCGCCTTTTGGCCAGCGGTGGCTGAATGGGCCGTGAAGGAGAACCGCCATGCCGCTCTATGCCCTCGACGACCTGACCCCCGAGACCCCCGGCGAGGGCCGGTTCTGGGTGGCGCCCGATGCGCATGTCATCGGCCAGGTGATCCTGGGCGAGGATGTCAGCATCTGGTTCGGCGCCGTGCTGCGCGGCGACAATGAACCGATCACGCTCGGCGCCCGCACCAACGTCCAGGAAGGCGCCATGCTGCACGCCGATCCGAAATTCCCGACCACGATCGGCGCCGACGTCACCGTCGGGCACCACGCCATCCTGCATGGCTGCACGGTCGGCGACGGATCCCTGATCGGCATGGGCGCCACCGTGCTGAACGGCGCGAAGATCGGGAAGCACTGCCTGGTCGGCGCCAATGCGCTGGTTACCGAAGGCAAGGAATTCCCGGATTATTCGCTGATCGTGGGCTCCCCGGCCAAGGCGATCCGCACCCTCGACGCCGCGGCGGCCGAGAAGCTGCTGGGGTCCGCCGCCAGCTATTCGCGCAACTGGAAGCGCTTCAGCAAGGGCCTGCGCGTCGTCGGCTGACCCGGCCCGCGCCGCGCGCCTGCCGCAGCACCCGCACCGGGCGCGGCATCAATGGACCAGGGCGGGTTGTTCCACCTCCGCGTGGAACGCCGCTTCGGCGACGCCATAAAGGGCGCGCACGCGGTCGGGGGTGAGCGTGGCCGGCGGGCCGTCGAAGACGACGCGCCCTTCGGACATGCCGATGATGCGGTCGCAATACTGCCGGGCGAGGTCGAGGTGGTGCAGGTTGACGATCACGGTGAGCCCGTCCTGCCGGTTCACACTGGCCAGGGCGTCCATGACCACCGTCGTGTTGCGCGGATCGAGGGAAGCGACTGGCTCATCGGCCAGGATCAGGCGCGGGCGCTGCATCAGGGCACGGGCGATGGCGACGCGCTGCTGCTGGCCGCCGGAGAGCGTATCCGCCCGCTGCAGAACGGTTCCGGTCATGTCGAAGCGGTCGAGCGTCGCCAGCGCCGCCGCCCGTTCCTGCGCGGTGAAGCGCTTGAGGAGCGAGGAGAGCGTGCCGCGGTGATGGAGGCGCCCGATCAGCACATTGGTCAGCACGTCCAGGCGGTGCACCAGGTTGAACTGCTGGAAGATCATGGCGCATTCGGCGCGCCAGCCGCGCAACGCGCGGCCGCGCATCGCCGTCACATCCCGCCCGCCGGCGAGGATGCGCCCCGTGCTCGGCTCGGTCAGCCGGTTGAGCATGCGCAGCAGGGTGGATTTGCCGGCGCCGGAGCGGCCGATCACGCCCACCATCTGCCCATCCGGGATGACCAGCGACACGCCATCCACCGCCAGGCGATCGCCGAAACGCCGCGTCAGGCCCTGTAGTTCGAGCATCCCTGCGCCTCTTTTTGCAGCGCAGCGCTTAGCCTCCCGCCCCACCCGACGGCATGACAGCTTGGGGACGTTACAGTCCTGGAGCAGGATGCGTTCGCAAGCGCTCACGCATCCTGCTCCAGAGCTTGTTTGATCGCGTGATTCACGGTTTTCGGTGATTCCACCTCAACCGATCACGCTCTACGCGACCGGCCTGGCCGCCTCCGGATCGGTGGCGCGGACGACGTATTCGCGCATCTCCGGCCGATAGCGATCCCAGAGCGCGCGCAGGGCGGGAATCGGGGCATCGGCCCAGTCGATACGGAGATCGACCAGGGGAAACACCTCCGTCTCCACGACCACCAGCACGGCGGAACGGACTTCGCCATGTTCGCCGCCGGCCGCTTCCCCGGCTTCCAGGCCGCGCATCAGCCGTTCGGCCAACGGCTCGTCCGGGGCCGCCAGGAAGGCATCGGCCATGGCGCGCGGCACCTGGTCATTGGCCAGGATATTGCCGATCGCGACCACATCCTGGCCATGCGCGTCGTTGTGGGCAGGCTTCACCGCGGCGCCGTGGAAATGCGCGGTGCGGCCGGCGGCATCCATCGCCGCGAGCTGGCGCCAGCGGTGATGCGGGGTGGAGGCGGCGAGTGCCGCCACCGCCTCCGCCGCCGTGCAACCCGAACGCAGCAATTCGATGCCGCGCGGGCCGAGGCGCGGATCGGTGCGGTGCTGGGTCAGCACCGCACCGATACCGGGCGCGCAAAACGGCACCCGGCTGCCGACGGCGATGCCGGAGGTGGTGACGGCGGCACCGAAGGCCCCCGTCTTCGCGCAGCGGCCTATGAGGGAAAAAGTCATCGGTTACTCCGGGTCGCGGACCAGCGGGCTGGTCGAGCAGTGGATGCCGCCGCCACCGAGGCAGACGCGGTCGTAAGGCACCAGCCGCACGGTGACGCCGGCCTTGTCCAGCGCCTCCTGCGTGCGGGGGCTGACCTTGTCGCTCATCAGCACGCGGCCGGGGGCGACGGCCAGGCAGTTCACCGTCCAGGACGGGTCTTCATGGTTCACCGGGATCATCCGGATGCCGAGGCGCTTCAGCTCCTCCATGAAGACGAAGGGCAGGGTCGCGGGATTCACGATGGCGACGTCGTGGTGGACCATGACGAAGGCGCCGTCGATATGCAGCCGATAGCCGGGGATCTGCACCCGGATCAGCCGCGTGCCCTGCACCGCCAGCACCTCCTCCAGCTGCCGCGCACCTTCCTCGTTGACGCGGGAGGAGACGCCGACCACGGCGACGTCCGGGCGGATATAGGCGAAGCTGCCGCCTTCCATCAGGCCGCTGCCATGGATGGTGCGCAGGATCGGCGCGCCGAGGGCGGCGAGCGTCTCCGTCACCGGCGCTTCCTCGCCACGACGGATGCGCGGCCCCATGCGGGTGACGATCATGCCGCCCTTCACGCCGATGCAGGAATCCCGCGTGTAGACGGATTTGTGCCGGCCTGCCGCGACGCGCTTCAGATAGACGACCTCCACCCCTTCGTCGCGCAGCGCACCGGCCAGCGCGTCATGCTGGGCCTGCTGCTCGGCGAGGCTCGGGATCACCTCGCCGCGCCAATAGGCGCCGGTCCGCGGGTCGCCGTAGGCGCCGAGTTCCGGGATCAGCGGCAGGTCCTTCAGGACGTGCTGCTCCTCGCCCGGGCGATGCATGAGCACCACGCGCAGCCGGCCGACATCGCTGTTGCAGCCCCAGTCGCGGCCCCAGACGAAGCGCTGCTCGTCCGGGCTCTCGAAAGCCGGCTCCGGCTCCGAGGCGAAGCGTTCGATCAGCATGTTGTAGCGATGGTCGAACTCGCTCATCGACATGGCCATGATGGCGTCACTCCCCGGTTATGATTCGCGGCGCTTCCTGATCGCGCCGTCGAAGACCAGCAGCAGCAGGGTGAAGAGGATCAGCAGCACCGCGACCGCCGCCATGGTGGGGTCGAGGTTCTCATTGATACCGTCCCAGATCTTGCGCGGCAGGGTGAAGACCTGGCGGGAGGCGATGAACAGCACGATCACCAGTTCATCCCAGGAATGGATGAAGGCGAAGATCGCGCCGGAGGCGATGCCCGGCATGATGCGCGGCAGGATCACCCAGCGCAGGACCTGCGAGAGCGAGGCGCCCATGCCGCGCGCCGCCTGTTCCAGCCGCGGATCGAAGGAAGCGAGTGCCGCGGAGACGGTGATCACCACATAGGGGATGCCGGTGACGCCATGCGCGATGGTGGCGCCGAGGAAACGGTCGAGCAGGCCGAGCGGCCCGAAATAGCGATAGAGCCCGATCGCATAGACGATCGAAGGAATGATCAGCGGCAGCAGCATCAGGGCCCGCAGCAATTCCGTGCTGCGCCGGGCGATGCGCCAGCAGCCGATGGCGCAGAGCGTCCCGGCCACGACCGCAAGCGTGGTGGAGGCGATGGCGATCGCCGCGCTCTGCCCGATAGCGGAGAGCCAGGCCTGCGACCCGAACAGGTTGGCGTAGTGTCGCAGGCTCAGCCCCTCCTGCGGCAGCGAGAGGAAGCGCTGGTCGGTGAAGGAGACCGGGATGACGATGGTGATCGGCAGCACGAGGTAGAGCACCGTCGCCCAGGCAATCGCACGCGCGAAGGGACCTGGTCCATATCCGCCCGTCATGCGCCTGCCCCGAACACGCGCTTGAGGTTCACCACCCGCGAGAAGATCGCCAAGGTCACCAGGATCGCGACCACCAGCACCGTCGCCAGCATGCTGCCCATGCCCCAGCGGACGATGTCGAGGATCTGCAGCTTGATCCATTCCGCCGCCATCAGCGTCTTGCCACCGCCCAGGATCGCCGGGGTGATGTAGAAGCCGAGCGAGAAGATGAAGACCAGCACGCCGGCCGCCAGCAGCCCCGGTGTCGACAACGGCAGGAAGACCCGGGTGAAGGCGGTGAAGCGCGACGCGCCGAGGCCCCGCGCCGCCGCCAGCAGGCGCGGGTCGATCTCCCGCATCGAGGCCAGGATCGGCAGCACGGCATAGGGCACCATGTAGTGGACCATGCCGACGATGATGCCGAACTCGTTCCATACCAGCTCGAGCGGTGCGTCGATCACGCCGAGCGAGCGCAGCCCCTCATTCACCAGCCCTTGCCGGCGCAGCAAGGTCACCCAGGCGAAGGCGCGCACCAGCACGCTGATCCAGAGCGGCACCAGCACGCCGAGCAGCCACCAGCGCTGCGCCCGCGGCGAGGCCAGCGCGATCACATAGGACAGCGCATAGCCGAGGCAGAGCGCGATCGCGGTGGTGATGACGCCGATGCGCAGCGTGGTGAGGATCGCCCGCTGCACGCCGGCATTGGTGAATAGCCGCTCGTAATTGTCGAAGCCGAGCGAGGGCTCGGTCACCGAGATCGCCAGCACCTGCAGGATCGGCGCCAGGTAGAAGCCGGTCATCAGCAGGAAGGCCGGCAGGATCAGCAGCCACCAGCCCGTGTTGCGCTGAGCGCCGCCCGCGTCACGCACCGTCGTCATCCAGCACCGGCGCCGCCGCGTCGGCGGACCAGCCCAGGCGCAGCACCAGACCTTCGGCGGGCGCCACCGGCGCCTGCCAGGTCGGGATGGCGATGCGCAGACGGCCGAGATCGGCGGTCTCCACCGTCACCGCATGCCCGGCGCCGAGAAAGGCGGCCGCCGCGATCCGCCCTTCGACCATGTTGTCCGCCGTCTCGCCGGCGCCCAGCACCACGATGCGCTCCGGCCGCAGCGACAGCAGCACCGCCTGCCCGGCCGCGGCGCCCGCCATCGCCTGCACCAGCCGCGTGCCGCCGGCGGTCAGCACCGCGCCGTCCGGGCGCGTTTCCGCGACCTTGGCCGGGATCATGTTCGACTTGCCGAGGAAATCGGCGACGAAGCGGGTCCGCGGCCGGTCATAGAGCGCGACCGGCCCGCCCATCTGGACCAGGCGGCCATGGTTCAGGATCGCGACCGTGTCGGAGAGCGACATCGCCTCCTCCTGATCATGGGTCACGTTCACGAAGGTGCGGCCGATGCGCCGGTGCAGCAGCTTCAGCTCCTCCTGCAATTCGGCGCGCAGCTTCTTGTCGAGGGCGGAGAGCGGTTCGTCGAGCAGCAGCAGGGCCGGGTCGAAGACCAGCGCGCGGGCCAGCGCCACGCGCTGCTGCTGCCCGCCGGAAAGCTGCGACGGCCGCCGGTCCGCGAATTGCGGCAGCTGCACCAGGTCGAGCGCGGCGCGCACCTTCGCGTCCCGATCGGCCCGCACGAGGCCGCGCACCCGCAGCGGGAAGCCGACATTCTCGGCCACCGTCATATGCGGGAACAGCGCATAGCCCTGGAAGACCATGCCGAATTCGCGCTTCTCCGGCGGCAGGCCGGTGATGTCGCGGCCGTCGAGCAGGATGCGGCCTTCGCTCGGCGCCACGAAGCCGGCGATCATCATCAGGATCGTGGTCTTGCCGCTGCCGGAAGGGCCGAGCAGGGTCAGGAACTGGCCCTGCTCGACCGTCAGCGACGCATCGGCGA
Source organism: Roseomonas sp. (assembly GCA_036499545.1). Classification (GTDB taxonomy): domain Bacteria; phylum Pseudomonadota; class Alphaproteobacteria; order Acetobacterales; family Acetobacteraceae; genus Plastoroseomonas. Next base: position 13,865 of record DASYDR010000321.1, on the reverse strand, counting down.
CCGCGGTGAAAGCGCCATAGCGCTTGGTCAGATGCTCCAGCGCCAGGGCATGGCCTGGCATCGTGCCGCTCACGCGCGGTAATCCGGCTGCTCGCGGTCCAGCTTGCGGCGCAGCGCCTGCCACGGCAGCCAGCCCTTGGTCGGGCCGCTGCTGAACTGCGCCCGGGTGCGCTGCACGACGCCCGGCGATGGCAGGTCCAGCGGCACGCCGGAGGATTGCGCCGCGATCTGGATGCGGCAGGCCTGCTCCAGATAATACATCCAGTAGAAGGCCTCCGCGACCGTGCGGCCGACGGTCAGCAGCCCGTGATGCTTCAGGATCATGCAGGGCGCGTCACCGAGATCACGCACCAGCCGCTCCCGCTCCGACAGGTTGTCGTCCGCCGCGACGCCTTCGTAGTCATGCGTCACCACGCGGCCGGCGAATTCCATCGAGATCTGGTTCAGCGGCAGCAGCCCGCCCTTCTGCGCCGCGACCGCCATGCCGGCCAGGGTATGGGTGTGCATCACGCAGGCGGCATCGGGCTGGCCGCGATGCACGGCGGAATGGATGACGAAGCCCGCCGGATTGACCGGCCAGCTGGTCGGCTGCAGCGGCTCCCCATCCGCATCGACGGTGACGAGGGCGGAGGCAGTGATCTCCTCGAACAGCATGCCGTAGGGGTTCACCAGGAAGCGGTGCCCATCGCCGGGCAGGCGCACCGAGAGATGGGTGAAGACCAGGTCGGTCATGCCGAAGATCGCGATCAGGCGGTAGGCGGCGGCGAGATCCTCGCGCAGTTCCTGCTCGGTCGGGATGCGGTCCGGGTCGGGGCGTCGCGGCGGGGGCGGCAGGGCCATGGCGGATCCTTCAACCGCGCGGGACGATGCCCGCGCGGCGCACGCGTTGCGTCACCGAGGCTTCGACCGGCGCGTCAGCCGGTGATGGTGTCGATGAAGTCGGCGTTCACGCTCTGGTAGTTCTCGCCCCACCAGACGCCATCCAGCGGCACCTGCAGGCGGGCATTGGCGGGATCGGTCGGGTTGAAGCGCTTCAGCGGCTCCGGCACCAGCGCCGCGGCGCGCGGGTTGGTCGGGCCATTGCCCAGGAATTCCAGCAGCTTCACCTGCGGCTCCGGCTTGGCCAGCATGCTGGCCAGCAGCCGCTGCGCCATGGCGCCGCCCGGATTGCCGCGCGGGATCACCATGATCCCGGCCTGCAGCAGCCCCTGGTTCCAGATGAACTTCAGCCGGCCATTGCTCTCCTGCTCTAGCACCTTGGCGCGGGTGTGCCAGATCATGCCCATCACCGCTTCGCCGGTGCGCAGATACTGCTCGCTCTCGCTGCCATTGGTCCAATAGACGCAGTTGCGGCGCAGCTCCGCGACCCGGCGCAGGCAGGCCCGGATATCGAGCGGGTAGAGATTGCCGGGATCCTTGCCCAGCGACATCTGCGCGCCGTCGAGCGAGGTCGTGGCATCGCGCCGCAGCAGGCGGGTGCCGGGAAAGCGGCGCAGATCCCAGAAATCGGCCCAGTTCTGCGGCGGGGTCGGGAACTTGCTGCTGTCGTAGACCAGGACGGAGCTGAAGGAATAGGGCGCCGCGCCGTGCTCCATCGCGAAGACCGGGCTCAGCACATCCTCCCGCTTCGCGACGCCATAGTCGATGCGCTCCAGCAGATTGGCGCGCCCGAGGAAGATCGCCGAGGTTGCGGAGCTGTCGCAGAGATCCCAGGTCACGCGGCCGCTTTCGACCATGCTGCGGATGCGGCCGGCGGATGGCCCGGTGCTGTCCTGGCTGACGCGCCAGCCGGCATTCTCGGCCACGAAGGGGGCACCGTAATTCTCGCCGAAGCCCTGATTGGCAACGCCGCCCCAATTCACCATCACCAGTTCGCGGCTGCCCTGGGCCCGGGCCTCCCGCGCCAGCAAAGGGGCGGCGCCGAGCGCCACCAGCGCCTGCAGCATGGCGCGGCGGCTGATGTCCCCGCGCGCGTGCTTGTCCCGCGCGAGCCCGACGCAATCTTCCTGGAACGTCTGAATCCCGGTCTGGTGCATAAGCGCACTCTCCCCTTGCAGCTTGTTGCCGCAGGCGTGAACCTTCCCTGGGACGGATTGAAGCGCGCCGCGCCCGGCAGGTGAAGGCAAATTCGCGCGGGAGGACGATCTTGTCGGCATCCATCTTCGCGGCGGGGTTCCAGTCGAAGCCCTGGTGGTGGGAAGCGGCCGAGCCGGCGGAGCACCGGCAGGCCCTGCCGGACATCGCCGATGTCGCGATCGTGGGCGGCGGCTATGCCGGGCTGTCGGCCGCCCTGACGCTTCGCCGCCTGGGCCACGAGCCCGTCGTGATCGATGCCGAACGCATCGGCTGGGGGGCTTCGTCGCGCAATGGCGGCATGGTCTCGGGCGGGCTCAAGGTCGCCTCCGGCGCGCTGGAGGCGACGCATGGCAAGGACGGCGCCCGCCGCCTGGCCGATGCCGCCGCCGCCAGCTTCCCCTTCATCGAGGAGACGATCGCGCGCGAAGGCATCGACTGCGACTATATCCGCTGCGGCCGCTTCGTGCCGGCCTGGACGCCGAAGCATTACGCCGCGCTGGAAGCCAAGGCCGGCTTCCTCGCCGAGGTCACCGGCCTGCCGACCGAGATGCTGCCCCGCGCGCGCCAGCGGGAAGCGCTGGGCAGCGACCTGTATCACGGCGGCATGCAGGCCGCGGCCTCGGGCAGCCTGCATCCCGGCAAATACGCGCGCGGCCTGGCCGCGGCGGCCGAACGCGCCGGCGCGCTGCTGGTCGATGGCGTCCGCGTGCAGCGCATCGCGCGGGAGGGTGACGGCTTCCGCGTCGTCACCGATCGCGGCGCGATGCGCGCCCGCGCGGTGCTGGTCGCGACCAATGGCTACAGCCTGGACAAGGCGAAGGGCGCGGCCATGCCCTGGCTGGCGCGACGGCTGGTGCCGCTTGCCTCCTACATCATCGCGACCGAGGAATTGCCGGAAGCGACCATCGAGCGGCTGTTTCCCGGCCGTCGCATGATCTCCGACACCAAGCGGGTGCTGAATTATTTCCGCCCCTCGCCGGATGGCAGGCGGGTGATCTGGGGCGGCCGCGCCTCCTTCCGCAGCGTCACCGCGGAACAGGCGGCGCCGGCGCTGCGGGCGGCGATGGTGGAGTGCTTTCCCGAACTGGCGGCGGTGAAGATCACCCATGCCTGGACGGGGAACGTCGCCTTCACCTTCGACGAGTTGCCGCATATCGGCGTACAGGACGGGATGCATTACGCGGCCGGCTGCCAGGGCAGCGGCGTCGCCATGGCGACCTGGCTCGGCCACCGGGTGGCGCTGAAGATCGCCGGCGCCGCCAACGAGGCCTTCGCCCTCGACGGGCTGCATTTCCCGACCCGGCCGCTCTATCGCGGCGATCCTTCGCTGGTGCTGCCGGTGATCGGCGAATGGTACCGGCTGCGCGATCGCCTCGACCGGATGGCCGCGTGATGGCCGCCCCCGACATCATCCTGCTGAATGCCCGGATCGCCACCATGGCGGCGCCAGGCGAGGAGCGGCAGGCGCTCGCCGTGCAAGGCGGCCGCATCGTCGCGCTGGGCGACAACGTGGCGATGCGCGGGCTGGCCGGCACCGGCACGCGGGTGGTGGATGCCGCGGGGCATCGCGTCATCCCCGGCATCGTCGACAGCCACGCGCATCCGGATGCCTATGCGGTCCGGCTGCAGGGCTGGGTGCTGCTCTCGCCCGACCGGGTACAGACGCGCGAGGCGGTGCTCGGCGCGATCCGGGGGCGCTGCGCGGCGCTGCCGCCAGGGCGCTGGGCCAGCTTCTACCGGCTGAACGAGCGCGCCTCCGGCGGCTATCCGACGCTGGCGGAGCTGGATGCCGCCGGCGGCGGCCGGCCGGTCTTCATCCTGCGCACCGACGGCCATCTCGGCCTCGCCAATACCGCCGCCTTCACCGCCTGCGGCATCGGGCCCGAGGCGGTCGACCCGCCCTTCGGCCGCTTCGACCGCGATCCCGTGACGGGCGCCTTCACAGGCCTGGTGCGGGAGACGGCGGCGCATATCTTCCTCACCGCGATCCATGGTGCCGACAGCGAGGCCGACATCATCGCCGGCATGGAGACGGTGCAGGATGAATGCCTGGCGCATGGCATCACCTCGGTCGCCAATTCGCTCTGCCCTTCGGTCGCGATCCGCGCCTATCAGCGCATGCGGCGCGAAGGCCTGTGGCGCCTGCGCATGGGCATCATCGCCAGCGGGCGGGAGGAGGCGCTGATCCCGCATCTGATCGGCGCCGGCATCCAGTCCGGCTTCGGCGATGAATGGCTGCGGCTGGTCGGCGTGGAATGGTGCCCGGACTGCTCCACCTCCGGCCGCACCGCCGCCTATTGGGAGCCCTATCGCGGCACGCCGGTGCCGGGCGAGCCGGTGCCGAATACCGGCATGCTGCTCTACGACAAGGGTGACCTGACCGCGCGCGCCACCGCCGCGCACAAGGCCGGGCTGCAGGTGATGATCGAAGGCGTCGGCGATCGCGGCATCGATTTCGCGCTCGACGTCATGGAAGCGGCGCTGGCCGCGCATCCGGTCGCCGATCACCGGATGCGGGTGGAACACTGTTGCCACGTGACGCCGCCGATCCTGGCGCGGCTCAAGGCCGGCGGCTTCGTCGACAGCTCCGCCACCGGCTTCATGGATGAGCTCGGCGAAGCCTATGCCGCCAATCGCGGGCAGGAGGCGATGCGGCACATGTGGCCGCATCGCAGCCTGATCGATGCCGGCATTCCCGCCCCCGGCCATTCCGATTTCGCGGTCTGCCGGGTCAGCCCCTTCACTGCGCTGGCCGCCATGGTCGGCCGCCGCACCGCCTCCGGCGCCGATCTCGACGCGCGGGAAGCGGTGACGCCGTACGAAGCGCTGGCCGCCTATACGAGCCTCGGCGCCTGGGCGCAGCGGGAGGAGACGGAGAAGGGCACGCTCGAGATCGGCAAGCTCGCCGATTTCGCGATCCTCGACCGCGACATCCTGGCGGCCACCGCGGAGAGCATCCGGCAGACGCGGGTGCTCGCCACCTATGTCGGCGGGCGGGAAGCGTTCAGGGCCTGAGCGGCGGCGGAAAGGGTGTCGGGTCGGCGAAGCGCCGCACCAGGTTCTCGACCAGCCGCGCGACCGGATTGGCATAGCCATCGACCGGCAGGGCGCCGATGAAGTTCATCGAGCCCACCGAGAAGACCGCGCCGCCATTCGGCGTCTCGAAGAAGGTCAGGTCGGAGCGGATGAGGTCCTCCCGCCTGCCCGGCCAGGTGTGGTCGCGCCGTTCCTCGTTCACCGGCTGGTAGCTCGGGTCCGTCACCACGGCGCTGGCGATGACGAGGGCATGGCGCGGCGTGCCGAGCGCCACATCGGCCCGGTCCAGCTCGTGCCCGGCCGCGCCGCCGCCCATCAGGCCGCGCTCGCCGAAGATCCCGCCGGGCACCGCGATGTCATCCAGCCCCTGGCGCAGGAAGGCGACGCGCGGGTCCAGGATGGCGTCCGCGAAGGTATAGGGGAAACCCTTGTAGACGCCCTGGCTGCTGAAGCCGACGCCGACGAGGGCCTGCGGCGGCCGGCCGAGCCGCCGCCACAACCCGCCATAGCCGCCGTCGAAGGCGTGGTAGCCCTCGCCCGGCGCGGCCTCCCACAGCCGGATGCCGCCTTCGGCGCGGCGGATCTCCAGCGCCCAGGGGCCGTCGGCAGGCGGCGCCACGCGCCAGTAGAAGCCGTTGCCGCCGAGATAGACGAAGCGCCCGCCGGTTTCGAGATAGGTGGCGATCGCGTCCAGCGTCTCGACGCTGTGGTATTCGGGATGCTGCCCGGTCAGCACGACGTCGTAATGCGACAGCAGCGCCGCGCCTTCGGCATGCAGGTCGTGGTCGGTGATCACCTCGAAGCCGATGCCGCTTCGGTCCAGCAGGTCGGTGACGTAGCTGTCGGCGGCGATCCAGTAGGTGCCGGAGCCCGCGGGGTCCGGGTCCATCAGATGGAACTGGCCGACGCGCTTGTCGATCATCGGCCGGCGCATGCTGGCCATGGCGACGCCGCTGCCATCGGCATGGAGGTTATAGGGCGACAGCCCATACTCCGGATGCCCGTCCGGCGCCTGCGGCAGCGCGCCCCAGGCCGCGGCCCTGGCCGCGATCTCCTGCTGCCGGCCCGGCCGCACGAACTGGCCATAGATGGTGTAGCTGAAGGTCGGCGCCAGGAAGGCGACGCGCGCCTGGCGCCCGGGCAGCCGCGCGCGCACGTAGAAGACAATGTTGTCGCGGCCCGCATCCGTCTCCAGGTGCAGCGCGTAGACGCCGCTCGGCCAGTCCCGCGGCACCGCGAGCGTGAGCGAGGGCGCCCAGTCCGCATCGCCGATATCATCGCTGTGGAAGTGGATCGCATCGTAGTCGCGTGGCGCCTCGGTCCAGCGATGGGCGGCGCCGGTCCAGTTCGGGCCGGTCATGGCGCGCATCGGCAGGTTCACGCAGCGCCCGTGCCAGCGCCCCGGCCCGGTATCGGCCACGGCATCGGTCGGAATGCCGATGCTGAAATCCCAATCAGCGACGGTCTCTGCCGCCGCCGCCGAGGTGCCGGCGGCCTGCAGGCGGAGCAGCGACGCGAGCGCGTCCGGGCTGCGCAGGATGCGCGGGCGCGCGATCTTGCCGTCGAAATGCCGGTCCATCCGGCCGCCATGGCATCTGGCCGCGATCGCGGCGGCACCAGGCCCGGACGGCATGCCGCCGGCGGGAAGGACGGCGGTGCGTTCCGCCTGCTCCACGCGGTCGAGGCGCGGCCGCCGCGGTGCCTGCGCCAGTTCCAGCACACCGCGCGCCGGGTCGATGCGGCAGGCGATGTCGTGCCAGGCGTGCCCGGTCAGCGCCGCCGCCGCCGTGAGCGACACCACGGTACCGGCGGTTTCGAGCCGGCAGGTGGCGCCCTCCGGGCCGCAGCCCAGGGTCAGTGTCACGCCGCCGCCGCTCCAGCTCAGCACCGCCTGGTCCCCGGCATCCGGGCGGGTCGGCCAGATCGTCGCCAGCAGCGCGATCGGGGCGGCGCCGGCCCCGAGATCGAGCGCCGGCACGGCGACGCAGGAGCCGAGCCGGATCGGCTGCTCCATCCCGGCATGCTCGCCTTCGATGCCGCAGGGCATCGGCACCTCGCGATAGCCCGGCCCGGCGGGGTTCGGATCGCCGCACAGGATGCGGGCGACACGGGCGCGATAGCGCCCGCCGCCCTGGACCCCGATCATGAAGCGGATGCTCTCGCCCTGGCGGACGCTCCAGCCTTCGGCATAGCCGGTGACGGGCAGCATTCCCTCAGCCCCGCCGGACATTCCAGAACAGCGCCAGGCCCTTCAGCATGTCGGACAGATCCCCGCGATAGGCGGTCGGCTGATAGAATTGCCCGAGCGGCACATAGGGCACGTCCGCGAAGGCCTGGCGCTGCATGTCGCGCCCGATCCGCCGGCGCGTGTCGTCATCCGCGGATTGCAGCCATTCATTGCGCAGTTCCTCCAGCCGCGCGCTGGTGGACCAGCCGAAGGTCGCGGTCAGGCCGCTGCCGCGGATGAAGTTGTGCGCGGCCGGGTTGAACTGGTTGACGCCCGCCGTATAGGTGCAGAAGGCGCTGTAGCCGCCGCGCTCGACCGGCTCGCGATTGGCCTGCCGGGTCAGGGAGCTGCCCCAGTCCATCGCCGCGTAGTCGAGATTCATGCCGAGCCGGCGGAACACGTCGCCCACCACCTCGCTCATCGCATTGATCGCGGGGAAATCGGTCGGCGCCATCAGCAGCACCTTCTCGCCCTTGTAGCCCGCCTGCTCCAGCGCCCGCCGGGACGCGGCGAGGTCACGCGGCGCCGTGAGGGCCTGCATGCCCTCGTCGCTGGCCATGACCGATCCCGGCGCGAAGAAGCCGATGCCGTCCTGCCACAGGGCGCGATCGGTGCCCGCCACCGCGGTCATCACATCGGCCTGGGATATCGCGCCCAGCACCGCGCGGCGGATGCCGACATTGTCGAAGGGCGGCTGCAGGTGGTTGAAGCGCAGGATGCCGATGGCGCCGGTCGGATCGAGGGTTTCGATCTTCAGCCCTCGGGCCCGCCGCAGGATCGGCAGCAGATCGACGGTCGGCTGTTCCCACCAGTCGATCTCGCCCCGCTGCAGCGCCGCCGCGGCGGTGCTGGCATCGGGGATGGTCAGCCATTCGACGCGGTCGAAATGCACGTGCTTCGGACCGGCGAGCAGGCTCGTCGTGCCCTCCGGGCGCGGCACATAGCCATCGAAGCGGGCATAGACGTTGCGCGAGCCCGGCACCCGCTCATTGGCGACGAAGCGATAGGGGCCGCTGCCGACCATGTCGCTGATCGGCTGCGCGGCATCGGCATTCGCCAGCCGCTCCGGCATGATGAAGGCGACATTGGCACCCACCTTCGCGAGCGCGTCGGGCAGCAGCGGGAAGGGCCGCTTCAGGCGCCAGCGCAGGACGCGGTCGGACGTCGCGGTCACCTCGTCCACCGCCGCCATCAGGGCCAGCCCGAACTGGTCCCTGAGGCCCCAGCGCTTGAGGCTGGCGACGGCGTCGCGCGCCCGCACCGGCTCCCCATCGTGGAAGCGCAGCCCTTCGCGCAGCGTCATCGTCCAGGTGCGGCCGTCATCCTCGACCGTATGGCCGGCCACCATCTGCGGCTGCGCCCGGTACTGGTCGTCCCAGCCATAGAGGGTGTCGAACACCAGGAAGGCATGGTTGCGGGTGACGAAACCGGTCGTGGTGATCGGGTCGAGGATCGCGAGATCCGCCTGCGGGGCGAAACGCAGCACCCGCTGCCCCTGTGCCGCCGCCAGGCGCGGCGCGGCCAGCATGGTGGCCCCCGCCGCCGCCGAAGCTTTCAGGACGTCGCGTCGCAGCATGGCATTTCCCCTCCCGGCGCGATCATTCGCGGCCTGCGCCGGCACGGCCAGGTCGCGACCCGCATCCGGGGAGTGTGCCGTCCACCGCCGCGCAGTGACAAGATGGTGGGCTCGTGCCGCCCCTCCTGCCGCGCGGCGATGCCTCAGGCCGCCACGGACAGCGCCGGGCGGAAGCGGCGCGCGGCCAGCACGCCGGTGATGATGAAAAGCAGCAGCGCGATCCCCTGCGTGATGGCGAAGGGCGGCTCCCCGCCGGTGGGGGCCAGAGCGTGCAGCGCCGGCACCTTCATGAAGAGCTGCGCGATCAGCACGAAGATCAGCAGGTAGTGGCTGATGACCATGCCGACGGCATAGACACCGCGCCAGGCCCCGGCGAGGCGAAAGCCGTAGCGCGCGGCCAGCACCAGCGCCAGCACCACCAGCGCGACCGCGCCGACGATATGGGACGGCAGCACGCCGTTGAACGGAAAGCCGTAGCCAGTGACGCTGGTCAGGATGGCGGTCACCAGGAACACCCCGGTCGGCAGGCTGCGCAGCCGCCCGCCGACCAGACCGGCAAGGACGGGAAAGCCGGCCACGATGGCGATCAGGCTGAGTGCCGTATGAAAGGAGGTGAAGGCATCGGTGAACATGATCGGCTCCGGCCCCGTTTCACGTTCGGACGAAGATCCGTGTCCGCCATGGGCCGCGTCAAGCGCCTTCTCGCGCCGCGGCACGATCCAGCAGATCGGCGGTTTCGGCGCTCAGCGGGCGGGCCTCCCGGCTCGGCGTCGCCAGCGGGGCCGGCTGCGGCGTTTCCATATTGCCGCGGACCAGCGCCAGGCCGGCCCGGATGCCGCCGACGACCTGCAGGTCCAGCCGTTGCGCGTCGCGGCGGCGGACTTCGGCCACCAGCTCATCCGCTTCGGTCTCCTCCACGCCCAGGCCGACCAGCACCGCCCGGCTGTAGACCAGCGCCGATTCCAGGGTTTCGCGGATCTGATAGTCGACGCCCACCTGCAGCAGGCGCATCGCATGGCCGCGGTCGAAGGCGCGGACGAAGAGCTTGGCCAGCGGAAATTCCGCCTTGCAGAGCGCCACGATGCGATCCGCCGTCTCCGGCTTGTCGACGCAGACCAGGATCGCCTCGGCCGTCTCGGCGCCGGAGGCGCGCAGCACGTCGAGCCGGGTGCCGTCGCCATAATAGACCTTGAAGCCGAATTGCCCGGCCGCCTGGATCATCTCCACGTCGGTCTCGATCAGCGAGACGTCGCAGCCGCGCAGCAGCAAAGGCTGGCTCACCAGCTGGGCGAAGCGCCCAAAGCCGATGATCAGCAGCCGGCCGGCCAGGTTCACCGGCGCTTCCACCCCATCCAGCGAATCGGGCGGCGGCGCCGGCAGCAGCCGGTCGGCCGCCATCACCAGCAGCGGCGTCAGCGCCATCGAGAGGATGACGACAGCGGAGAGCGCGGCGCCGGTGCGGGCATCGAAGAGCCCGGCCGAGAGCCCCGCCGTATAGAGCACGAAGGCGAATTCGCCGCCCTGGGCGAACAGCGCCGCGCGCTTCCATGCCTCCGGATGCCGGGCGCCGAAGAGCCGGGCGATGCCGTAGATGCCGGTCGCTTTGACCAGCATGAAGGTGATGACGCCGGCCGCCACCAGCCGCCATTCCGCCGCGACGACCGCGAGGTCGAGCGACATGCCGACGCTGAGGAAGAACAGGCCGAGCAGGATGCCGCGAAACGGCTCCACATCGGCTTCGAGCTGATGGCGGAAGGTCGATTCCGAGAGCAGCACGCCGGCCAGGAAGGCGCCCATCGCCATCGACAGCCCGCCCCATTGCATGAAGAGCGCGGCGCCGAGCACCACCAGCAGCGCGGCCGCCGTCATCACCTCCCGCGCGCCCGATTGCGCCAGGATGCGGAACAGCGGGTTCAGCAGCCAGCGCCCGGCCGCGACCAGCACGGCGATCGAGGCGATGGCGATGCCGATGCTCTGCCAGGCCGGGCGCGTCGCGGCGGCGGCATTGCCGGTGAGCGAGGCCAGGATGGCGACCAGCGCCAGCAGCGGCACGATCGCCAGGTCTTCCAGCAGCAGCACCGCGACCGCGCGCTGGCCGGCGGGCGTCGCGGCTTCGCCCCGTTCTTCCAGCATCTGCATGATGACGGCGGTGGAGGACAGCACGAAGCCCATGGCGCCGATCACCGCCGCGACCGGCGGCAGGCCGCCCAGCATCGCCGCGCCCGACAGCAGCGCGCCGCAGGTCAGCACCTGGGCGACGCCGAGGCCGAAGATATCGCCCCGCAGCGACCAGAGGCGCGACGGCCGCATCTCCAGCCCGATCAGGAAGAGGAACAGCACGACGCCGAGTTCGGCCACATGCAGGATCGCGACCGGGTCCTGCACCACGCCGATACCGAAAGGGCCGATCGCGAGGCCAGCGGCGAGATAGCCAAGCACCGAGCCGAGACCGGCTTTGCGGAACAACGGGACCGCGACCACCCCCGCGGCCAGCAGCGCCACCGCCTGCCCCAGGCCCAACCCCGCCGATTCCGCCGCCATGCCCGAACCCTTTCCCGCGCTGCCCTGTTCTACAGAGAAGGCTGCGGTCCAGGCCACTCAAGCCGCGGTCAGGCCGCCATCCACCGCCAGGATCTGGCCGGTCACCGAGGCCGCTTCCGCGCCGCCCAGGTAGCGGACGGCCGCCGCCACCTCCTCCGGCAGCGGGAAGCGCCGCTGCGGGATGCGGGCCAGCATGCCGTCGCGCCGCGCCGGATCGGCCAGCATGACGGCGCGGGAGGGGGTGATGATGGTGCTGGGCGCCACGGCATTCACGCGCAGCCCCCGTTCCGCCCATTCGATCGCCAGCATGCGCGTCATCTGCACGATGCCGCCCTTGGCGATGCCATAGACCGACCGCCCGGAGAGGCCGGTTAGCCCATGCGTGGAGGCCATCATCACGACCGATCCCTGGCGGCCGGCCGCGAAGCACCGCCGCGCATAGCCGGTGGTGAGGAAATAGGTGCCCTTCAGGTTCACGTTCATCACCGCGTCCCACTCGTCCCAGGCGAAGTCGGCCGCCGGGCGGTTCAGGGTGAAGGCGGCGTTGTTCACCAGCAGGTCGATCGGGCCGAGCGACGCGGCCGTCGCATCCAGCGCCGCTTCGATCGAGCCCTGGTCGCGCAGGTCGAGTGCCACCGCCAGGCCGCGCCCACCCGCGCCTTCGATGCCGGCAATGGTGGCGGCCAGCGGTGCTGGCGACAATTCGGTCGCCGCGACGTCGTAGCCGTGCCGGGCCAGGTCGAAGGCGATGGCCTGGCCGAGGCCTTCGGTGGCGCCGGTGACCAGGGCGACGCGGCGTGGGCTGGGCGCGCTCATGCGGCACACACCCCGCGGATGGCGCGCCACAGGCGCTCCGGCGTCGCCGGCATGTCGACATGGTCGATGCCGAGCGGCGCCAGGGCATCGGCCAGCGCATTGATGACGACGACCAGCGCGCCGACCGTGCCGGCCTCGCCGGCGCCTTTCGCCCCCAGGGGATTCATGGCGGTCGGGACCTCGTTGCTCTTGCAGGCGATGGAGGGAAGATCGGATGCCCGCGGCATCTGGTAATCCATGAAGGAGCCGCTGAGGCATTGCCCCGCCGCGTCGTAGCGGATCGCCTCGCCCAGGATCTGGCCGACGCCCTGCGCGACGCCGCCATGGATCTGGCCCTTCACCAGCTTCGGGTTGATCACCCGGCCGACATCATCGACCACCGTATAGCGGGTGATGTCCCAGGTGCCGGTCTCGGGGTCGATCTCCACTTCGCAGACATGGCAGCCGTTCGGGAAGCTCGGGCCATTCGGCGCGACGATCGCTTTTTCCGACAGGCCGAGGCCGTCGATGCGACCCGGCGGCAGGCGGAAGGCCAGGCGCGCCACCTCCCGCATCGACAGCCGGCGATCGGTGCCGAGCACCTGGAAGCCGGCGGCGTCGAAGCCGACATCGCTTTCGGCGCATTCGAACTGCGCGGCCGCGATACGCCGGCCGCGCGCGACGATGCCTTCCGCCGCCCGCGCCAGCGCGGCGCCGCCGGCGACGACGGAGCGGGAGCCGAAGGTGCCGGTGCCGTGCTCGATCTGTTCGGTATCGCCGAAGCGCACCCGGATATCCTCCGGCATCAGGCCGAGCAGATCCGCGGCGATCTGCGCGAAGGTGATCAGATGACCCTGCCCCTGCGAATGCACGCCGAGCGTCACCGTCGCCGCGCCGGTGGCGTCGAAGCTGACATCGGCGCTTTCGGTGAAGGGCCCGGTGACCGGGCCATTGGCGATCTCGATGGCATTCGCGACACCGATGCCGAGCAGCCGGCCGCGCGCCTTCGCGGCCGCACGCCGCGCTTCGACGCCGCGCCAGTCCGACAGCGCGAGCGCGTCATCCATGTTGCGTTCGAATTCGCCGGAATCGTAGGTGAAGACGAAGCCGGTGGCCCAGGGCATCTGCGCCGGCGCGATCAGGTTGCGCCGGCGCAGTTCCACCCGGTCGATGCCGAGCCGCAGCGCCGCCAGGTCGATGGCGCGTTCGATGGCATAGGTCGCTTCCGGCCGGCCGGCACCGCGATAGGGTGAGGTCGGCGGCGTATGGGTGAAGACGCCACGGATGCGGGCATGGATGCGTTTGCAACGGTAGACGCCGGACAGCCCGCCCAGATTGTTGGTCGGCACATGCACGCCGTTCCAGGAGAGGTAGGCGCCGAGATTGGCCAGGGTCTCGATATGCAGCGCCTGGAAGATGCCGTCCTCGTCCAGCGCCAGGGTGACGGTCGAATGCATGTCGCGTGCGTGATGGTCGGCGATGAAGCTCTCGCTGCGCTCGCCCACCCAGAGCACGTCGCGCCCGATCCGGCGCGCGGCGATCAGCGCCAGCCCATATTCCGGGAAGGGGGATTCCTTCAGGCCGAAGGCGCCGCCGACATCGGGCGCGATGACG